>DLUI01000053.1 GCA_002742695.1 Sulfuricurvum kujiense | reverse complement strand
TTTCATCACATCTCCCTCTTCATCGCACATTGCAAAGGTTTTATCACACATACCGTCGGTGACGATATTAATCCACAGTATTTGGGTCGAGTGAAGGGGGAGGGGCAAAGCCATCAAAATAGCCATACTGATGAGGATAATCTCTCCTAGAGAGGTGGAGAGGAGATAAAAGAGGACTTTGCGGAGATTGTCGCTGATGACACGCCCTTGGCGGATCGCATCGACGATGACTCCTAGATTGTTATCGACGAGTACCATTNNCCCCATCTCCCGTGACGGCAACGATTTCCCCTTGTTTTTGGAGAAGTTGGACGATTCGGTATTTGTGCTCCGGCATAGCGCGGGCTATCACCCCCGTATGTTCCAAGCGCTTTGTGAGATCCTCATCGCTTAGAGTGTCGATTTCCGCTCCTGTGAGAATTTTTTGTCCTGTGTGGTTTAATCCCACTTCAGAGGCGATCACTTCGGCGGTGATAGGGTTGTCTCCGGTAATCATGATGAGGCGGATTCCGGCACGTTTGGCTAATTTTATCGCCTCAGCGGCATCCGCTTTGGGACGGTCGGCGAACGCGATGAGCCCAACGATACGAGTCGGTGCATGAACGGGATCTTCCCAATGGTGATCGCTCACACCGAAGGCTAAAACACGTAACCCCATCGATGCCATACTATCGTGCGATTTTTGCAGTTCTTCGAGTTGCTCAGGGGTGTTTTGGGCGAGGGGAATGAGGGCTTCGTAGGCCCCTTTAAGATAGAGTTTTTCTTCTGAGTCGATACGGTTGATGGTCCCCATCATCCTCGTGATGGGATCAAATGGGTGGTAATAGATCCTTTCAAATTGCTCTCGCAAGATGAGATAATCGTCTCCCAACCATTGGGCGAGGGCGACATCAATACCGTCCCCTTTGTCATCATACGAGTCGTTACAGAGTGCCGCACAGCGAAGAAGCTCTTCTTTATCGAGTATCATTGTCTTTTTGACGGAGAGAATCCCCTCGGTAATGGTTCCCGTTTTATCGGTGGCGATAACGGTGGCACTTCCGAGCGATTCGACGGAGGGGAGATGGCGCACTAGAATTTTGTGCTGGCTGAGACGATAGGCACCGATCGCTAAAATGAGGGTGATAACGATCGGAAGCCCCTCAGGGACGGCGGAAACGAGTTGAGCGAGGAGAAAGGAGATCATCTCATCGACACTGCGTCCTTGGGCAATTGCAAAGGCACCGAGTATGAGGAGAATGAGGACGATAGCGATCAGAAGTTGTTTTGAAAAATGGCGCATTGAACGGGTCAATGGGGATTCGGGAGAGATTTTTTGTGCCGCTTCCGCTATTTTTGCCATTTCAGTCCATTCGGCGGTGGCGCATATGAGAGCGGTTGTTTTCCCGCGTAAAATTGAGGTTCCCGAATAGAGTGAGTTGAGACGTTCATACATAGGGGCTTCTGAGCTGACATCCGAATCGGCTGATTTATCACAGGGGAGCGATTCTCCGGTGAGTACCGCTTCATCCACCTGCAGAGCGTGCGATTCTATCAAGCGTGCATCGGCAGGGACGAGATCCCCTTCGCCGAGTAAGATGATATCACCGGGGACGAGTTGGTGAGAGGGGAGGAGCGTCTCAATCCCGCTGCGCAATACCCGTACATGATTTTCGGTGAGTCGCTGAAGTGCACGAATAGAGGTTTCGGCTTTAAGCTCCTGATAAAATCCCAGCAGGGCATTGATGATGAGGATAGCGAGGATGATAATACCGTCTTTGGTGTGATCCATAGCGAAGCTGATAATCCCCGCAACAATGAGGATGAGGACGATGGGGCTGGCAAATTGAGAAATTAACATTGAGAGTTTGGAACGCTCTTCTACCATCAGGGAGTTGGAGCCGAATCGTTTGTAGCGATTTTCCGCTTCGTTGGCGTCAAGCCCAACACTAGAACTCTCTAACTCCACTAAGAGAGAATCTATTGACTTTGACCAAGGTAAATCGGGGATATTCATAGGTGCCCCTTCGAAAAAGTGAGTTAGATAGTATAGTAACTAATGGCAAACAAATTGTCTACGAGAGAGAAATAAAATTCCGCAGAGGAGTAATGCCATACTTCCGGCAATCAAAAAAGGTGTTGTACTTCCAAAATGATCCCAAAGCCAACCGGCAATGATGAGCGATGCGAGGGTGGCAAAGCCGACGGCACTAAAGTAAATCCCGTAAGCGGTTGCTTTAAGCTCTAGAGGTGCGGTGTCAGAGATGATAGCTTTAGCAAGTGAATTAAATCCGCCGGCAAAAAAACCGTAAATCGCAAATCCTGTCCACCCCCCCCATACGGTTCCCGAGGCCATACATAAAGCGCCTAGACCGAATGCAAGATAGACAAAAGAGAGGAGAGCCGGTTTTCCGTAGCGATCTGCAAGGCGGCCGATCGGGATGGCAAAAAATGCCTGAGTCAGATTATAGAGGGCATAGGCGAGGGGGATCATAAAGAGGGAGAGGCCGTTGTCTCCGGCTTTGAGTATCATAAACGAGTAGTTCATGGCAAAGAGGCTGAAAAGACTCTGGAAAGCTACCAGCCAATAAAAAGAGCTAGGGAGCGCTTCGGGACGAAAACGGCGTATCGGTGATGGTTCAAACGGTTTATCGACCACGACAAAGATGAGAATAGACATAGCAATAACACCGGGAATGAGGCTCAGAGCAAATACGGTGCGGAACGTCTCTTCGCTCTCTCCCATCGCCCATAAGAGTGCAAAAGTAGCCAAAGAACCCGCCAGTGCCCCCGCTCCGTCCATCATTTTATGAAAACCGAAGACAAAGCCGCTGGATTCTTTAGGGGTAGAAGCGCTGATAAGAGCGTCTCGCGGTGCAACCCGTATCCCTTTCGCTAGACGATCTCCGATACGAATCGTTGCGACCATCGTGGCACTTTGTGCAAAAAAAGCAAGCGGTTTGATGAGGTTGGATATACCATATCCGAAAACAACAATCCCTTTCCGACGTCCTAAACGATCCGAATAAAAACCTGAAAGGGCGATGAGGAGGGCAACGGAGAGCTCTGCTACCCCCTCGATCAGACCGATCTGTGTTTTGGTCGCATGGAGAAATCGCTCTAAAAAAATCGGAAGGAGGGGGAGGATCATTTCGGTTGAGAAATCGGTAAAAAAGCTATTAGCTCCCAGTGCAACAATATTTTTGTTTAAGGGTGGAGTTTTCATTAATCTCTCGTACTCTAAATTTGAAAAGATCTATTTTACCCCTTGTTTAGGTCGATTTAGCTAAAATTTCCTCACTCTATACCTGCAACTTTTTTTGCTTTCAAGGAACTAAATGCTATTACTATCCCCAAAACAAGAGTGGTTCGGCAACATTCGCGGCGATATTCTCGCCGGAATCGTGGTTGCCCTCGCTCTTATCCCTGAAGCGATCGCTTTTTCGATCATTGCGGGGGTTGATCCCAAAGTGGGTCTTTATGCCTCATTTTGTATCGCAACGGTTATCGCATTCGTCGGTGGTCGTGCAGGTATGATCTCTGCCGCGACAGGAGCAATGGCACTGCTCATGGTGACGCTCGTAAAAGAGCACGGCCTACAATACCTGATGGCGGCAACATTGCTTACGGGGGTATTGCAAATTCTTGCAGGATATTTGAAACTCGGCGTTTTGATGAGTTTTGTCTCCCGTACCGTCGTGATCGGATTTGTGAACGCGTTGGCAATTTTGATCTTTACGGCGCAACTCCCCGAACTCACCAATGTCACGTGGCATGTTTATGCCCTAACGGCGGCAGGGCTTGGAATCATTTATCTCTTCCCCTATATCCCAAAGCTAGGTAGATTGATCCCCTCACCGCTCGTGACCATTGTCGTCTTAACCGCTGTAACGGTAGTGATGGGGATCGATGTTCGTACGGTCGGTGATATGGGTGCACTCCCCGATACCTTGCCGATCTTTTTATGGCCGGATGTTCCGATGAATTTTGAGACACTCTCTATCATTTTCCCTTATTCGGCTGCTTTGGCGGCAGTGGGGTTGTTAGAATCGTTTATGACGGCAACGATCGTCGATGATATGACCGATACCGACAGTGATAAAAACCGTGAAGCTAAAGGGCAGGGGATTGCGAATATTGCCAGCGGATGTATGGGGGGGATGGCAGGATGTGCAATGATTGGACAGTCGGTCATCAATATCAAATCAGGGGGACGGGGGCGACTCTCGACGTTGATTGCAGGAGTTCTGTTGCTCATTATGGTTGTCTTTATGTCGGATTTGATCAAAATTATTCCGATGGCGGCACTTGTTGCGGTGATGATTATGGTCTCCATCGGCACGTTTAACTGGGATTCGATCAAAGGGTTGAAAACCTTGCCTCTTTCGACCAATGTTGTGATGCTCTCAACCGTATTTGTCGTTGTCGGAACCCATAATCTCGCCCTCGGTGTCTTTACGGGGGTACTTCTTGCATCGTTATTTTTTGCCAATAAAATCAGCCATTTTATGTATTGGGATAAATCATTCGAAGAGACAAGCAGTACCCGTGTCTATAAATTCATCGGGCAGATTTTCTTTAACTCAGCAGATCGTTTCGCCGATGCGTTTGATTACAAAGAGGATGTCAAAAATGTCATTATTGATGTTACCCGTGCGCACTTTTGGGATATTACGGCTGTCTATGCTCTCGATAAAGCGGTGATAAAACTGCGAAATATGGGCAAAGAGGTGGAGGTAATTGGACAGAATGAAGCAACCCGTACTATCATCGACCGTTTCGGTGTTCACGATAAACCCTCAGAAATTGACAAAGTGATGGGCGGACATTAATAACATTCTTATATTTGCGTTACAATAAGCTAAAAAAATTAAGGGCAGAGATAGCATGTTAACGATTATCGTAACCACATTGCTATTATCTCTCCTTATCAATATTTTTGTCCGAAAAATTCATCTCCCTACGATCATCGGGTACATTCTTACCGGTACCTCTATAGCCTATATTTTTAATCTTCATCATGCCGTCAGTAATCACGATCTTCAAGCGATCGCCGAGTTTGGGGTTGTCTTTTTGATGTTCACCATCGGACTTGAGTTCTCGCTGGCGCACTTGAAACGGATGAAACATGAGGTATTTGTAACGGGGACATTGCAGATTCTTCTCACCTCCACGATCGTGTATCTGGTTGCTCATTACGGCTTGAAACTCGATCAAAACTCATCCTTTATTATCTCACTTGTCATTGCCCTCTCCTCGACTGCTATCGTCCTCAAACTTTTAAACGAAAGCGGTGAGATAAATCGCCGACATGGGCAGCGATCGCTGGGAATTTTGATTATGCAGGACATTGCGGTCATCCCGATTTTGTTGATCATCGGATTTATGAGCAGCAGCGCGCATGATATCACTTCGGCCTTGCAGGATATGTTGATCAGTGCCGTGATTTTGTTGGCATTCTTATGGGTATTCGGAAAGCATATATTAGAGCCTTTTTTAACCCAAATCCTAAAAACAAACTCTGATGAACTTTTTGTCGGGAGCGTTCTGTTTTTGGCTATCGGGGCATCGTATTTAGCCCATATCCTTGGTTTTTCCTATTCTCTGGGTGCGTTTATCGCGGGTATGCTCATCGCCGAAACCAAATACAAACACCAAGCAGAAGCCGATCTGATCCCTTTTCGGGATTTATTGCTCGGAATCTTTTTTATTACCGTAGGGATGCAGATAGATTTTTTCCTCCTTATCGCTCAATGGCATATCATCGTATTGCTTTTGATCGGCGTTATGGTGTTAAAATTCATCATCATTTTCGCTCTTGTACGACTCAATGAAAGTAAAAGAGTGAGTCTTAAAACAGCCCTCAGCCTTATACAGATAGGGGAATTTTCACTGGCGATTTTAGAGCTGGCGCGTTCAAACGATCTGATTGCCCAGCCCTACAGCCAAGTGTTGATTGCTACTATTGTTTTATCGATGATTATGACCCCTCTCATTTTGAAACATTTAACGCCACTAACCGATATGTTTATCAAAAAAGAGGATGAAAATATTGCCAATGAGTTCTTTTCGGATGAGTTAAAAGATCACACGATTATTTTAGGGTTTGGAGAGTTTGGACGCAATGTTGCTAGCGCACTCAAAGAAAAAGGGGAGTTTTATCTCGCGATCGAAAACAACATTAACACCTTTCACGAGATCCAGAAGATGGGTGAGCCCGCTATTTTCGGCAATGCACTCAAAAAAGAGGTGTTAAAAAAAGCCAATATCACGTTTGCAAAATACGTTATCATCGCCATTGATAATCCCGCGAAACTCTATCACGTATGCCAGACTATAGAGCAGTTTGTCGATAACTCTAAAATTATTGTAAAAGTACACACGCAACACGAGAAAAATATCATTGCCGAGCTCGGTATTACGAATATCATCATCGAAAATCAGGTGATGAGTCAGCAGGTATCTCAGCTTATTATTGAGAAATAAGTAATTGACCTAATGTACAAAAGCTCCGCGTCCGGCATACACAGCCGAGCTTCCGAGCTCCTCTTCTATCCGCATGAGCTGATTGTATTTTTCGACCCTCTCTCCCCGTGCAGGCGCTCCCGTTTTGAGATGTTTCGTCCCTAATCCTACCGTCAAATCGGCGATAAAACTATCGACAGTCTCTCCGCTGCGGTGTGAGACCATCGCACCCCAGTTTGCTTTGTATGCCATAGAAATGGCCTCCGTTGTCTCAGAGAGGGTACCGATCTGATTGAGCTTGATCAGTACGCCGTTTGCAACGTTGAGCTCTATTCCCCGTGCAATAAACTTTGGATTGGTAACGAAAAGATCATCACCGACAAGCTCGATCTTCTCTCCGAGTGTAGCGTTTAAGAGTTTCCACCCCTCCCAATCGTTTTCAGCCAAACCGTCTTCGAGGACGACTATCGGGTATTTTTCCACCCACTGGGCATAGAGTTCCACCATTTCAGCGGAGGTGAGTTTTCTCTTTTCGCTTCGTAGATTGTAGAGTCCCTCTTCGTAAAATTCGCTGGACGCCGGATCGAGGGCTATCATAATGTCCTCTTTCGGGCGATACCCTGCGGCTATAATAGCTTTGAGTATTGTCTCTACCGCCTCTTCGTTCGATTTAAGTGAGGGAGCGAATCCTCCCTCGTCTCCGACATTGACCGAATGCCCGCTCTCTTTTAGCACTTTTTTGAGTGCATGATAGGTTTCGGCACCCATTCGTAACGCTTCTTTGAAGCTTGAAGCACCGACGGGGACGATCATAAACTCTTGAAAGTCGGGACCTTGCCAGTTGGCATGAACACCGCCGTTGAGGACATTAAACATCGGAACGGGCATAGTGTAGGTATCTGCTCCGCCAAGATAGCGAAAGAGCGAAATCCCCATAGAATTAGCGGCGGCGCGCGCTACGGCGAGAGAGACACCGAGTATGGCATTGGCTCCGAGTCTGGTTTTATACTCCGTCCCATCCAGCGCAATCATTGCCGAATCGATCCCTTTTTGATCGAACGGGTTCATACCGATCACCGCCTGAGCGATTTCACCGTTGACGTTTGCTACTGCGTTCATAACCCCTTTGCCGCCGTAGCGTTTGGAAGTCTCATCTCTGAGTTCACAGGCTTCATTTTCACCTGTAGAAGCACCGGAGGGGACGGCAGCTCTGGCTTTTGTACCATCACTGAGTTGGATATCTACTTCGACCGTAGGATTGCCTCTCGAATCCAAAATTTCTCTTGCCAAAACGGAGGTGATTGTTACATTCATAGTGCCTGCCTTTTTTAGATATGTTTTTCGCATAACACTAGTCTAGTCTTTTAGTTATAAAATAATCATAAAAGAGTACTAAGGGTAGATTCCCTATTTTTTCGACGTCTCCTCGATAAACTCTTTCGCTTCATCCCCGCGTAAATATCCGGCTAACCCTAGCAGTCCATCATTAAGATAGCGGCTTTTATACCCTTTGAGCGTCAAATAAATTCGTGCCATCTCCGCACGGTCGTAATGGGGACAGACGGTGACGATGGTTTTATTCTTGTCGAGTTCGTTTAGACGATCAGGGAGTTCGTTCAGGGGGATTTTTTTCATAAACGGAAAACTCCACACCGCCTGCTCCTCACGGAAGCGAATATCGACGAATTCGACTTCACCCATTTTGTAAAGTTCGACCGCTTCGAGGCTTTTGATCTTCATCTCTGTCCGCTCGTTGTAATCGAAACGTTTGAGATAACTCTCAAAACTCTCTGCCGATACGATGGAAGCCAATAGTAGAGAAAAAATGATTGTTTTCATAGGTACTCCTAGATTTTATGCTTCGCCAAAAAACGTTTGAGTCCATCGGTCGTAAATCCGCCGATGTGACGATCGATTTCACGCCCTTGGGCGTCATACACGATCTGTGTCGGGATCATCTGGATTTTCAACGCACGCGCCGCGTCACGCTCTTCGCCGACATTGACAAAAAAGATTTTACGTTTCGGATCGATCTGTTTTTCGGCGTAGAGGAGTTCTGCCATCTCTTTGCACGCTTGGCACATCGTCGAGCCCGCTTCGACCATCACCACCTGACCTTTGCCGATCTCTTTTTTGACAATGGCGTAGGGGTGGGGTTGAAGCTCGGCGGCGAGTAGGGAGAGAGATAATGTTGCGAGTAGGGCAAAAAATTTCATGACGTTCCTTTTAGAGTTGTTGATAGGCTAAGGTGAAAAAATAGATTCCGATCCCGATGAGGGCGAGGGAAAAGAGTTTTGTCACCCAGTTTGTGATAAAAGCTATTTTACCACTGCTGGCGACACTTTGGGCAAATCCGACCGATACCCCCGCAGCGAGGAGGAGCAAGGAGTGTCCGAGGGCAAAGATGAGGACAAGAGCATACGCATACCATTCAGGGGCGTTGGCGGCGACGGTGATGATGGCGACCAACGGAGCCGAAGCGCACGGTGTCGATACGAGACCGAATAGCATCCCGATCAAAAATGCCCCCACGTAGCGCAGCGTAATGAGACGGCTCATCCAGCGGCTTTTATCGATAACTTCAGGTAGAACACCCAACGAATAGAGCCCGATAGCGATAGCGGCGATCCCTCCGCCGATATACGCCTCCAACGGCGCGATGGAGAAAAAATAGCCCATTTTCGCCACCATATAGGCGAGAATCGAAAAGCTCACCGCAACACCGAGGGCAAAGAGAGAGGCGAAAATATAGGTAAATCGTACCCGCTCTTTAGGAGACAAATGGGAACTCATCCCCAGTGCGCTCCCCACCAGTAATGGAACCGAGACGATGGAACAGGGGGCGAGGGAAGTGAGGGCTCCGATACCGAACGCGGCGGCAAAGACGATGAGACCGTGCGTCTCCAGCAGGGAGATAAAAAAAGCTTCCACTAATGCGCTTTGATCAGTTCGACGATTTCCGCTACGCTAAGGAGTTTTCCGCTACTGACTACTTTCCCGTCAATCACGAGTCCGGGGGTGCTCATGACATTGTATTCCATGATTTTCATGATGTCTTCGACTTTTTCGATCTGGGCGAATTTGCCGCTTTGAGCGACCGCTTGTTTGGTTGATTCTTCGAGGGCTTTGCATTTGGAACATCCGGTTCCGAGTATTTCGATTTTCATTGTTTTTCTCCAAATAGACATTCTTTCATCATAGGTGCAAGTGTATCGGCATTCACATCACCAGTAATACTTAGCATTGAGCCGCCTTCGACCGTAGTTAACTCTATTCCTTCAATCTTTTGCATCAGTGCAGGATCACACGCACAGTCGCAATTACCGCTTTGGCATGCTTCAATCTTCGCCTCCAGCTCTTCGGTACTGAAACCGCTGAGAAATGCTTTCACGCCGCCCGCTTGATTAGTAATATCGATTTTCATATTAACTCCTATTAAATAATTTCTGCCTCGATAGAGGCAAGCTTTAGTGCCTTAGCGGCTAGCGTAGCTAACGGGGTTTTACTCCGTTGGCGTTCTCATAATAGTGCATTAAACAAGTATCCGACACCGATGATACCCAGCGTCACCGTTCCGAAAAAGATCGCGATGAGTTTGAGGCTCATGACCCGCTTGAGTATCATCGCTTCGGGGAGGGAGAGGGCGGTGATCGCCATCATAAACGACAGCGCTGTTCCCAAAAGCATCCCTTTAGAGGTGAGCACTTCGATAAGCGGCATTACCCCTGCCGCATTGGAGTACATCGGAATCCCCAGTAGAGTGGCAAGCGGTACGGCAAACGGGTTGTTTGCCCCTGCGATGGAGGTGATGAACTCGGTGGGAACATAGCCGTGGATAAAAGCCCCAACCCCGACACCGAGGAGGACATAGAGCCAGATTTTACGAAGAATATCGAGTGTGTAATCCCACGCATCGCGCAGACGTGTTGCAAACGGGATAACCTGAGTTTCGGCGTGAATCTCCCCCTCTATCGGTTTAACGTCGATCAAAATCTCACTTTCCATCCCGAGCCGTCCGATGATAATACCGCCGACAATCGCCACCAGCAAACCAAACCCGATGTAGAGAGCCGTCACTTTCCAGCCGAATATCCCAAAGAGCATTGCAATGGCAATTTCGTTATTCAGTGGAGCTGAGATGAGAAAGCTAAACGTCACCCCCAGCGGTATGCGTGCTTGGAGGAATCCCAAAAAAAGCGGTATCGCCGAGCAGGAACAAAACGGGGTGATAATCCCGAACAGTGCGGCGAGAACATTGCCAGTATATTCATGCTTTTTACTGAGGTATTCACGTACCTTTTCGGTTGAAAAGTAAGAGCGTAACAAAGTTACAACAAAAATAATAACGATAAGTAAAAAGAGGATTTTGAGTGTGTCGTAGATGAAAAAGTTCAGCGCATCGGAGAGCTTCTCCTCTCGCGGCAGTTGAAGCCACTCATAGACGAGAATGTTGACGCTCTCCTGCCACATAATCAGTCACACAATTCGGATTTGATGATAGGGAGGAGTGTCTCTTCGATAAGAGCCAAAGTTTTTGCGTACTCTTCGACTGCCTTACCGCTTGGGTCTTCAAATGCGACATGGATTGTCTTGACCGCTTTTGGGAACATCGGGCAGGTCTCATGGGCATGATCGCAGACAGTGACGACGAGATCGAACGGAGTGTCGATCACCGTATCGATCACTTTGGAGTGGTACTCCTCTCTCCAGTATCCTTTTGACTCTAATAGTGCTTGAGCATTCGGATTGACTTTGCCGCTCGCTTTGACCCCTGAGCTTTGGGCAAATACGCAATCTCCCATTTTCGCATTGATGAGAGCTTCACCCATGATCGAGCGGCAGCTGTTGCCTGTGCAGAGGATAAGGACATTTTTCATAATTTACAGTCTCCTGATTTTGATAATTTTTGCAAAGGGGGTAAATCGAGTTCTAAACAGCGGATTTCAGCTAACGCTTCACTTCGGAAACGATCCAATGGGGTACGGATAGAGTAATGCGCCCAAGTACCGCATCGATCCACCCGTAAAAATCCCCCCTCTTTGAGGATTTTGAGGTGGCGTGAGAGACGCGATTGAATCATCCCAAAACTCTCTTGGAGATCACAGACACACAGCGGACCGTGTTTATCTAAAAAAGCGAGGAGTTTGATACGGGTTTCATCGTTAAGTGCCGATACGGTTTCTAAAAAGATATCCATGCATTCCCTCCGATTTGTGAAAGTGTAACGAAATAAAAATAATATATCAAGATATATTGATATTATGATACAATTTCCCCATCTGTTTTTGGAGAAGACTATGATTTTAGCGGTGTCGCTCTTTTTAGTTACCCTTGTTTTTATTATTTGGCAGCCGCGAGGATTGCAGATCGGTACCACGGCGGTAGTGGGTGCCGCTTTAGCGGTAATCCTCGGTGTTGTAAGTCTGGGTGATGTGTGGACGGTCACCTCCATCGTCTGGGATGCGACACTTGCCTTTATCGGCATTATCATCCTCTCTATGGTACTCGATGAGATCGGGTTCTTCGAATACTCGGCACTCAAGATGGTTCGTTTGTCGAAAGGTAACGGAAATCTTATGTTTATCTATATGATGATTCTAGGAGCATTGGTAGCGGCATTTTTCGCCAACGACGGGGCAGCGTTGATCCTCACTCCGATCATTTTGGCCAAGATGAAATATCTCAAGCTCAATCCCGTTGCGATGTTCGCATTTTTGATGGCGGGAGGATTTATCGGCGACAGTGCTTCCAATCCTCTCGTC
>DLUI01000054.1 GCA_002742695.1 Sulfuricurvum kujiense | reverse complement strand
TTTTGGCGGTGATGCTGGAGATAAACGCCGCATCGATTCGGCGCATGGCAAACTCGCGATTGAGGGCTGAGGGGACACCTTTGTGATAATGGAGGCTTTGGTGAAATCGGGTGCTTCGAGCATAGCGTTTGATAAATACGTGAAAAGGGAGGAGATTTATAAAATCAATTTTTCCGAAAATCACACTCATTCCTCTCTAAACTTCTGCCTCGATAGAGGCAAGCTTTAGTGCCTTAGCGGCTAGCGTAGCCAAAGGGATGCATTCCTTTGGCGTTATAAAATATGAATGTATTATACTAACTCGTGGCTAACAAGGGACTGTTATTGTGGATTCGATATAATCATCCCAATAAATATCTTCTCAAAGTGACATATAATAATGGTAACAATCGAATTTTTAGGGCCGATCCAAAAGGCACCGCTAACATTGGAAGCATCATCGTTGCGTGATGTCGCCGAAGTATTGAAACAAGACAGTGAAATGGCGCAGTGGTTAGAAAACTGTGCGGTAGCGGTCAACGATACGCTGGTTGCAACCCTCGATACACTGCTCAAAGACGGTGATAAAGTTTCACTTCTCCCTCCGGTGTGCGGTGGATGAGTATGGTAGAGCTTTATAACGGAGCACTGAATGTTCCTGAAATCATTACCCGATGGTATGCAGAAGAAGCAGAGTATAACTACGGTGCCTATATCCCCTTTATCGGGACGGTTCGTGAGGAAGACGCTATTGAGGGGCTGAGTTTCGATGTGTATGAGCCGATTTTGTCCAGTTGGTTTGACGCATGGCAAGTCAAGGCGCAAGCTCTTGGGGCAAAGCTCAAAATGGCGCACAGCCGAGGGGATGTATTGGTGCATGAAAGCTCCTATATCGCGGCGGTATTTTCTCCGAAACGGCGCGTTGCACTGGAGATGATCGAGCAGTTTGTCGAAGATTTCAAAGCCTCCGCTCCGATTTGGAAATACGATCTTAAAAACTCTCAGCGCCTTTATGCGGCGGATCGTTCTACTGCTATTGCAGGGGCAGGCATTTTGGGAGGAAAGCGATGATTTCGTACGAGACCTCTCAAAATATGATCAGTCTCCTCAGTATAGGCACTGTCCGAAGCGAGCGTATTTTTCTCTCCTCTGCGTTGGGTCGTATTTTGGCGGAAAATATTGTGGCGGATGGCGATTATCCCAGTCACCCAACGTCGGCAATGGACGGCTATGCGATCCTTCACAGTGATTTAGATGCGTATGAGTCGCTCGAAATTTTGGGTGATAATCCCGCTGGAGCCAACGAAATCGGCGGCGTGATGAGCGGTGCGTGTATCAAAACCTTTACCGGATCATTAATGCCAAAAGGCTCTGATACCCTGATCCCGATTGAAAACGTTCGTGTCGATGGGTCACACATTATCATAGAAAAATCGGTTCCGCACGGATTTGCCGTCCGTCCGATCGGGGAAAGCTACCGCGAGGGGGAAGTCTTAATCGCGCGCGGAACAAAAATCGGGTTTGCTGAGATCGGCGTATTGGCGGGAATCAACCGTGTGATGATACGTGTGGCACAGCGTCCTCGTGTAGCGGTAATCGCAACGGGGAGCGAGATCCTCGATATCGGGGAAGAATCACGCCATTCGGGACAGATTCGAAGTTCCAACAGCTATACCCTACAAGCCCTTGTGGATGCTCTCGGCGCAGAGAGTGTGCAGATGGGGATCGTAGGAGATGATAAAACGGCAATTATGGAGCGGTTCGAAGAGGCACTCCATTCCTCCGATATTATCGTCAGTACAGGGGGGGTAAGTGTCGGAGATTACGATTTCGTCAAACACATCGTCCCGAAACTCGGTGCCGAAGTGATCTTTAAAGGGGTCAATATCAAACCGGGTCAGCATGTGATGGTGGCGCAGAGGGGAGAGAAGTTTATCATCTCTTTACCGGGATTTGCTTATTCCTCAACAGTGACCTTTATCCTCTACGCCGCACCGCTTATTGCTCGGATGTTGGGTGTTGAGAACCCCTACGATGTGATTGAAGCGACGCTCAAAGTACCGTTCGCCAAACGCTCGAACAAAAGTGAATTTACGGCGTGTAATCTAAGTTTTGTTGATGGGCGCTATTGGGTCGATTTTGAGGGAAAAAAGACAGGAAGCTCAGCGATTTTGACCAACTTACTCGGAAATGCAGGATTGATGATCTGTGGTGAAGAAGATGGGGATTTGGAATCGGGGACGCTCGTTAGAGTTATAAAGTTGTAATTTCTGTCATTCCCAACTCGATTGGGAATCCATCCCCTAATTTTTATATTTTAAAACATAATCTAATATTTTTTGTATAATAAGTGATTGTTTAATCAAAGGTCGTACGAAATGGCACCATGGGTCATGCCACTATATATTTTTTCTGGAATCATTATGGCGATAGGGGCATATCTGACGATTCGCTACCGTCCATACTGCACTCTTAAAAGTCCTGAACGAGAGATTGCTATGGAACTGTATTTAAAGACCTTAAGAAATGAATCGATGCATATTGAAGAAGAAAAAAGGTACAGAGGATTTAAAAAAGAAACTTCATTATTTACTAATGGAATGAGGATTTTATTAATAAGCACTTCAATACATATAGTTACGCTTATTGGTAGTGGGCTATTGTGGAGTATGCCTATTTATGGAATAAGTATTTTTTTGATGTTACCAATACATAAATATTATTTTGATCCTTTTTGTTTTTCATGGGTATTTCGTCCAAGCAAAGCTTTTATTATCGATCGAATTGATATATGTCTGAAGCAATCACGTAGTAAGTTTCTACATGATGATGAGCTGAAGGAATATAAATCTGAGATGAACAATCAAAAAGAATTTTATGTGGTAAGTAATCTGCTTAAGCTAGGGGTTATTACTAATTTGATTTTCGATATTTGGTTTAGCATATCTTACACCTTGGTTGAATTTTTTTAATATCATAAGAAAAAATGCCAAAAAGCTATATTATAGATAATATTGAATTTGGAAGTTACAATTTGTGACCTTCAATAAGAGTCTAGCAATAAGTGTTGGCGGTTGAAATAGGTATTAATCGTTTCACCCTTCGACATACTCTATAGGGCACGTGAGCCCGAGGATGACGGTAAGATTACTTAACTATCTTCGCTTTAATTGCCTCTTCTTCAATCAACGATTTGCGGTATTTCACCACTACGATATTTTCAGTCTCATTGATATACCACTCCGCGATATGCTCATGTTCCAAGCCGTTTAATTTTTCCATATCGACATGATCCATCGAGATATAAAGATGGGAAAAGCGGTGAGGATTTTGCATTTTAAATGTCCACAATAGCCACAAGGTTGTTATAACGATAAGTCCGATCGCTAAAGTCTCACGGTTGGAGTATTGAAGCGCGATACCGGCTACGGCACCCCCGATAAAAGTCATGAAATAGGCAACACCGTTAGCTATCCCTAATGCCGCCCCTTTTTGGTGGACTTTGGCGTATTTGCTAATCATCGATTGAACGAGCGGTTCCATCATATTAAACGCCATAAAAAAAGCGATGACTCCGAGGACAAATTCCCAGCTTTTGGTTGCAAACCCCATAAGGGTAAAAGAGACGATAAAGAAGACGATAGAGAGCAAAAATATTTCGCGCGGTTTGTTGTATTTTTCACCGAATACCGCCGCAGGCCCCATAGCGAGTAGCCCCATAAACATGGCAGGAACATACACTTGCCACAGCTCTTTGGCCTCCCATTTGAACACACCCGCACTGTCTAAAAGTAAAATGGGGATAAGGACGAACGCGACGGTCATCAACCCTTTTTGCATTCCGTTGGTGATGATCATACTGAGTAGATTCGGATCTTTCAAAATGTCTGCCGTGGTAGTGGTAGAGTGATAAATATGACGGATACGCGGAGGGGTAGGGACTTTCGTAAAGAGGACGAGCATTGCCAAAATCGAGAGGATCGCAGTGATCCAAAACAGTGATGCAACACCCGCATACGCACTGATAACAGGACCCGCCGCCATCGCTAGGGCAAAGCTGATCGCGATTGTTCCCCCCATAAGTGCCATCGCTTTACCACGGGATTCTTCATGGACGAGATCGCTGATCATGGCGGGGATAACGGCACCGATGGCACCCGCTCCTTGTAAAAAACGTCCCGCCATCAGCGTATAGATATCGGTACTCACGGCACAGATGATCGAACCGATCAAGAAAATTACGAGCCCGACGAGGAGTGTCGGTTTGCGGCCTATACGATCGCTCATTACCCCAAACGGTACTTGGAAGATCGCTTGGGTGAGGGCATAACCGCCGACGATAACACCTACGAGAAAGGGAGTTGAACCTTCGAGATTTAAGGCATAAGCAGAGAGTACCGGAAGGACGAGAAAAAGACCGAAAAATCGGAGTGAAAGGATCGCGGAGAGCGGGAGAACTGTTTTAAACACGTTGTCACCTTAAATGAGCTAAAATTTTCGTCATTATAGTACATTCGCTTTTTAGGCGGATGGCCCTGAAAATATTGCTAAGACTAATCTAAGGAATGAAATGAAAGTTGTACTGGCCACTTCCAACAAAGGAAAAGTACGTGAGATTATTGAATTACTTCATGATCGGGAGGTTTTTCCGTATACCGAGCTGATAGAGGGGTTTGAGATTATCGAAGACGGTGATACCTTTAAAGAAAATGCGTTGATTAAAGCTCGTGCGGTTTATGCGGCATTGGATGATTCCGAGGCGATTGTGATTGCCGATGACAGCGGTATCAGTGTCGATGCA
>DLUI01000078.1:2161-7255 GCA_002742695.1 Sulfuricurvum kujiense | reverse complement strand
ATCCGAACATCCTATGATAGTTGCACGGGGGTGCTGAGAATTTTTGAACTTTTCGAAAAAAGCGGAACCTTGGTGGTTGACGTAATAATCGTTTTGAGAGATCACTTCGGCAAACATTTTATTCGCCATTTCTTGTAACTCTTGGGTATTGGGAGCGCTATGATGAGAAGCCGATGCGCCATGATCGGCTGAGGAAGCCAATGCCAGCGAGCCGGTAGTGAGGGCAAAAAATTTGAGAAACGTCCGTTTATTCATTTGGGTTATCCTTTTTACTAAGTAGGATAGTGTACCATAAAATCAAAACGTCAGTGAACCATTTCCCTCACTCGTGTCTTCGCTCACTTGCGGAGTTTCCGTCTCGATCAAGGGGGTCTCTTCATGAGCTGTTTCGCTAAATAAATCGCTGATGCTTCCGTTACTCTCTTGGGTCATACTCTCTTCGGCTTTCGGAGGAGTCATCACCTCTTTAAATTCGGGGATAACGACCCCTCTGCGTTTCATAATTTTATAGATAATGCGGGAGCGGTTTTTGACGTATTTTTGATCTCCGATCGGGCTATATTTGATCGGATTAGGGAGAATGGACGCTAATCGTGAAGCTTCACGTGCGGTGAGCCTCTTGGCACTTTTTCCGTAGTAATGACGTGCCGCCGCTTCAATCCCGAAAATTCCGTCTCCCCATTCGGCAACGTTAAGATAAATTTCCAAAATACGGCGTTTGGAGAGGGTGTTTTCGATACGCCATGTGATGATGGCCTCTTTGATTTTGCGAACCGGATTTTTGCTCGGGGAGAGATAGAGATTTTTAGAGAGTTGTTGGCTGATCGTGCTTCCTCCGGCAACGACCCCTTTTTTCAGACTTCTCTCGATCGCATTTTCCATCCCCTTAACATCGAATCCGTCGTGATTCCAAAAACCGTCATCTTCGGCTATCAAAACGGCCTTAATGATGTTGGGAGAGATTTTATTCATACCGACCCATTGGTGTTGAATCTCTTTATCACGATTTTGCTCCGCCCACTCCTCTTGGCGATACTCCATAAATGCCGTAGGGACAGGGTTGGTCTCTTTTAAATCGGAAATATCGGGGTAGACGAAGAAACGGCCGATATCGATGATTCCTCCGAGGATGAGAAGTAAAAAAAGTAGTTTAAAAGTGCGCATTGTTAATCCATATTGAGTGTAGGCAGATGCCATTGTTTAGTGTACGCAAGAAGCCGTAAAAAGATTGCAAATCCCGCAACCGCAGCAACTCCCCATGTATTTATCATATCCATTTGGGCTAAGATGAGGAGCAAAACTGAGACGATAACCGCAATGGAGCCGTAAAAATCGCTGATGAGAACCGAGGGGACTTGATTAATCATCGTATCGCGTAATACCCCTCCGCCGACAGCAGTGAGGAAGCTCAAAATCATAACGCCGAAAAAATTAAATTCGACTTCGATTGCGAGCAAAGCTCCCGTAATACTAAAAGCGACCAAACCGATGGTATCGGAGATGACAAAAAGCCATTGACGCTCAATTTGTTCACGCCGATAGAGACGAAAAATAAAAGCGAGCAAGATGGTTGTTATAACAGTGATTGCGGGGTAGTATTCGTTAAAGGCAAACGGAGTACGCCCTAAAATAACATCCCGTACTACACCGCCGCCGAGGGCGGTCAGAGAAGCGGAGATAATCAAACCGAGAAGGTCGAGTTTATTGCGTACCCCGACCAAAAAGCCGCTCAGAGCAAAGGCGATGATTCCGAGTATATCGGCAGCAACAACGAGGTCAAACATTGGGTGCGCGGTAGTTTTCTTTAAAACTCACATACCGTTGTGCCGATGCGTAGAGCTCAGTTATCTCTTCGTCGGTAAGCTCTCGGACTACTTTCGCGGGGCTTCCCATAATGAGAGAACGGGGAGGGAAGACTTTATTTTTGGTTACCAATGCTCCGGCTCCGACAATCGACTCTTTTCCGATCACCGCACCATCGAGGATAGTGGCGGACATCCCTATCAGACAAGCATCCTCTATCGTACAGCCGTGGAGCATAACGCGATGTCCTACCGTCACGTCATTGCCGATAATAGTCGGGTAGCCATCCGACATATCATCCCGTTTGTGGTGGGTGACGTGAACCATACTTAAATCTTGAATATTGCTTCGATCGCCGATAGTGATAAAGTGGACGTCACCGCGCACGACACATCCGAACCAGATGCTGACATCTTCCCCCATCGACACCCGTCCGATGACATCGGCAGAGTCCGCTATCCAAACGCGTTCTTTCATCTCAGGGGTGTAGTGCAGATAATTTCCGATCATCAAATATCCTTCTCAGCTCTCTTTAAAGAGTCGTGCCGTGAGTTGCTGCACGTAATTGGGAGCCTGTTTTTTGACCGAATTATACACTTTGTTGGTGTGGGTTTCAACGATCTTATGGCTGTCGATCAAATTACTTGCTTCGTGGCTGATTTTGACATAACTGCCATCATTTTGTAACTCATAAGCCAACACATTATCGGAACTTTGGAGCTGCAAAATTTGGAGCAATTTATTACTGCTCTCTTCACCGCTGATCGGGGTCAGGAGCTCAATACGGCGGAGCAAATTCCTCGGCATCCAGTCGGCACTGGAGATGTAGGTCTGCGGAGTGGAGTGTTTAAAAAAGAAAATACGTGCGTGCTCGAGATATTTTCCGATGATGGAGATGACACGGATATTATCGCTCATCCCNNATCAAAGAGAGGATTTTAGGCTTGATCTGCGTCGGTGCCATATAGAGCTCGTTAAGTTTCCCTTTTTTACTGAATCCGGTTAAAAAGTGAAAGAATCGAGTGAGATCATAGGTGATCGCATCATTGCTGGTCATATAGCTGATATCGGTATAGACGGTAGCGGTAGAGGGGTTGTAGTTACCTGTCCCCAAATGGGCGTATTGTTTGACTTTGCCATTTACGCGGCGTGTAATGAGAGCTGCTTTGGCGTGAACTTTGAATCCGGTAATACCGTAGATAACATGCGCTCCCGCACTCTCTAGTGCTTTAGCCCATTGGAGATTGTTCTCTTCATCGAAGCGTGCGCGCAGTTCCACCATAACGGTCACTTGTTTGCCCGACTCGGCAGCGGCGATCAAGGACTGGACAATGACCGATTTGGAGCCGGACCGGTAGAGGGTCATACGGATAGAGACGACATCGGGATCTTTCGCCGCCGTTTGTATGAGTCGTACCACCGGCTCAAAACTCTCAAACGGGTGAAAAAGAACGAGATCTTCTTTATCAAGAATGGTATAGAGACTCTCATCCGAATCGAGAGGGGGGAGATTACGCGGCTTAAAGCTTGGAGTTGTAAGATGGGCGAAATCTTTGTTTCCGACCACTTGCCAGAGGGCTCCGAGATTAAGATAGGTTTGGAAACGGTAAATATCGTCTTTAAAAACATTCGCATGGCGGTTGAAGAAATTGAGGAGATCATCATCGGCATGATTGCTCAGTTCAAGCCGTACAATCTCCCCTTTTTTACGAAGTTTTAACCCCTCTTCGAGGATCTCCATAAAATCATCCGCTTCCTCTTCTTCGATCGCGATATCGGCATTTCGGGTGACTCGAAAAGCGGAAAATTTAATCAGTTCATATCCGGGGAAAAGATCTTGGATATGTTCAGAAACGATACTTCCGATCGGGACATAGATACGGTTGTCGATGTCGACAAATCGGGGGAGAACACGCGGAATTCGGATGAGACCGTAGCGTTCAACACTGGGTTCATCTTTATCCCGTAGTTTGATGATCTGGCCAAAACCGAGATTGTTGAGGTGCGGGAAAGGGTGGGTGGCATCGATCGCGATAGGGACGATAACCGGATAGATATTCTCTTTGAAATAGGCATCGAGATAGTGACGTTGCTGCGCTGTCAGCTCTTTATAGGATTTAAAAAAAATCCCCTCTTTTTCGAGTTTATGCATAATACCGAGTAAGCACTCTTCGACAACCCGCTGTTCATTGTGGAGATAGGTACGAATTTCACGCAACTGGTGGAGCGGTGTAAAGCGATCCGCCCCCGAAACATTGACCCCTGCACTAAAAAGTTTTTTCAACCCCGCCACGCGGATCATATAAAATTCATCCAGATTGGTTCCATAAATAGCCAAAAATTTTAGGCGTTCAAGAAGCGGTAATGATTCATCCTGTGCCTGCTGTAAAACACGGGTGTTGAATTGGAGCCATGAAAGCTCACGGTTGATATAAAGTGCTGGATCTTTGTAGTTATTAGGCATAGTTTCTACCGATTTTGGTTTTAAGTTAACGTGATTATATTATACTTAGGTTTCAAAAGGAACACTAATGAGCACTTTTCAGATTTTAATGTTTGCCGCAACGCTTTTTTTCGCCTATCAAATCTATCGACATGTCCAAACGCTAGAGGATTCCAAAGCGCCGGAGAGTGAACCGCGTGCGACGGAGCCTTCTGCTTTAAGTCTGGTTGAGGAAGCCGACAACGCGTATGAAAAAGGGGAGGTTGATAGCGCCAGAGGATTCCTTGAAGAGGCGTTAGTCCTCGATCCTGCAAACCCCGAGATTTTAAATAAACTCGCATTTATCACTGCAAAAACGGGTGATCGCCTTAAAGCGATAGAGCTGTACGAGCAATCGTTGGAACTGGATGAGAATGATGATCTTACCCATAACGCCATCGCTTCGCTCTATCGCGCGGAAAATGCGTATGAACGTTCCCAAGATCATTACCTCAAAGCGATAGAGATTGATGCCTCGTACGCGCAGACCTATTATAACTATGCCAACCTTCTCGTTGATATGGGAGAGATTGAAGAAGCGCGGAATATGTACAAGCGTGCGTTAGACCTACAGAGCGACTTCCCGCAAGCACGTGAAGCACTCTTGTCGTTGGGGAGCTATCAATGATTGATGATCAAGCACGCCTCGCCGTTTTAATCGATGCGGACAATTCGCAGCCCTCTATCATCGCAGGGCTTATGGATGAGATCGCCTCCCACGGTATCGCCAGCGTTAAACGGATTTACGGTGACTGGACCGATACGAAACTAAAGGGATGGAAAAACGTCCTTTTAGAACACGGTCTCCA
>DLUI01000078.1:0-2125 GCA_002742695.1 Sulfuricurvum kujiense | reverse complement strand
CCCAAAGCGTTTATCGGGGTGTGCGATAAATTCATTTTTACCGAAAACCTTCGCCGCGATGCGAATCATAAAGAGGCTGCCGCGGTGAAAATTAAACCGGATAATAAAGCTCTGTTGGCCTTGGTACGCAATGCGGTCGAGGATACGACCAACGAAGCGGGATGGTCGTATCTGGGTTCTATCGGGCAAAATCTGATTAACAAATCTCCCGAATTCGATCCGCGCAGTTACGGGCATAAAAAACTTCTAGATTTGATTGAGTCTTTAGGAGAGTTTGAGTTCAAATTCTCCGACCCACTTTCAGGCTCACAAGCGGTTCATGTTCGACTTAAGCGGCACAAAAGGAGTTATGAAAAATGACGGTACGAGAGATTTATACCTATCTTGATGAACTCTCCCCTTTCGTAATACAAGAGGGGTGGGATAACTCGGGACTTTTAGTCGGCGATTTTGCCCAAGAGATTACCCATGTAGTGCTCAGTATCGACATCGATGAAGAGTTGATCGAATCTATCCCAGAAAATGCCCTTTTGATTACCCACCATCCGATCATTTTCGGCGGCCTCAAACAGCTCCAATTCAACCAATACCCTGCAAAAATTGTGGCACCTATGATTCGTAAAAATATTACGAATATTGCAATGCACACTAACTTCGACCAAACCCATCTTAACGACTACGTTGCGACAGAGATTTTGGGATACCCCATCATTGCCAAAGAGGGATTTGTAGCCTATTTAGGGGTTGATGAAGCGTATGAAACGTTTGCCGCCAAGATTAAAACGGCATTTGGATTGCCTCATACGCGAGGGGTGAAATGCCATGATTATATCCGAACCTGCGCTTTAGTGACCGGATCGGGTGCCTCGCTGATGCGAAATATAGAAGCGGAGTGTTTTTTGACGGGGGATATCAAATATCACGATGCAATGGAGGCCAAGGCACTCGGTTTATCGATGATTGACATCGGACACTATGAAAGCGAACGCTATTTTGGCGAGGTTCTAGGGGGGTATTTGGAAAAATTAGGATTGAGTGTTATAATTTCACCATCTAAGAACCCCTTCACCTATCTTTGAGCTAAAATTAGGTAATCGTGTAACTCCAAAAGGAACCGTATGAACAAACACCTTGAACAATTAATCGAGCTCTCTCATGTTGACAAAGAGATCGATGCGTTTGAACCGCAAATCGAAGAAGCAAACCTTCAATATGACGCTCTTCTAGCAACTAAAAACAGTATCATCAATGAAATTAATGCTCTGAAGCAAGAGATTAAAGACGAGCAGCTCAAAAAGCACAAAAATGAGCTTCACTTAGCGGAACTCTCTGCGAAACTCGAAGAGAATAGCCGCAAAAGCGGTGAAGTTAAAACAGAACGTGAAATGAAATCACTTCAACTTGAAGAAGAGATTGCAAAAGAGCAAGTAAGCTTTGCGAACGAAGAGATTGAACGTTTGGAAAAACTGATCGATCACAAACAAGGCAAAATTGACGAACTTGAGACAAAAGCCGCTGATATCGAAGGGACCCTTTCCACCGTTAAAGCCGATGTTGATGTCAAATTGGCACGTATCGATGAAGAGCGTAAAGAGGTATTCGGACGTAAAGAGGCATTGGTCGGGGCGATGAACCAAAAAGGGTTATCGTTTTATCAAAAAATCCGTCGTTGGGCAAAAAATACAACGGCCGTTGCGGTACGTAACCAAGCGTGCATGGGCTGTTATATGGCGATCAGCGATAAAGTGTACTCTGACGTTATCAAAGGTGAAGAGATCACAATGTGCCCGCACTGCGGCCGTATCTTATTTTTAGAACCGACTTCTGACGCTATCGGTGCGTAACGTAGCGTTCGACCTTTTTTATACTTTGGTTGCGGCGTTCTTTTACGTCGTAACACTTCCCCTTTTAATCCTCTTTTCGTTCAAGAAAAAATATCGTGATTCGATTCCGGCACGATTTTTTGGCATAAAGAATCCTCCGTTTCAACCTCATGATATTTGGTTTCATGTCTGCTCGCTCGGAGAAGCAAAAGCGATCGCACCGCTTCTGGAAAAGTTAGAGAATAAAAGGGTTGCTATCAGCGTCATTACCCATACGGGATATGAAGCGGCATCCAAATACG
>DLUI01000046.1:33694-38600 GCA_002742695.1 Sulfuricurvum kujiense | reverse complement strand
TCAGCCAATGATCCTTTTGTAAAAAAATTTTTGAACTTCATCACTGATCCGACGGATGCCGTTTTAACATACGACTCGTATGCTTTAGCACATACGATTTCACCGTAACTCTCAGGGCGTGCAAGGATCGTATCCGCATCTATTTCACCCCGTTCAAAACGGTTCAAATTATTTTCAATCGCGATAGAAGTAGTATTCGACAAGTGAAATTTTTTAATTTCTACTTTTTTCTTCTCTTTAACATCGCGCATAAGCTGGAGTGCTTCGTCGATTTTCTCGTTTCCGACACTACGAAGCGTTTCATACGGCAAAACGAGGGCATTGTCAATCAACTTGCCCATCAGTTTATACGCATCACTTTTGTAAACGTAATTACGCTCACGTACACCCAACAATGAATCACGGAGCGCATCGACCATTTTTTCATGGTCTTTATTCAAACGGCGAAGTTTGAAGTTGCCCACCAACGCATAAATCCCCATATGCATCAAACTGGCAAGGTACATAATAACGAGAGGGACGACCACCCAAAATGCAACCGGTAAATTTGGAAAATGCATCCCTAACAAATCAAATGAAATCGATCCGTTATCGATAGAATAAACCGCCGAAGCGACTAGAAGTATCAAAATAAGCGATGCGATGGTATACCGTTTTAGTTGCATTTACTCTCCCTCTTAATGTTTGTTTTTTTCGACGATAGGACGACAAACGATGCAATATTTTGCATGCGGTTTAACTTTTAAACGTTGAAAACCGATGTCATCTTCACACATTTCACAAATTCCGTATTGTTTGGACTTGATTTTATAGAGTGCCGCTTCGATCTCTTCGAGTTCATGCATCTGTTGTGAACCGATCGCATTTTCGACCAAATTGTCATTACTAGCAGATGCATAGTCACCTTCGTCGTTGAGTTCCATCTCACGCAACTGATTCATTTCGCTCTCTACGCCCGTAAGATTTTTGATAATCTGAGCTTTTCGCGTCAGCAATATCTCCTCGAAATACTGCAACTCATGGTCTCTCATCAATGCTCCTCATTTGTGGTACGGATGGTTTGCTAACAGTGAATAGGCACGGTATATCTGCTCTAACAGAACCGCTTTTGCGATTTTATGGCTCATAGTCATATCAGATAAACTTATTGCCACATCACATTGATCTACAAAACTTTTTTCAAAGCCGTAGGCTCCGCCTATAAAAAATTGCAATGAAATTTTATCACTTATAAGCTTACTAAATGCAAAACTATCCATTTTTTTTCCCTCAGGATGCAACGCAATCGAGTAATTTTTACCCAGCATCGGTGAAAGCAGCTTAGAATAGGCCGCTTGAGAAGCCTCGGCGCTGATAGTGTGGGCCTTTACAATCTCTTTTGGAAACAACTCAACATCATCCACTTTGGCAAAACGGGAGATCATTTTCATCAAATCCTGATAAAGGGGATCATAAAGAGATCGCTCTTTTTTCGCAATCGAAACAATAGAGATATTCACAGCAGCCCAGACCCTACAACACTGTAGGTAACGTGATGGAACGTATCATCAAGCTTTACCCCGCCGATAGCGGCGACGGGGTGTTTAGAATGTGCCGCAATCTCATCAAGGCTCTCTCCGAGTACTTTTGCTTCCGATTTCGTTGACGTAGCACGAAAAGCACCCAATCCGATGTAATTGATATCGAGACCATTCGCAATTTCAATCTCATCAGCATTGTGGGTGGAGAGTCCGATAAGTTTATCCTCACCGATCGCCATTTTTAAAATTTTTACGGCACGAGAAGGATCAGAATCAATCGCATACAAATCTTCCTGACCGATATGGACGCCGTCACAAAATGGGGCGAGCTCGTAATGATCGTTTATGATTAAAAAACCTTCCCACACATGGCGAAGGGCAATCAAATCTGTTTTAATCGTAGCAATATCAGAGTGTTTGTTACGGTATTGGAGCACACTTGCCCCCAACGATTTAGCACGAGCAGCAAACGAGAGGATATCGACCCCTCCTTTGTGCAGTGTATCGGTGTCACAAAGGGCGTATAGCTGCATTAGGGAAGAAGCAGTTTGAGCATATCGCTCAAGGTCTCTTTGAGTTCACTCCGCTCTACGATCATATCGATGGACCCTTTTTCGAGCAAGAACTCAGCTCTCTGGAACCCTTCAGGAAGATCTGAGCCGATGGTTTGTTTAATAACGCGCTGACCGGCAAATCCGACCAAGGCACCCGGTTCGGCGATGATAATATCCCCAAGCGTTGCAAAAGAAGCACTCACCCCACCCATTGTCGGGTCAGTAAGGAGTGAAATATACGGAAGTTTTGCAGTGGCCAATTTTGCCAAAGCCGCAGAGGTTTTAGACATTTGCATCAAAGAGAAGGTACTCTCCTGCATCCGCGCCCCGCCGCTGGCACTGACAATAATCAATCCCATCCGCTTCTCTATCGCACGATTTACCGCACGAACAATTTTTTCACCCTCAACCGATCCAAGTGATCCACCCATAAAGTTAAAATCAAACACAACAAGCTGTGCCGGAACGTCATTGATCGTACACTCACCGCTCACCACTGAAGAGTAGGTACCGTTTTTTGCATACCCCTCTTCGACACGCGCCGAATAACTTTTCTTATCGACGAAATTAATCGGATCAACCGGACGGAGATTTGCATCGAACTCAACAAAACTACCTTCATCACAAATAAGTGCAAGTCTCTCTTTTACACCGATACGAAGGTGAAATCCGCATTTTGGACATACATGGTTTTGTTTTTCAATCTCTTTATAATACATCAGTGACTGGCACGAAGGGCATTTTACCCAGTGAGACGGTGCCTCACTCTTAGTGGGTTGTTTTTTCTTTTCGGAGTCTCCGAACAGGTTAAATAGACTCAAAAATACTCCTTTTCTACAATCGAACGTATCTGCTCAAAAAGCTCTTTATCCGCACATATGAGGAGGTATCTATCATCACAAAAGAGGTGAAGATGCTCACTCAAATAGAGTCCGGCTTGGATATCGTATGGGCGCATTGTACCTAAAAATAGCACATATTTCACATAAGGGGCGTACGCCAACGAGAGAGCCAGTGCTCCGGGGGACCTGAATTTAAGTCTTTGTGCCATCAATTTTTTTATCAAATCAGGGTGCTCGGGTGCTTTTTCAAAAAGGCCGATTTTGGCAAAGGGGTTGATGTTGATTTCGTGTTTTATCAGAGGATTTGACAGCGTTGTTCTGTAATATTCCTTCTCAGTTCGGACAAACAAATCACCGTTTGCAAGATTGCAGACAAGGGCTTCCGTCGTTTTATTCCCACAGACACGAGCGATGGAAACACCGTAATACGGGAGTTGAGAGAGAAAATTATCACTGCCGTCAATCGGGTCAAGAAAAATAGTTGCTTCCGATTGGGGGCTCATCCACCCGCTCTCTTCGGAAAATATTGACCCATAAGGGGAGAGATGAGAAAAACAGATGGCTTCGGTTCGCAAATCAGCCCCGTTGCTGATATCTCCCCCCGCACCTCTCTCATGAAGCACAAATAAAGAGGTGTTACCCTCTTTTACAAGCGCATCCACTTCTTGACAGGCAAGAATGGCGGCTTGAATAAACCCGTTCATTAACGAAGCAATGATTTAATGATAGAGCGTGCCGCTTCGCGTCCGTCATACGCTGCGGTTACCACCAAATCGGCACCGCGATAGCAGTCCCCTCCGGCATAGATTCCCGATGTTGTCGTTTCATGTTTCTCATTGACGATAATTCCGCCCCAAGAGTTTACGGCAATACCGTTTTCAGCCAAAAATGGCGGTACACACGGATCAAATCCGAGAGCCATAATGATGACATCAGCATTGACGTTAAAATCGCCCCCTTTGACCTCTTCCATTTTTTGGCGACCCGATTCATCTTTCGCACCCAAAACGGTTTTAGCCATATGGATACCGACCGCTTTGCCGCCGTCATTCAAAATGACCTCTTTCGGAGAGGCATTAAACGTAAAGTCAACCCCCTCTTCAATCGCATTTTTATACTCTTTGACCGATCCCGGCATATTATGGGCATCACGACGATAGAGACATGTAACGCTTTTTGCCCCTTCGCGTTTTGCACTGCGGACACAGTCCATCGCAGTGTCCCCACCACCGATTACAACAACATCAAGGTCTTTGAAATCGAATTTTTTCTCATACGGGAGGGAAAAATTCTTACGCTGAATCGCGGTGAGGTACTCCATAGCAGCATACACATTCGATGCATTCTCACCCGAAATTTTTGCCGTTTTACTTTTAGTCGCACCGATTCCGATAAATACCGCATCGTGTTTATCGGCAATAGCGTCAAATTCGATATCTTTACCTACTTCACAGTTTGTGACAAGTTCCAACCCTGCTTCAAGAAGCAAATTAACGCGGCGTTCAACGATTTTTTTATCGAGTTTAAAGTTCGGGATACCATAGGTAAGCAGTCCCCCCGCACGGTCACTGCGCTCATACATCGTTACCGCAATACCCGATCGGAGCAAGTAGGTAGCCGCCGATAGTCCCGCAGGGCCTGAACCGATAATCGCTACTTTTTTATCCGATGTAATCCCCGGAAAATAAGGTTTAAGTCCCTGCTTGAATCCCTCTTCATTGATAAAAGTCTCGATACCGCCGATCGTAATCGCGCCGTGACCGTCGTTAAGGGTACAATCCCCTTCACACAGACGATCATGAGGACAAACACGCCCCATCACTTCAGGAAACGGTGAGGGCTCATTGGAGAGGTTAAATGCAAATTTCAAATCTTTTTCCGCAACCGCTTTAAGCCATTGAGGGATATAGTTGTGCAACGGACATTTGTTCAAACAAAACGGATCGCCGCATTGGATACAACGATCACTTTGGCTGGCAGCATCGCTGCC
>DLUI01000046.1:0-33558 GCA_002742695.1 Sulfuricurvum kujiense | reverse complement strand
GCATCGACGAGTTCACGGTTAACGTTTTCAACAAAACTGTGATCTTTGTCATAGACAAATGCAAATCCGCCTGTCATCCCCGCACCGAAGTTGATACCGGTTTTTCCGAGAATCACGGCAACACCGCCTGTCATATACTCACACGCGTTGTCCCCTGTCCCCTCAACGATAGCAAGAGCTCCCGAGTTACGTACCGCGAAACGCTCACCGACCGATCCTGCGATAAAGAGTTTACCTCCCGTCGCACCGTAAAGACATGTATTTCCGCCGGCAGCGAATGCTTCACCCTGATTTTGAGAGCGGATAACGATCTTACCGCCGTGCATCCCTTTTCCGATGTAATCGTTCGCGACACCCTCAAGATGGATAGAGACACCGTTATTAAGGAATGCTCCCAATGCTTGACCCGCAATCCCTTTAAGCTGGATACGGATCGTGTCGGCTTTAAGCCCTTTATCCCCGTAATAGTGGGCAATTTCTCCACTGATTCTAGCACCGAAACTGCGGTTAAGATTACAAATATCACGTGAAATACGGATAGTGCGTTCAGGGTGTTTGATCGAATCCATCACCTCTGCGAGAACTTTTTGCTCAAATTCATTGTCATCAAACGGCTCATTAGAAGGTGATTGACAGGTATTAACCCCCTCTTCCCGATGCAATACCGCACTAAAATCGAATTTTTGTGCAAATTCCGTATCAACAACACGAAGCAGGTCACTGCGTCCTACCATCTCTTCCATTGTTTTGTAACCGAGCTGCGCCATAATTTTACGTACGTCTTCTGCCAAATAGGTGAAGTAGTTGATCAGCTGCTCAACCGTCCCCTCAAAATGCTCGCTTCGAAGTTTTTCGTTTTGGGTGGCAATACCGACGGAACATTTATTGACATGACAGATACGGAGCATTTTACAACCGATGATCGTGAGCGCTCCCGTCCCGAAGGCATAGCTCTCAGCCCCTAAAAGGGCCGCTTTGACGATATCTTGACCTGTTTTGAGTCCGCCGTCGGTTTGAACGTGAACAAGACCCCGCAAATTATTCACTTTAAGGGCATTATGGGCTTCTGAGAGTCCAAGCTCCCATGGATTTCCCGCAAATTTGATCGAGGTGAGCGGTGCCGCGCCCGTTCCACCGTCTCCACCGGAGATAATAATTTTATCGGCGTATGCTTTGGCAACACCTGCGGCAATCGTACCGACACCTGCGGCAGAAACGAGTTTAACCGCCACTTTGGCAGCCGGATTGACCTGTTTCATATCGAAAATCAGCTGTGCCAAATCCTCGATCGAATAGATATCATGGTGCGGCGGAGGTGAGATAAGTGTCACACCCGGCATCGTGTAGCGTAGCCGTGCGATAAGTCCGCTTACTTTATGACCCGGAAGCTGTCCACCCTCACCCGGTTTTGCCCCTTGGGCTACTTTGATCTGAATCTCTTCGGCAGAGCGGAGATACGCCGGTGTAACCCCGAAGCGTCCCGATGCAACCTGTTTGATTTTAGAGTTTTTGAGCGTGCCGAAACGAGCCGCGTCTTCTCCCCCTTCACCCGAGTTACTTTGTGCGCCGATGGTGTTCATCGCAACGGCGATACACTCATGCGCTTCAGGAGAGATAGATCCAAGCGACATTGCCGCAGATGCAAAGCGTTTAAAAATAGCCTCTTTCGATTCTACTTCTGAAATATCGATGCTTGGACGATCGGATTTGAATTCGAAGAAATCACGGATGAATTTTTGTCCGCGTCCGTTAACCAAGGCACTCAATTTATCAAAATCTTCACGTTTGCCCGTTTTGGCAACACGGTGGATCGCATGAATCACATCCGGATTGAAATCATGATGCTCTTGTCCATTGTAGAATTTATAGTATCCCCCGATTTTAAGAGGGAAAATCGTATTAAATCCGCCCACTTCAAACGCATCTTTATGGTTACGATCAAGTCGTGCATCAATGTCTTCGTAGGTAAGTCCCGGAATCATCGCATGCGATTCACCGAAACACTCATGTACGATTTCACGGCTTAGTCCCATCACATCGAACAATCCTGAATTACGGTACGACGCAATCGTTGCGATCCCCATTTTCGACATAATTTTAAGGAGACCCGAGTTGAGGGCATGGTGAACCGATTTAAATGCTTCGGAGCAATTAATATCTTTGTTGTGCTGCTCAATATACGAAGCAACCGTAGCAAATAATAAAGAAGGATAAACAGCACTTGCACCGTAAGCGATCAATGTTGCCGCACCATGGGAGTCAATAACCTCAGAGGTACACGCAACGATTGATGCCAAATGACGGATTTTCGCATCCAACAATGCACGACTGATCCGCCCAACCGCCATTGCCATAGGGATTGATTTGTGCTCTTTATCAAAATCTTTATCATCGAGGATAACAATACGGATACCCTCTTCACGTACCGCTTTGATGACGTCAGAAACCAATGTCTCGAGAGCCGCTTTTAACTCCCCTTGATAGGCAGTTGAAAACTCTTTATTGCTGTAAAACGATTGGTAGCGCGGTGATTTTTTATCTCCGAACGATTTTAAAACTTCCAATTTTTCACGGATAATGATCGGTGAGATCGCTTTAAGACGATTGGCGTGAGAGGGGATTTCATCTAAAATATTATGGGTTTCACCGAATCCCGTATTCAAACTCATCACCACTTTTTCACGAATCGGGTCAATCGGAGGATTCGTTACTTGAGCAAAACGTTGTTTGAAATAATCAGAAAAGTGACGCTGTTTTTCACTGAACGCCGCCAATGGAGTGTCATCACCCATTGATCCGACCGCCTCTTTCCCATCACGCATCATCGGTTCAATCACCTGCTCTATCACCTCTTGAGTGATATTGTAAAAACGCTGACGCTGAATGAGGTTGGAACCGTCGTATTCACAACTGGTAATATACTGCTCATCGACATGCTCTTGAAGATAGATCATATGTTCGTTGAGCCATTTCATATACGGATTAGACGATTTCAAATATTGATTGATATCTTCGTCTTTGAGGATTTTCCCGAATTTTAGGTCTAATCCGATCATTTGCCCTGACTGTAAACGTCCGCGCTCTTTGATCTGATCTTCGGGGATATCGATAACACCGTATTCACTCGCAATGAGGAGCGTATCATCATGGGTGATGATGTATTTGGAAGGGCGAAGACCGTTACGATCCAGTACACATCCGATATAACGTCCGTCGGTGAGTGAAAATGCCGCCGGTCCGTCCCATGCTTCAAATACGGTCGAATGGTACTCATAGAAAGCACGAAGTTCAGGATCCATATGAGGAGCATTTTGCCACGGTGCAGGGATAACGGCACGCGCCGCTTTAAAGAAATCCATACCGTTGACGATCAAAAACTCAAAAAAGTTATCCGCACTCGCACTGTCCGATCCGCCCGGCTGGAGGATCGGGAGGAGACGCGCGATCTCTTCGTCCGTAAACACTTCACTCTTGATCGATTCCGATTTTACCGCAACGTTAAAGCGGTTCGCTTCGACCGAATTGATCTCACCGTTGTGGGCAACGGCACGAAACGGCTGCGCCAAACGCCATTTTGGGAGAGTATTGGTAGAGAAACGCTGATGAAAAAGGGCAAATGAAATTTTGAACTTCTCATTTTGAAGATCCGTATAAAACTCTTTAATGTGAGTAGGCATAATAAGCCCTTTATACGATACGACGCTGGTTGACATCGACGCGATGTAAAAATCGGCATCCTCAACCAATTCATGTTCAATCTCTTTACGGCTGAGATAGAGCAACGCATCAAATCGCTGTGATGCCATCAAAGAATCAGGTGTAATAAAAATATGGTAGATAGAAGGGAGTGTTGATAATGCTTGTTCACCCAATGCATTCGTATCAACGGGGACGACACGCTCCAACACGACTTTAAGATCATTGTTGGCACAAACCCGTTTTAAGACCGATAGCTGAGACGGATCTTGGGTAAAGATTACCGCGACGGCATACATTTTAGGGAGTTCTACCCCCTCCTCAGCTGCAGCAGCGCGCATAAATTCACGAGGGAGAGATAAAAGCAAACCGCTTCCGTCACCCGTTTTTCCATCCGCCGCAACCGCTCCACGGTGCATCATCCGCTCTAGTGCAATAATCGCATTTTCCAAATTTTCATGCGAAGGTCGGTTTTTGATATTTGCTATCAAACCAAATCCGCAGTTGTCTTTAAATGATCGTAATAGGTCTTGGTATTCCACTCTAATCGTCACCTTTCACCATAAAATTCGGCAAATTATTATTTTTTAATCTCTTTTTAAACATAAGTAGTTTAAAGGGAGATGAAATTTTCTTATTTTACTGATTGTTAGGTTAAAAAAGGTTAAAATGACGGCAAATAATGAAGATATTAAAAAATAATGTGTAGAGTAGAACCATAAATGCAGGGCTTCATCATCAAACTCACTCGTGTACGCGAAGAAGATATGATCGTCACCATAATAGCCGAGGAAAGCTTACAGACCCTTTACCGCTTCTACGGAGCACGCCATAGCCCTATCAATATGGGATTCAAAATTGATTACGAACCCGAACACTCCCTCAAATCTTCCATCCCCCGAATGAAGGATGTTATCCATCTCGGATTTCCGTGGATGAGCCAGTATGAGCGGCTCCGATTGTGGCAGCAGTTTATCACCCTCTTTCACCCCCATCTCAAAGATTCCGAATCGATCGGAGAGTTTTATTTCGCCCTTTTAAATGATGCATCGGCTCGCTGGAGCGATCAAAATCCCAAACGGGTCGCCATCGAATCGTATGTCAGGCTACTCGATCATGAGGGGCGGTTGCACCGTGAACTCAACTGCTTTTTCTGTGACCTTCCGATTGAAGAGGATATTTCCCTGATTCGGGCTTTTTTACCCGCACACACAAACTGCTCCCATACCCTCTCCATCAATCCCAAAGGGTTGGAGTGGCTCTATACCAATGCCTCCACCCTCTTTTTAGATGACAAAGAGGTTGAACGACTGTGGTACGTCCTTAACGAAGGGCTTTAACGGATCGTATAAAACTTGATCCCCTCTTCATAATGTTCCAGTAACGTCGGGGGGGTCTTCACAAAATCGGCATGCCCGAAAAAAAAGTAGGATTCCTTAGTGCGTGCAAGTCGACCAAGCCGCTCAACAGCTCGCATAACCGTTGATTCATCAAAATAGATAAGCATATTACGTGAAAAAATGGTATCGAATTTTCCCAATTCAAAAAGGTGGTCATCAAAAATATTGAGGGTATAAAATGTCACGAGACGTTTGATCTCATCCGAAATGGTAAATGTATTTTCTTCTTTGATAAAATATTTTTCCTGCAATGACAACGCTGTTTTATGAAGTGATCTCGTACTATAGTGCCCTTCCCTCGCCAATGATATGACATCACTGTTGATATCCAAGGAAATAATTTCAATTCTTTGGGCTGGAACTCCCCCCTCCAGCAGTGCCATTGCAATCGAATAAGGCTCTTCTCCGGTCGAACCGGGAGCGCATAGAATACGCACCTTATCACTTCCACGTACTACTTTATCGACTAGAAAATAGATTTGACGCGATTCTCTGAAAAAGTAGGTTTCATTCACCGTCAAGACATTAATCAACGCTTCCAAAATCGTACGGTCCGTTTGAATACGGGAGTACAGTTCCTCAAAAGAATAGATCTGATAATTCCGGCAGAAATGGATCAGTTTAGAGGTCGTAATCGACTCTTTTTTTTTAAAATGGATACCGGTGATAGCGGTAAACTTCTCTAACACTGCACTGGGATCGAGAAAACTTTCCACCTTTTGAGTCGCTTTTTCGGTAGATTCAGGGAGATTTTTAGATTTAAACCATCCAAACATTTGTCCCTCCGTACTCTTTTATCCGCTCGATAATCTCATCGATTGAACCGACATTGCCATTGCACACCAACTCTTTTGCACGGCGAGGCATACCGTAAACAATAGAACTTGCCTCGCTCTCAAAAAGACAATCACCCCCTGATTCATATAGCGATAATGATCCAAGCGCCCCATCATCCCCGATGCCGGTCAAGATCACCCCCAACCGTTTTAACGTAGGAGAGAGGTGCGATGCCGATGAAAATAATAAATCAATGTGAGGGTTATAGGGGTAATCCCCCTCACTCATAGGTTCCAACCAAATTTCCCCCTCTTTTTGAATGAGTCGGGAAGTTATCGAACAAATATAGATTTCACCTCTTTCCAATTTTAGCGGTTGGGTAACGGCGATGATAGGAAGGGGTGTTATCGACTGCAACTGATGGACGAAACTAGGGATAAAAGGGGCACTCATATGCTGTGCAATAATAATAGTCCCCTCATATCGGCTATCAAGCGAAGAGAGGATCGAATAGATTCGACCGGGACCACCTGTTGAAGCTCCAATAAGGATTAATGCGGTAATATTCATTCTCGTATTTTACCCCATAAATGACTTCGTTTGAGATCAATAAAGTGATAATTTTAGGTACGTTTTTTGCTTGTACTCTACTAAGAAAATACAAATCCAATTTAAAATGAGTACCGTATGCGCATCAACAAAGCAAGTGAAGCTATCTTAGCAAAATATGCTCCTAAAGAAAGACTCCGTGTCCAGCCTACTTATAAAAGTACCTCAGTTAATCTAAAAAGCTCTACTCTACAAGATTTTTATCAGGAAGTGTACGCCAAAAGCAATGCGGCGGTGGAGCAGGTTTATAACGGTAAAAATGCTCATGAAATTGAAACTATGATGATGCAAAATCGCAAACTCATCGAAACAAAACGCAATCTTCAGCGATAAGTCATCCCACTTAAATTTCATAATAATGGGGCTGATACGCCTGATCAAGTTCAGAGAGTTTCATCCCAAAAAGTGCGCGCATCTTATTCTCTATATCGCCCCAGAAATACTCTAAAATCAAACTTGAGCCCATATTTCCCTCAACTTTGTAAAACGGACCTTCCAACGCTTCTATGATGTCGATGACTTCGATCTCATGGCTGGCTCTAGAGAGTTTGTACCCCCCTGATGCTCCACGGATACTGCTTACAAGATGATTACGCCGCAAAATCGAGAGAAGCTGTTCAAGATAGCCATGGGAAATTTGTGTCATCGCCGAAATTTCCCTCACCTGCATCGCTCTCCCATGCGGTGCGTGAGAGAGTACATGCATCGCGGCAAGGCCGTATATCGCTTTGGAAGATAGGGCTGCCATTATTCAAATCCTTTCGGATAAAGTTTTTTTGCAATGTAATAAATTTTACATCCGACACAATATCCGAATAGCAACTCCAAGGAAGCGCAGAATAAAAATATTCCGCCGATTATCAAAACTGCCACATCCGCATTCAGCCAGTATGCGATCAGTAACGCGACGGTAAATCCAACGCCGAAAAATGCGGCCAAACGTTTTGCACCCGCATCTTCCATTTTGATGGGAAACGAAAGCTTTTTTTGAATAAAAAGTGACATGTTTTGAATAGGGCTTAGATGTTTATACCCGTACAATCGAAGGATAAAATCAATGACTAACATTATCAATAGTATCGAATTCTGTGTCACTAAAAATGCACTAATTGCACTTATTACGAATAATGTATTAATACGGACAACGGTCGCATCTATTTGACGAAAGATAAGGGGGCATTGTTGCGCCATAATAGTCTCCTAAAATTTTCACCATTTTAATAGTGTTTTTTCTTATTGTCAAGTATTCATACTAACTTACTAAGGTATTAATTTTTGGGACAAAAAAAAAGGGAGAGCCATCTCCCCCTAAAATTTTCAAGAACGTGATTTTACAAGTTCACGTATTTTTTTCTCTACACTCGCCAATGAATCAAACGGCTTCAGCAAATAATGATCCGCCCCGACTTTATGGCTTTGCAATACTTTATCCAACGTCGAGTAGGCGGTCATCATCACGACGACACACTCGGGGTCTTTCGCTTTGATCTCTTCCAGTACACTTAAACCGTCTTTTTGAGGCATCATAATGTCCAGAAGTACGCCATCATACTCACCCGCACGAAAACGGCTCACAGCGGTAAGAGGATTATCTATGTAGGTCGTTTTAAAATCACCCGATCGCCCTAATGCTTTTTCCAACATCATACCGATCGAAGTTTCATCATCAATAATCAATAAACGTATCATTTTGTCCCTCCAAATAGTTGATTAATCGCACTTCCCATTAAATCTTCCGTTTTCTCGGCAACCAAAATATCAAGTGCTTCAAAAACACCGTGGCTCGCCTCTTCAATCGTTCTAATACGCTGCTCGATCTGGGTGCGTGAACAGAGTTTTTTCCCTTCACCGCAATCGGCAATCAAGGCATTGGCTTGAGAGTGAACGGCGGCATGCGGTGCTTCCAATCGGCTGTACGATTTGAGATGACCGAATTGCTCTTTTCCGATTCCGCCATCATACCATTTGCCCAATCGGCAGTTGTGGTGATCAACCGGTTTGAAATCGTTTGATTGACCGAATAAGAAGGCATAAACATTATTTTTGAAAATAACATGGTCGATTTTCGCCAGATTACTGAAAATATAGTTGCTGATATCCATAATTTCATACACACTGCGCGAAGAGTTGCGTTGGAATACTGCCATACGGCTGCTAAGCTGCGATACTTCTTGTTTCGTATTGGAAACAATGCCGGAGAGCTCTTCGGTTGCACTTTCAATCTCATTGGTATCCTGCTGCATCGATTGAATCACAATTTCAATCTCTTTTGTCGCTTTTTGGGTACGTTCCGCCAGTTTTCGTACCTCATCGGCAACAACGGCAAACCCTCTTCCATGTTCTCCCGCACGTGCTGCTTCAATAGCGGCATTTAATGCCAAAAGATTGGTTTGATCGGCAATATCTTTGATCAGGGCAATAACATTGGAGACTTCATTCGATCGTGAAACCAGACTGGCCGTCGTCGAAAGGGTCCCCTCCATCAGTTCAGCCAGTTTATTCATATACTCATCGACATGGTTGGCAATTTTGAGCCCTTCATCGGAACCTTTCGCCGTTTCACCCGATTGCTGAACCATATCTTTGAGTTTTTCAAGGATATCCATAAAGACTTTTTGGGTGGCGTTCAATGCCCCTTTGATACTTTGTTGGTGCATTTCAAGCAATCCGCCGTCTTCACCGCCGACAACAGATGATTTGATTAAGACATATCCCCGCATCCCATTGCTTAGAGTTTTGCTTATGACCGAAGCTTCACACTCCCCCACAATAATTTCGGATGTCCCTTTGGAGAGTTCTCGTACAACACTCTCTTTATTCACTATCGCATCAGCTCTTGCATTGTAAAAAATCGGTTGACCCTGAGTGTTCAAAACAACCAATGCCTCTTTATCACTGAGTGCGGCTATCTCTTTATAAAGTGCCAACTCCTCTTTAAGTCCATCGCACTCTTCTTGCAACAACCGTTTCTCTTCCCTCAGTTTTACGCTCTCTCCATCAAACCACATCCATTGTCTCCTCATATTTTTTCAAAGTAATTTCAAAAACCGCACCATGATTTTCGTTACTCACCCGGACACTTCCCCCGTGTTTCTCGATAATCGCTTTAGCAACGTTCAGTCCAATGCCCATACTCTTCTTTTTATCTCCGCTAATCGCAAAATCAAAAATACCATCCAGCATCGACTCAGGAATTCCCCCCGCATTATCGGCGATGGTAATAGTAATCAGATCTTTATTACACGTAAAGCGAACATCGATTTGACGATTTTCATACGCTATTGTACCCTTTTCAAATTCATCTAACGCATTATTTATCATTATTATCCACACTTGTTCAAGGCGATTGGATATTCCCATCGTCATACAACTCGTTGTATCGTACTCACTAACTATCGAAAAAAGCTCATCGTTAATCCGAATCGGGGCAATATGTTTAGCACGGTTCATAATGATTCGAAGCGCGTACACCAATGTCATATGAATATTACACGGTTTCATCTCCTCTTTTCCCGTTCCGGCGAACTCATACATTGAACTCACAATCGATTCAATCCGTGATATCCCTTCTTGTATAGGCTGAAACAAAGGGAGGGCTTCAGGAATTTTATCCTCACACTCCCACTCCAGTAATTCAAGATTTCCTTTAATATACGTAATCGGAGTATTGATCTCGTGGGTTATCGCAGCAGCCAAACGTCCGACACTCATCAGTTTCGCATCGTTTATCTTATCCTCTTTGAGCTTCTCGAGTGGCGTAACATCAATAAAATAGAGAATATGATACTCCTCGCTACGTATCATTGGATTGGGCATAGAACTGATATGGACGGTAAAGAATTGCTTACTTTGATTCAAATATTCCATCACCAATCGTCCGTTAATCTCCCCACTGTACACTTTCGTAAAAATAGATTCTAATACCTCTTTTCGACTCCATCCTTTTAATGTAATCGGTTTTAAACCATCCGACGTTTCAGCAAACCAAGAGCATAAGGCGCACGATGAGAAGAACTCTTCATTATTTGTAAAGCCGTTTAGCTCCAAATATTTTTTATTGACCAGCATCGCTTCATACCGATGATCAAAAAGTACCGTCAACGAGGATTCGTAATCGATCAATTGCTCCATACTCGCCAAAATAGCCCGATTCACCTCACTCACATCCTGAGCGATACACACAATCTCTTCTATATCATTGTGCTGATTACGGATCGCATAAACCGTACTGTCTACGGTTACTAGAATCCCTTTGGCACTAACCAACTCCAAAATTCCCCGATAAATTTCTCCCGCTCTCAGACGTTCTCGGACCAAAGAACGTAAAAAATTCCAAAAACGGCGTTCCACAAACCGCATCCAATGGCTTCCGATCATCGTATCACTCTGATACCCTAACAATCGGCATATCAGGTCGTTCACCTCGATAATCAGACCGTTTTCTTCCATCCGAATCAAAAGAGATGTTTTCGAAATAGCTCCGAACATCAAATTAATTTGCTTATACGCTTTTTGTGCCTGTTTAGCCTCTATGGATTGACGAATTAAGCGTTCAGCCACTTTTTTTACCGCACTCGGGAGAAGCGGTTTAAGGAGGTATTTATCGACACCGACGTCTATCGCCTGTAAAAACAGATCACTTCCGTGAGCACTCGAAATAACTACCGTTTTTATGGCAGGATTTTCACTTTTGCTGCGGCTTATCGTCTCAAAAATAGTACTGTTCATCTGCATTGGGTGGAGAATCAGCAGGTCGATATCATCAAAAAAATCGGGTAAACTCTCTTGAATATTTACCTCTGCATCAAAGCTGAATAAAATTTCTCCGAAGGGATCTTTATTAGATAAATTGCTATTGCCTATAGCCCAATCGGTTACATAAACAATTTTTATAGTATCAATCATAAGCCCAACATTGTTTTTTCATAATAGTACATTAATTTTTTTCATCTGCGTATAATCTTCTTTAGATACAATTCGCAATTATCATTTTGTGAGGATTTTTTGATGAAAAAACTGCTATTTGTACTGCTTACGTGTGCGGCGTTAAACGCTGATGATATTTATGAGGGTGACCTTAGCGCTACGGAAGCCCATGAGATGCAGAAAAAAGGGGAAGCGATCATCGTCGATGTCCGCACCACCGTCGAATTTATCTATACGGGTCATGGAGAGGGATTTATCAATATCCCTGCGTATGAGTGGACCTATATCCCGAAATCGATCGAAGAGCGGGTTAAAAGTGCCGAATTTGAACTCAAAACCGACAAAACAAAAGGGCACGTCGACATTCAAAAGCTCTACGATGCCAAAGAGGTATTTAACAAAAACTTTGTCAGCGATGTCATGAAGGCGATGAAACTGCGTAATGTCGATTCGGTCATTTTGGTCTGCCGCAGCGGTCCTCGTTCAACTGCAGCGGCCAATCTCCTTGCCAAAGAGGGGATTAAAGCCTACAATCTCGAAAACGGATTTATGTTCGGATGGAAAGAGGCAAAAATGCCGTGGGACGGGTATTAAGAGCGTTATCTTCTGATAACGTCGCTCTCTCTCACATATAAATTCTCTCCCTCTGCCGTACGTTGCCATACACGATTAACAAAATACCCCGTGATATGTACCCATCCCCCTGATGGGTTCCCTGCCGTAAACGATCGGCGTTCTTCCCACGTATCGACCACAGAACCGCCCGGAGCGTTGTAAATCGGTGCATTGGATGCCATACGATACGCAGAAGATTTCCCCTGTTTAACCGGAGTGCTTGCTACTGTCGCCGGAGCTTTTAGCTCTTTTGATGCAGTTGTCTTCGTCGTTTTAGGAGGGGTAAGCTTTTGTTGCAATGCCTTGTTGAGTCTCTCGGTCGCATCAGCCGATTTGAGTGCTACTTTTGCCGGTGGAATCGGGCGATCTTTATACACGACTTTCTCCACAATCTTCTCCTGCACTACAGGGCGATCTTTGTAAACCACTTTTTCGACAATTTTTTCTTTGAGCGCAGGACGCTCTTTATAAACGACTTTTTCGACAACTCTCTCTTGAATGATCGTTTTAGTCCCTTTTTTCAAATTGGCAATCGTCGCCTGAGCCGCTGAGAGTTCACGCTGAAGGGCTACGATTTTCTCTGTCGGTTCTACCACTTTGGTCACAATCTTCTCTTGAACGACAACCGTAGAAGGGGCTTTTTGCATTTGAACTATCATAGCGTTGGCTTTGGAGAGCTCATTTTGGAGAGCTTTGACTTTAGCACTTTGATCACTCATTTTAGCACTCGGTTCAACCCCTTTGATCGGAGGTTGCCCTTGCATCGGACGGGTACGAAGTCTTTCAATCTCGGCTTTTGCATCGGTTAATGAAACGCGCAGCGCCGCCGCCTCTTTATCGGTTTTCCCCATCGATCTCTCAAGCGTATCGAAATCTGTTTTGGCTTTCACCAGAGCGCGTTTGAGATTTTCCCTCTCGACCTTGCTCACTTTGATCGTGTTGGTCTCTTTTGTAAGCCGTTCATTCTGAGCGGCAAAATCGCGATATTTTTGGTCTTTGGAGGTGAGTGTTTTTTCAAGACTCTGAATGACCCCTCTTTTTTGGGAGAGTTCGCGTTCTAACTCAGTCGTCCGTTTTTTCAGACTTTGCAGTTCACTGTTGCGTTGTTTGATCTCATTTTCGAGGTTGGATATCCGTTTTTGATACCCTTTGATTTTAGCCGTTGCATCGGTAGTGGAGAGGGCATTTTGCTCTTGACGGCACTCTTCGTATTTTTGTCTGAGTTTGGCGACATCGTTGAGGATAGCTTGAGGATCATTGGCACCGTATAGGTACAAGGCACTTAGTACACTCAGTATAACAACTCTCACACAGATCCTTTTTTGGTTAACTTCACACCCATCTCTAAATGGTGTGTGTAGGGGAATTGATCGAATGCCGCCATCGCGTCAATCGTATGGGTACGTGAGAGTATCTCTAAATCACGATAAAGGGTTTCAGGATTGCACGAGATATAGAGGAGATGATCGAAACGTGCAGCAAAAGCACACGGCTCTTCTCCAAGCCCTGCGCGAGGCGGATCGACAAAAAGGGTTTTGAGGTGATAATCAGCTACATTCAGCCCCTCAAGACGTCGAAATTCACGGACACTATCGAGGGCTTGGGTGAACTCTTCCGCCGATAAGCGGACAAACTCGATATTCTCCACACCGTTAAGTGCCATATTTTGTTTCGCCGCATGAATCGAAGATTTGGATATCTCCGTCGCCAATACACGATCAAACTGTGAGGCAAAAGGGATCGTAAAATTCCCCGCACCGCAGTAAAGTTCGAGAAGATCACCGCCGATACCGCCCACTTGTGAGAGCGACCACTCAATCATCTGCTCATTGACTCTCGGATTCGGTTGGGTGAAACTGTTTTCGATGTGGATATAGCGGTATTCACGTCCGTTAATGTGCAGTTTTTCGGTGACGTAGTCTTGGGAGAGGATCAGTTTTTGTTTGCGGCTCCGTCCAATAACGTAGACTCCGAGCCGTTTTTCGAGTTCACGTGCCCTGCTCTGCCACTGCTCATCCAGCGGTTTATGATAGAGCATACTGAGGGTTACTTCCCCCTCACCTGAGGCTAAAAAATCAACTCCGAAGAGCTTATGAGAAATCTCTAAATCGCTGATTTCGATCAGAAGTTTCTCCATAACCGCAGCAATAACTGGGGAGACAATCGAACATCTCTCAATCTTCAATGCCCCCTGCCGATCCAGCCGGCTCATCGCATAGGAGATACCCCCCTCATCGTGATAAATTTTAAATTCGGCACGGAAACGGTACTGTTCGCTCGGGGAGGGACATACAGTAATCTCACCCGTATACAAAGAAGAAAACATCTCTTTTACGGAAGAGAGTTTGTGGCTCAACTGCCCCTCATACCCCTCGTCATAATCGCGACAGCTGCCGCAAAGTCCGAAATACTCACACTGCATTGTAACCCTTATTTAACACTGGCGATCAGGTTTCCGATGAGCAAATTCCACCCATCGACCATAACAAAGACAAGAATTTTAAACGGCATCGAAATCATAACCGGAGGGAGCATCATCATACCCATCGACATCAGAATCGACGCAACAACCATATCGATAACGAGAAACGGCAAGAAGAGTAAGAACCCGATCTCAAATGCCGTTTTCAGCTCACTGATCATAAATGCGGGGATGACGATCGTGAGAGGAACCTCTTTGATTGATTGGGGATTTTCCATATGGCGGATACGGAGAAAAAGGGCCAAATCTTTCTCACGGGTATTGCGCACCATAAAGTTTTTAAACGGTTCGGTCGTTTTCTCGAACGCTTCATCGTAGGTGATCAACTCTTCACTGTAGGGTTTAATCCCCTCATCATACGCTTTGGTCGCTACCGGTTCCATGACGAATATGGTCAAAATAAGGGCGAGCATAACGAGAAGCTGTGTCGGAGGAACCTGCTGCGTCCCCAGAGCTTGACGCAAAAATCCAAATACGATGACAAAACGGGTAAACGTCGTCATCACGAGCACTAAACTCGGAGCCAAAAAGAGGATGGTAAGTACCAATAATACGTTGAGCGAACTGACCACTTCTGCCGGAGATTCGGGAGCGGTAAGATTAAAATTCATCGCAGGAATCTGCGGATCGGCACCCCATAGCATCAGAGGGATCATAAAGAGAAAAAAGGCTAAACGACCCAAACCGGACTCCGTAGATAAAGAATAGTTTTTAAAGAGGCGATAATACCACAACCTAAGTCTCTATCTTGATTAAATTCTGATAAAATTGCATGAATTATTCTCAGGAGCATGTATGTTGAACCCTCTCTCTATCGTCATTTTAGCCGCCGGAAAAGGGTCTCGGATGAAATCACCGAAAGCGAAAGTGCTCCATGAGATATGCGGACGGGAGATGCTCTACTACAGCATTAAAGCCGCGCGGGAAATTACCGACGACGTGATCGTGGTCGTCGCCCACCAGAGAGATGCCGTGATCGCGGCGATGGAGAGATATTTTAGTGATCTCACTTTTATCACCCAAGATGCCGAGAATTTCCCCGGTACGGGGGGTGCTATGATGGGAGTGAAGCCTAAATACGATGATGTCCTTGTTCTTAATGGCGATATGCCTCTGATAGAGCGCACAGCAATCGAAAAATTTCTCGCCAACCCCGCCGACATCGTTATGTCGGTTATCTCACTCGAAAACCCGAGCGGATACGGACGGGTCGTCATCGAAAACGACCGTGTCCAGCGAATCGTTGAAGAGAAAGATGCGTCTGCGAGCGAAAAAGCGATCCATACCGTCAATGCAGGCGTCTATGCGTTTAAACATCACGTACTGCAAACCTATATCCCTCAATTGTCCAATGCCAACGCCCAAGGGGAGTATTACCTCACCGACGTTATCGAGATGGGACGCAATGACGGCCTCTCTATTTCACCTCTGTTTGTCGAAGAGGTGGAGTTTAAAGGGGTCAACTCCAAAAACGATCTCGCCAATGCCGAGATGATTATGATGGATCGTCTGCGCCGCTTATGGATGGATGCGGGGGTAATTATGCAGCTTCCCGAAACCATTTACCTCGAAGAAGGGGTGAAATTCGAAGGGGAGTGTGTGATCGAAAACGGTGTACGGCTCTGCGGCAACACCCTCATAGTCAACTCCCATATCAAAGCCCATAGCGTTATCGAAGATTCCACAATAACGAATTCCGACGTCGGCCCGCTGGCGCATCTACGTCCTCTAAGTGTGTTGGAAGATACCCATGTCGGAAACTTCGTCGAGGTGAAAAAATCAACCCTCAAAGGGGTCAAAGCGGGACATTTGAGCTATCTCGGCGATGCGACCATCGGCGAGGGGAGCAACATCGGTGCGGGAACCATCACCTGCAACTACGACGGGGTGAAAAAATACCAGACGATTATCGGCAAAAATGTCTTCGTCGGAAGCGACACGCAGCTCGTTGCCCCCGTAGAGATAGCCGATAACGTCATGATCGCCGCAGGCACCACCGTCACGGCAGGAAAATACGAGAGCGACATCCTTATCCTCAGCCGTACCCCGATCCGAAAAGTAGCGGGATTTTTCACCAAATTTTTCGGAAAAGGGAAATAATGCAGATTCCCACTAATCTTCTTGAAGGTAAAAAAATCCTCCTAGGTGTCACGGGGTCGATTGCGGCGTATAAATCATTAGAGTTACTCCGCCTCTACATCAAAGCGGGTGCCGAAGTGCGAGTCGTTATGACCCCAGCCGCCAAAAAGTTTGTCGCACCGCTGAGTTTCGAAGCCCTCAGCCGCAACCGCGTGTTAGATGACACCAACGAATCGTGGGCGGATGATTTCAACCATATCAAGATTTCTCAGTGGGCGGATATACTTGTCATCGCCCCCGTCACCGCCAACACAATCGCCAAACTCGCCAACGGCATCGCCGATACGATCCTCACCCAGTGCGCCCTCGCCTATCCAGGGGTCAAACTCATCGCCCCCTCAGCCAACACCAACATGATCCAAAATCCGATGATTCAAGCATCCCAAAAAATGCTCGCCATTGCCAACTATGAGATCATTGAGACTCAAACCAAAGAGCTGGCATGTCAGGTCGTCGGGGACGGTGCTATGGCTGAGCCGATGGATATCTTTTTTGAAACGGCAAAAGTGTTGCTCAAAGAGAGTTATTGGGAAGATCGACGTGTGGTTATTACCGGCGGGGGGACGAGAGAAAAGATCGATGAAGTACGCTATATCTCCAACTTTTCATCCGGAAAAATGGCAAAAGCGATTGCCCTCTCTCTCTATCTCAAAGGGGCGGATGTGTGCTACATCACCACAAAGGGAAATGATAGTCTTCCAAAAAGCATCTACACGATAGAGGTAGACGATGCGCAGGAGATGTTAGAGTACACCCAAGATGCACTCCGTATTGCCAAAAAAGGGAAATTGAGCAAAGCTTCACTCACTACGGCAGATGCCATTAAACTGATACAAAAACGCCCTTTTTTGTTTATGGTCGCAGCCGTAGCGGACTTTACCCCTAAATTTCCGCAACAAGGGAAACTCAAAAAATCGACGCTAGGGGAGAATTGGCAGATTGAACTCACCCAAACATCGGATATTTTAAGTACACTTGCCAAAGATCGAGAGGGGGTTACCACGATCGCTTTTAAAGCGGAAATGGATACCCAAGAGGGGCTAAACAACGCGAAAGAGCTTTTGACGAAAAAAGAGGTCGATGCGGTGTGTTACAACCTTCTCGAAGATGCCAAAAGTTTTGGGGGAGACCAAAACAGTATTACCTTTATTACCAAAGAGGATCAAATCGATCTAGGACGCCACAGCAAGTTTGAGCTTGCCGAAAAGATCGTACATCATGCACAAGCGTGTAGCGCATGAGCAATCAGCCTCACCACATCGCAATCATCATGGACGGAAACGGCCGCTGGGCAGAGGCTCAGGGAAAAAGCCGAACCTATGGACATGAACGAGGGGCTGAGAGTGTACGTACTATCACCACCTATTGCGCCAAGCACCATGAAATCGACCGTCTCACCCTTTATGCGTTCAGTACCGAAAACTGGAAACGCCCCAAACTCGAAGTCGAATTTTTAATGAAACTTTTAGAGCGGTATCTCAAAAGCGAACGCGCCGCCTATTTGGAGGGAAATATCCGCTTTGAGCCGATCGGCGATCTGAGTATTTTTTCCAAATCGCTCCGCAACGTCATCGACGAGGTACAGAGGGCAACAGCCGAGTGCGACGGTTTGGTTCAATGCCTTGCACTGAACTACGGAGGGCGTGATGAGATCGTCCGTGCCGCCAATGCACTCCGAGAAAATGGCCCCCTCACGGTAGAATCACTCGGAGATGCCCTCGATTGTCCCCACGATGTCGATCTGCTCATCCGAACCGGGGGAGATCATCGCCTCTCCAATTTTCTGTTGTGGCAAGCGGCCTATGCAGAACTCTTCTTTACCAAAACCCTTTGGCCGGAATTCACTACCGATGAGCTTGAGAGTATTATCAAAAAATTTAAAACGGTCGAAAGACGCTTCGGAGGATTGAACTGATGGAATTTGCATTTATCTTTATTTTTGGGGCGGCAATCGGTTCCTTCTTAAATGTGGTGATCTTGCGCATCCCGCGTGATGAGAGNNAAATGTGCTTTTTGCGGCACCAAGATATCGATACAGTATCCTCTTATCGAAGTGCTCAGCGGTCTCATTTTCCTCTTTAGTGCGATGAAATTCGGCCTTACCTTCCAAGCGGCGGGAATCGCCGTGACGTTTGCGTTGCTTCTAGCCCTCTCCGCAATCGATTTTCGCTACAAAATGGTTCCCGATAGCCTCAACCTCGGAGCGCTCACTGTCGCCGTCTTTAGCGTCACCTCGTTTGAGCAGTTCGGCTATAACGTCACCAACGCTCTGCTGTTTGCCGGAGGATTTACCCTCCTTCGTTTCTATCTCTCCTACGCCATCAAAAAAGAGGCGATGGGGGAAGCCGATATTATGATCGCCGCGACGATGGGGGCATTGCTCGGGGTCAAACTCGGGCTTGCCGCTATCTTCCTCGGTGCCGTTTTGGCACTTCCCGCACTCCTTTTAACCCAAGATGAGAGCGAAGAGTCCAAACAACTCCCGTTTATCCCCTTTTTAGCGTTAGCGTGTTGGCTCGTTGTTATGTTCGATACCTACGTCAACGATTGGATGGTGGGAATATATGGGTAAATTACGCCACTACATCTTATCGCATCTGTCGATACTCTTTTTCTCGATATTTCTCCCCCTCTTCGCGATCGCTTCGGTCATCTTTTTGATCAAACTCGCGACCTATACGGCAGTCATTCAGCTGAGCCTTCTTGAGATGGGAAAACTCTACCTATTCGTCATTCCCGAACTCCTTTTTTACACCCTCCCTATCGCTTTTGTCGTCGGCGGAGCATTAGCACTCTATCGCCTCTCCAATGATAATGAGATGGTCGTCGTCTTCTCGCTTGGAATCTCCCCCTCATTTGTCGGACGGGTTTTGGCGGTGCCCGCACTGCTCCTCACGCTGTTAATGTTTGTCAACTTTATCGTCGTCATCCCCTACATTAAAGTTATTTCGGGCAATTTTTTAGAGAAAAAAAGGGCAGAAGCGAAGTTCAACCTTAGCGCTTCGGAGTTTGGTCACCATTTCGGCGAATGGATGCTTTTCATCAACAAAAGCGATCAAGATTCACGTGTCTTTGAAGATGTCGTCCTCTTTAACAAAGATATGAACGACGAAATTCTTATCAAATCCGATAAAGCGGAACTCATCAACAAAAACGGGGTATTGCAGCTGAAATTAAGTGATGGCGAGAGCTACAGCTACAGCGATAAACTCCTTAAAACCATGCTCTTTAAAACCGGATACATCAACGATAGAATGACGACCGATCCTACTATCTACCGCAACACCCTCGATTTTTGGACGAACGAAATCGAACGGGGTAAAAAAGAGAGACTCCTTATTACCAATACCCTCTTGAGTCTCTTTCCCCTCCTCTCGGTATTTTTGATGATTGCGCTGGGGGTCGTTCACGCCCGCCACCAAAAACGGTGGATCTATCTGTGGCTTTTCCTCTCCATCGTCGGATTCTATTCGGCCGCCATCATGGTTCAAAAATGGTTCGCCTTTCATACGATCTGGATCGTCGCACTGATCTGGTTTATTCTCAGCTATAGCTTTTACAAACGTCTGGTTGGGAGCCGTTTTTGAAGCGAGCCAAAATCACGATGAGCTACAACGGCTCAGCGTTTATGGGGTCTCAACAACAGCCCACCACCCATGAAACCGTTATCGGCACTCTTATCATCGCCCTCAAACGGCTCAAAATCAACTCCGCCCCAAAAGGTTCAGGACGTACCGACCGCGGTGTCCACGCCACCCATCAAGTGATGCACATCGACCTCCCTCTCTTTTGGACAGATTTAACGCGCCTCAAAGAGATGCTCAACCTCCAACTCCCAAACTCTTTACGGATTTTACGTATCGAGTTTGTGGAGAGTGAATTCCATGCCCGCTACAGTGCCAAGCGTCGCGTCTACCGCTATGTCATCAAAGAGGGGACGACCAATCCGTTCGAAGACAACTTCGTCTCGTTTATCCCCGCCCTCAACCGTGAGGTGATCGCCGATGCGATCGGTTGCTTCGTCGGGACACACAGTTTTGAGCTTTTCAAAAAAAGCGGCAACGATATGGATCACTTCACCCGCATCATCTACCGCGCCTATGCCTACTCTCATAAAGGGTATTTTGTCCTCGTCTTCGAGGGGAACGGATTTTTACGTTCCCAAATCCGCCTTATGGTCGGTTTTTTGCTCCGAATCTCGGCAGGAAAGGCGACAAAAGAACAGCTTATAGAGCAGTTAAACTGTGTTAAGCGATACTCTACCGATATCGCTCCTCATAACGGACTTTACCTCACTCACATTAAGTATTAGTCAACTACACTCAACTTAATTGATAGCTCTTGCATTATTAAAACTATTTCGTTACAATCACAGCTCAAAAATTTAACCTAAAAGGATAGCTTCATGGCAAAACATCAGTTCCAGACTGAAGTCTCACAAATCTTACATCTCATGATCCACTCTTTGTACTCCAACAAAGAGATTTTCGTCCGCGAGCTCGTATCGAACTCTTCGGATGCTCTGGATAAACTCAACATGCTCGTCCTCACCGACGAAGCCTACAAAGGGGTCAACTTCGCCCCTCGTATCGACATCGTGATCGACAAAGAGGCAAAAACCCTCAGTATTTCTGACACGGGAATCGGGATGAACGAAGCCGATCTCGTAGAGAACCTCGGAACCATCGCAAAATCAGGAACCAAAGCGTTCCTCGAAAAACTCTCAGGGGATCAGAAAAAAGATTCTAAACTCATCGGTCAATTCGGGGTCGGTTTCTACGCGTCGTTTATGGTAGCCGACAAAGTCGAAGTGATCAGCCGCAAAGCCGGAGAAGAGCAAGCGTACAAATGGAGTTCAATGGCGGGATCAGAATACGATCTTGAGCCTGCGGAACGCGATAGCCACGGTACGACGATCATTATGCACCTTAAAGAGGACGAAGGGGAGTTCCTAGAAGCTCACCGCATCGATACCATCGTTAAAAAATACTCGAACCACATCCCTTTCCCGATCTTTATGGACAAAGAGGAGTGGGTAGCCCCAGCCGAGGGAGAAGAGAAAGGTCATAACGAGCTTGTCAACAAACAGATCAACAAAGCCAACGCATTGTGGACAATCTCAAAATCGGATATTTCGGATGAAGAGTACAAAGATTTCTACTCCAGCATCGCCCACGACTCGAGTGAGCCGTTAGCATGGATGCACAACAAAGCCGAGGGTGCGTTAGAGTACACCACTCTCTTCTACATCCCGTCCAAAGCGCCGATGGACTTGTACCGCGTCGATTACCAAAGCGGTATCAAACTCTACATCAACCGTGTCTTTATCACCGACGATGAAAAAGAGCTTATGCCGACGTATCTCCGCTTCCTACGCGGGGTGATCGATTCTGCCGACCTTCCGTTGAACGTCAGCCGCGAAATCCTCCAAAGCAACCGCGTTATGGCGAAGATCAAAAACGCATCGGTTAAAAAAGTGTTGGGTGAATTGGCGAAAATCGCCGAGAACGACGCAGAAAAATACGACGCTTTCTACAAAGAGTTCGGAAACGTCCTCAAAGAGGGTCTTTACAGCGACATGGGCAACCGTGAGCGTATCCTAGAGCTTCTCAAACTCAACACCTTGAACGCTCACGAGCCGGTCATGTTCAGCAAATTCGTAGAGGGTGTAGACGCTGAGAAAAAAGAGATCTATTACATCTCTGCAAAAATGTCTCTCCAAATGCTCAAAAACTCTCCAGCACTAGAGCGTTTCAAAGCTAAAGGGATCGATGTTCTCGTTCTCAACGAAGAGATCGACACGATCGTATTCCCGATGGTAACCGAGTACAACGAGTATAAATTCGTCAACGTAACCGATGCGAAACTCGAAGAATCCGAAGAGGAGAAAAAAGAGCACGAAGAGAAAGCTAAAGGGATGGAATCATTCGTTGGTCAGCTCCAAAACGCATTGGGTGAAAACGTATCGAAAGTTGAAACGACCTTCGATCTCACCGAGTCAGCCGTATGTCTAAAAGTCGACAAAGAAGACCAAGGGTACATGATGGCGCAGATGATGAAACAGTTTGGGCAAATGGGCGGGGATTTCCCGGCTCCGAAACCGATCCTGCAAATCAATCCGAACCATGAGTTGATCAAAAAACTGAGCGACAGCGCAGACATGAACCTTATCGACGATGCGGCGCATGTGTTGCTCGATCAAGCGAAACTTTATGAGGGTGAAACGCTTGCGGATACCGCAGGGTTTATTGCACGTCTTAACCGTATTATGGCGAAAGCGCTGTAATTTTCCCGTCATTCCCGATTTGATCGGGAATCCATCCCCTTTTTCTTCGAATTCCTACAAAACCAATCATACTCTAATTAAGTATTTTGATAAAACTTTTGCAAACTAAAAATATTATTGGTATAATTTAATTTAACAGGAGTAAGTTATGAGCAATATTTTGATAACGTTTAGTTTAGCTATAATTATTTTTTTTCTATTTCGATGGATCAATAATTACATTCAAAACAAATATACATCAAGTCCATATAAAAACATTGCATACATTTTGTTATTCATTGGTGGTTCTTTAGTAGTTTTTACATTTCTCTCATTGCCGCTCTCCTAATATTCCCTCGTTCCAACTCTCCTGAGTGGGAATGCAGACTAATCTTTTTATTCCAAAGCTAGATTCCCGATCTAGTCTGGAATGACGACAAGACATATTTCAAAATGCAATATAATTCCAATCTAATATAATTCAGCATTACAATAACCGATAAAAAGGGAGTTGATAATGCCGAAACAAAACGATCATACTACTTTTCTTCTCTTTCCAAAAGTTATCATTTTTGATATAATCACATGAAATGGAAAATCGAATTTTTCAACGAAACCGTTGAAGCCGATACCCTATCCTTTCCTGCCAAGATTTTGGCGAAAATGCTCCACATCTTTGAGATGATCGAAGAACACGGTCCCAATCTCGGAAAACCATACACCGATGCTTTCGGTGAGGGGCTTTTTGAAGTTAGGGCTAAAGGAGCGGAGGGGATAGGGAGAAGTTTCTTTTGTTACGCGAGTGGGAAAAAAATCATCATTCTCCACTCATTTGTGAAAAAGACCCAAAAAACACCTCAAAAAGAGATCGAAATCGCCCTCAAGCGAAAAAAGGAGATTGAGCATGACAAATAGACCTTCTTTTGAAGCATTCAAAGAAAAAGCTCTCCAAAACGAAGAGGTTAAAGCCGAATACGACGCATTAGAACCAATCTTCGCACTCAAAAAACAGATGATCAAAGCCCGTCTCGAAGCGAAACTCTCCCAAGAAGATGTTGCGAATCTGCTTCATACCAAAAAAAGCAATATATCGAGATTAGAAAGCCCAAACAGTAAAAATATGCCCAATCTATCCACCTTGATGGAATACGCAAAAGCCGTCGGCTTCAACCTCGAAATCAATCTAACACGAAGCCCTTTGGCTTCGTAACGGTTTAGAATGAAAAGGACATATTCGCACTTATGCTACAATATCTCATCATTTGACGAGTATGAAAAAGGAAAAAAATGAAACATTTTGATATAGGTTCTTTACTTGTTATTTTAATCACCTTTGTTCTTTTTACAATAGCCCTGTTTTTTACTGGATTCACTCACGATCTTTTATTGGAAGCAGGTGTGTTTTTGGTTTCCGTTAAATTGATCATTGTCAAGCGCGGAGTTAAATTATGCAGTTTTTCGTAATTTTTTTTACGTTTTGTAACCTTAAGCGACTGGTTCATCTGAGAGTTCAGAGGAACGTTTTTTCTTCCCAATCTTAAATAAGTCCATATCTTGTAATCCTGCTTCCTTTTTCTCCTTTAAACGGTATGAATTTCCTTGAATGTTGATGATATGACTGTGATGCAGTAATCTATCCAAAATAGGGGTCAGGTGATAACTATAACCAACTGAAAAATAAAAATAGGGGTCAGGTGATAACTATAACCAACTGATAGGTATTTAATCTTCACTTTTTAGCTAGATTTACCCTAAAGAGCACTTTGCCCGCCTTCGCGAAAAAAGAGGAAAAAGGGGACAGGCTACTTTTTACTTTTTTAAATCGTCTAAAACAGACAGTCTGCTTTTTTTCCTCCTTTATAATTAAGTAAAAAGGGGACAGGCTACTTTTTCTCCCCTTCCCTCACCCCACATTTCAAAATAACTCTCTACTTTTCTGTTTAGCCGAAAAGTAGCAAAAGAGCATACCGCGATCCAAGAACACTCGCGTGACTTCTTGCACTTCTGCATCGCACGCGGCTCTAGGGTTTGGATCGCGGGGATTATTTCTCTATTTTCGCATTCTGCGAAAATCATCCAATCACATAGTATCTTGCCTTGCGACACCACACAGAGCAAGGTCGCGTGCGTCTAACCGCAAACGCGTACCGTCAGCGATTTGTCGCAAGGCGATTTTCTTTTGGTACTTTTCTTATGAAAAAGAAAAGGACATAATATTTCATACTGCAATATATTTCCATAGCACTCTATCAAAACATTACACTATTCTCTAAAAAGGGAGTTGATGATGCCTGAAATTAGCCGATTTTACGGAATACGAGTTATGATGTTTTTTGATGAACATAATCCGCCTCATTTTCATGTAGAATATAATGAGTATAATGCGGTAATACGAATCGCGGATTTGGCGATTACCGAGGGTAAACTCCCGCCCAAAGCGGCAGGATTGATCGTCGAGTGGGCATTAGCACACAAAGAGGAACTTATCCAAGATTGGGAGCTATCTCAAAACGACCAACAGCCGCATAAAATTGAACCTTTGAAATAAGGAGTAGATATGAAATACACTGTTGTCGATGCCCATTACCTCCACGATTACCAAATCGCTATGACATTTGAAGACGGTAAACACGGTGTTGTCGATCTGAGCGAATATACCAAACGTGGCGGTGTATTTGCCAACTTCGGACACATCGACTATTTTAAAAACTTCACGATCGATTATGGCACATTAGTTTGGGATGGAGAAGTAGATATAGCCCCCGAACGCCTCTACGAAAAAGCGGTTAAGTAGTACTCATTAAGAGTGTTATGAACATCGGACAGGCTACTTTTAATTATACAACATCAATAAATATTTTTATTTTTTACTGTTACTTTAGATATAATAATTGTAATATTTATTTATGGATGTTTTAATGCGTTTATTTTTTTATACAATGATAATCACAACCTTATTTACAGGATGTGCAACCGTCAATAAAGTGACAGAACCTTTACCTCATAATGCAGCACGTGCATACCCTGGAACATTCTCAATGTATGGTCGTTCTATTCAGTATGATGAAGATAAAAAAATGCATTATGCCGATGTTTTTGTTGGAGGCGGGGCAAACCATTTAGGTGCTGAAGCGTATGCCAAAGATGAAATTGAAAAATTCCAAAAAGAGCAAGGCTTCAAAACCTATACTATTTCAAACTCAGAATATTCATTTTTTCCACTTTCAAAATTTAGAGTTTTTATACAATATGAAAAGTAGCCTCTCCCTCCCAAATAAAATATTGCCTAAGGATATACAAATCATGAGACTTTCTATTATGTCAATACTTTTGTTCATACTATTGACGGGATGCAGTGCGCCGACATATAGTATTAAACCTCAATTTACACCGAAGACATCTGTTTCTACCGAGACGGGAAGTGTTGTATTCAGTACATTGGACACGTCTAAATGGGATGTAGCTTATGCGTTTGTCTTTGGTACACATCCATTACCCGTTTCAATATATGATATTACGGATGATCTAAAATATATCGGTACCATGCACACTTCTAGTTCAAGTTTCATCGAATATACTCCTCCTTTTGGAAAAAGAATCCTTATGTTAACTTCAAATGGATTGCATGCTATCTCACCTTTTTATCATACAGACTTTATTGAAGTCGATATCACTAAAGACAAAATGACTCATATTGCGATATCTCAATCAGGCTTGCGACAAATGCCTTATTTTCATGAACTCCTTATGAAAGACAAAGATTTTGACTTTTGTTCACAACCAAATAATGAATCGTATATTTCTGATGATAAAATGAATAGTTATATGTCTGCGCAGGGTATTGATCTAAATGCGAAATACTTTAAGAAATACTGCAACATACTATCCAGTAAATATAAATCGATCAACGTTCCAAATCAAAATGCTTATCAGGAATTTGAATCTCGTAAAGCTAAAATACAAGATTTAAAAAATAAAGATTTTCCTGAGTGGAAAAAAGATCATACTAAACAAGAAGTATTTGATTTACTAAAACCTATTTCAGTTGCTGACAATAATCAGTCAAATGATAATTAGTAACATCCCTCGTTAAAGAAAAAGGGGTCAGGCTATTTTCAGTATCTTACCTCGCATTCATACGTAATATCTATGTAACAACATTAAACTTTTATAGTGGAATATTTTGTGCTTGTTTTTAATAAACAAGGAGAAATCATGATGCATAACTACCCAATTTCGGCTATGATCCCTTTAGAAGCCCCTCGAATTCAAATAGATAAAAAACCTTTAGAAACAATTTTAGAATCTCTTCGAGAACCATCGGCTGAAGATCGCGCGCAAGCCTTAGAACAGCAAGGTCGTACTCAAGCACATACCGTTTATTATTCAGGAGATTCTATTATCGGAGTTTTATGGAAAAACGGCACTGTAGCCTTCGGTAGTAATAATTCCATTGGAAACCAAGCGGTTCAACAAGCTTATAATTCAGGGCAATTAGATGGCATTAGCGGAGAGAAACTTGTTAAACGTCTTTCAGAGATTATTGATGATGCCTTCGACAAAAGTAAATCTTATGTCAAAACTGAAACGTACGAATCAGGTAATGCACCTACTATGGCACTTTTATCACACCAGATCGACTGGATGGAAAACTATCCTATGTTATCGTCGCATCTTGATTTTTATGCCTAAAAAGACAGGCTACTTTATCTCTCCTTTCATTTTTAAATAACTTTTATACACAATTTACAATTATGCTACAATCTCCACATAGAGATAAACAGATACAGAATAACCCTAAATAAGGAGAGAGTTATGCAAGCACGCGGTTCACTTATGATAGAGCATCGTCTTATTGAACGAATGCTTTTGGTAATCAAAGGCGTTTTAGTCGATATAGAATCGAAACACAAAGTTGACCCTGTATTTATTGATGCAGTAGTCGATTTTATAAAGGTTTATGCCGATCAGACGCACCATGGCAAGGAAGAAGATATTCTCTTTCGAGAATTAAACAAGAAAGAGCTGACGGTAGAAGATCGTCAAATCATGGAAGAACTCATAGAAGAACATGTGTTCGGTCGCCAAACAACCAAAGCACTGGTTGAAGCCAACACACGATACCGTAATGGTGATGAAACCGCCTTAACCGACATTGCCGCTAATCTTAAAACCCTTACCGAGTTTTATCCCATACATATAGTTAAAGAAGATAATCTGTTTTTCCCATCCTCTAGAAAATACTTTACTGATGAAGAGGATAAGAATATGTTGGCAGAGTTCTTGGAATTTGATCGAAACATGATTCATGAAAAATACAGATCATTGGTTGATGAATTGGAAGATCAGCAATAAATCTTTAAGAATAGAGGAACAGTGGAGAAGCTACTTTTTTATTCCCCTTCCCTCACCCCACATTTCAGACTATCTCCCTACTTTTCTGTTTAGCCGAAAAGTAGCAAAAGAGCATACCGCGATCCAAGAACACTGGCGTGACTCTATGCACTACCACATCGTATACGGCTCTAGGAGTTGGATCGCGGGGATTTATTCCTCGTTTCCATTCTCCTGAGTAGGAATACAGACTAATGAAATACACTCCCAAACCGTATAAACCTAACTTTTTAAAATTTAAAAGAATCCAAAGAATTTTTATTTATAATATTTCACTAAATATGTGTTAATAAATTAGGGATATTTATGAAGCAACTTAAAAAAGATATAAAAAATGGCATAGGCAAAGATGAAGCATTTACAAAATTCATCAGTAGAAATGGCGATCCGAAAAAAGGATCACGTGTTTTAGCTCTCTTTCCTGAACAACTATTCGCTGAAAAATATGCGAAAGCAAATAAAATTCTGATAAGCATTTATGGGCTATTGTCTCTCTTTGCACTTCTAGGCTTAAGTGTTCAATTTGCACATTTGCCTCCACTATGGCTACTTTTTTTACTGACAATCGGTGTATTATTGCCTGCATTAGTACTCTATCTACTCTACAAAAAAAATGCCGGTGCCTATATGTTTCTTGCATTTTTACTAGTAAAGGGTATCTTTGATTTACTACGCCAAAGTGATCAATCAATGATTTTAATTGGGATACTTATAAATCTTGGATTATTGATTTTTGTTGTCATCCTAAAACAAAAAATGTTTCCCTATCAAAATTTCTTTAATACAAAAAAAGATGAAAATGGTCTCTATATTTACAAAGATACTGTTTCGGTATGAGTTTATTAATAAAAATAAAGGGTGTTTATGAGTGATAATGATTTGTTCAAATCCGATGTATTCCAACGTACTGCAATAGAAACACAAGAGATAAGTATTGCTCATTTCAATATGATTATTGGTTTAGTCTTATTATGGGGCTTTTTGACAAATTGGGTTATGGTCAAATATATTCCTCCAACCTCGATTTTACAGATCGAACCGTTGATATTCATTTTAGGATATTTTGCCTCGTGTTTTTTAGGAATCTACCTTTTTAACACTTCTAAAAATCCGACTGTCAGTTTCATAGGTTACAACTTTGTCGTTGTGCCCTTTGGTCTCATCGTCAATATTGTCGTGAGCAGGTATCAACCGGAGCTTGTTATTGATGCGATCCAAATTACTGCAATCGTCACTGTTATCATGATGATTTTCGGAACCCTTTTTCCAAAGTTTTTTCAAGCCATTTATGGTCCGATCACTATTGCATTGTTCGCAATGATTGTTATTGAATTAATACAAATTTTTGTTTTTCATCATGTGCCCGAATGGACAGACTGGATTGTAGTTATTATCTTTTGCGGCTATATAGGTTACGATTGGGGTCGGGCATTACGTATTCCAAAAACGGTTGACAATGCGGTTGATTCAGCCGCTGCTATCTACATGGATATTATTAATTTATTTCTACGTATCCTTAGAATTCTAGGTCGACGCAGAAGATAGAAAACAAAAAAAAGAGTAAAAGGGGACAGGCTACTTTTTCCTCCCCTTCCCTCACCCCACATTTCAGACTATCTCCCTACTTTTCTGTTTAGCCAAAAAGTAGCAAAAGAGCATACCGCGATACAAGAACGCTCGTTCCTCTCGGCACTGCTACCTTTGGAACGGCTCTAGGGTTTGGATCGCGGAGATTGTTTATCCATTTTCGCATTCTGCGAAAATCATTTCATCAAATAGTATCTTGCCTTACGACACCACACAGAGCAAGGTCGCGTGCGTCTAACCGCAAACGCGTACCGACAGCGATTTGTCGCAAGGCGATTTTCTTTTGGTACTTTTCTTATGAAAAAGAAAAGGACATAATATTTCATACTGGAAAAAAGGGGACAGGCTACTTTTTTACTCGTCCCAAAGCTATAGTTCTGCTACAATTCACCCAACAAAAGTACTCTTTAATCCCATGAATATCACCCCTGTTACCGATACCAACTCCCAAATCTATCACAACCTCGTCCAATGCTACAAGGCCGAGTTCTCATCTATCACAGGAAAGAAACCGAATGCTTCGGGTCTGTTCGAACTCGATACCCATCTAGGAGACGATACCCTAGGCTTTTTACTCATCATCGACGATACCCCTGCCGGAATTGCCGCGATCCGTTGCAAAGAGTCTCAATCCTACGAGGTGTGTGAGTTTTACGTTGTTCCCCATTTTCGGAAAAACGGTATCGGAATGGAGTTTGCCCACACGATTTGGAAAAACTATCTCGGAGATTGGGAGATTAAACAGATTCGGGGAGCTGAATACGCCACGGCGTTCTGGCGCAAAACGATTGAACGGTTAAACGAAACTGCTTATACCGAAGAGTCCTACGACGATCCGCATTGGGGAGTCGTCACCCGCCAGCAATTTGTTGCTACAACAAGCGTTACTTAGCCGGAATCGACAAGGCGCTTAGCGCTTCATTCACTGCAAAAATTTTGCCTCGTATGTTGCTGTATCCGAATGATTCCAAACGCTCGGTATGCTTTTGCAAATAACGCGCCGCATCTTCGGCATTATCAAACAAATAAATCCCCCCTGCTTCTTTGGTTGCTTCATTTTCCGTCCATAGTTTGGAAATAAGCCCTTTTTCATTCGCAATGTCTTTTGCCAAATCACTCATTGCTACGCTCAATTCATCACCGAACGGTCCATTATGCGGAAAATCTACTTGAAGAAGGTATCTCATGTTAGGCTCCTTTGATTATTTATGAAATAATAACCAACTAGAAGAAAAAGGAAAAAGAGGACAGGCTACTTTTTCTCTTCTCTCATTATTTCTTCCCCGCCCAAGTCGACAATAATCCTTCGCGCTTTGAGAAAAAAACGGTAATAAATCAAATAGACAAATAACCCGATATAGGTCAAAGCTCCCAAACAGATAAATAGCATCCCGATATTGAAATGTTTTTTTTCAATCACTAGTCTGGAGTCAGCACGCTCGATACGGATGTAACCGTTTTGATAAAACATCTCATCGATACGATCCATTTTTTCATTCTCGGAGAGATCGGCATGGTTCATCTGCACACAATAATCTTTAAACATTGCAAGACTCTGCGCGTAATTACGGCGATCCCAAAAATAGACGACAATCCCGAGCGGCAATATAAACAACATGATTATCGTGCTCATCGTCCCCTCCTATATCGTATCGGAAGATTATAGCGTGGAAGTATGACCTTAATTATAAAGCTTCAACGTCTCCCCGACACTCACACGCGATTCTCTTTGCTCCAGGTTGATACTCTCCCGCCACGGCATCGGACTCACTTCGGGGGACATCAACCCTTTGGACTTATGGACACGGATCACATACTCGCTACTGTTTACAAAATAGTCGTTATATTCAGACGTATAGGGCATATCCCACACGATGCACCCCTCGGTTGGACAGACATCGGCACATTTTGGGACGGCGGCATCGACGCATTCGATACACTTTTCAGGTTTGACATAGGTGTATTCGCCACCCTCTAGCGGCGATTCAGAGCCACTGACGATCGCCGTCGCGGGACACTCCTCGATACAAGCGTCGCAATTTATACAAGAATCGGTGATTAGAACAGCCATCCATCGCTCCTCGGATTTTTTATTAAATATGCAATATACGTTCAAAGGCAAAGCTATAAATAATCAATGTTTAAAAATACTAAATAATATTTCACTTTTTAAAAATATCTGCTACAATTAATACCCCTAAAAATCCGGTGTAAGGAGCAACAACGATGGAACCTATATTTAACCGACATGGACGAACCATAGGATGGCTTTATAACGGTGTCATTTATGACCGTAAAAATTGCTACAGAGCATTCATTCGTGATAATAATATCTTCACCTTTGACGCCCAACATCTTGGAATAATTTATAAAGGGATCGTTCGTGACAAAAGAGGACTATGCATAGCATTCACGGATTCAGCTTCCAGCGATCCTATGCTTCCGATCCCCGGAATCACACCTGCTCCGCCGATACTCGCAATCCCTCCGACTATTCCTATTCCGAATATACCGTCTCAAGTTTCCCCCGCATCGTCTCATTGGAACCCGTTGAAATGGGAAGCTTTTTTAGACGGATAAAAAATCATTGAACCATTGGGGGGCAGCCACCCCCTTTCACAATCCAATAACGTCTCCAATCCTCATCTTTTATTACTTCTTACCTAAAACGATGTAGAATAGAATATATGCTTTAGAAAGAAGGGTTACAGATGCGTGTTTTACTCACGGGAGCAAACGGATATATCGGCCGACGCCTCAAACATGCCCTCATCCAAAAAGGGGGCGTTACCCTTCGTTTGATGGTACGCAATCCCAATAGCCTCTCATCCGTGGCCAAAGAACAGTGTGAGATTATTAAAGCCGATGTCATGTCCCCTGAAACACTCGATGAAGCACTTAAAGAGGTGGATGTTGCCTATTATCTCATCCACGGACTTACCCATTCCAACTTCAGAGATCTGGATCGTCAAAGTGCCCAAAATTTCCTCGATGCGTGTGTCCGTCAAAAGGTCAAAAAGATCATTTATTTGGGCGGTCTAGGCGATAAACAAACGGGAAGCGAGCATCTGCTGAGCCGAATTGAGACGGGAGAGATACTGAGTTCCGCACCCGAAAAGCTCCAATGCATCTGGTTTCGTGCCGGAGTAATTATCGGCTCAGGTAGTGCGAGTTTTGAAATCATCCGCAATCTCGTCCAAAAATTGCCGGTGATGATCACCCCAAAATGGGTATCGACCCTCATCACCCCTATCGGGGTGGAGGATGTGATCCGATATCTGGTCGCGGCACTCGAGTTGGAATCGGGTGAAAATCGGATGATCGATTTGGGGGAGGAGGCGATGAGCTATGGCGATTTAATGCTTCGCGTAGCGGCAGGTATGGGGCTGAAACGGTACCTGCTTCCGGTTAATCTCCTCACACCGAAACTCTCCTCCTACTGGCTGACACTCTTTACCCCCGTACCCTACGGAGTCGCAAGCTCTTTGATAGAAGGGCTCAAAAGTGAAGTGGTGACGACCAATACACTGCGCCATGAACTCTTTACGATCACGCCTCATACACTTGAAGAGGCAGTACACCATGCGGTTGAAGAGATCGAATCCAATCAAGTCATCAGCCGATGGAGCGACAGCGGTGCGGGCTCTGCACAGTCTGACTCTTCGGAC
>DLUI01000081.1 GCA_002742695.1 Sulfuricurvum kujiense | reverse complement strand
TCATCTGCCCACGACTCAACGGCGAAGAATTTACGTGGATTATCACGAGATTGAAAGATATAGTAATAGAGGCATCCCGGCTCTTTAAGTGAGGGAGCTACCATATCCTCTAATAATTTTTTCACCGTTGCGATATGTTCCTCTTTGGCGATAAAGGTCACTTTTTTCGTAATTTTCATTTTTTTCCTTATTTTTTTAGTTTTGCTTGCTCTAATTCCCAGTATTCCATTTCGAACATCTGAGCGAGTGTGAGTGAACCCCATCCTCCGAGCTGTTCGGCAGAGAGGAGCGCGGTGATGGTGTGTTTGACGATATCACCGATAATACGGGACTCTTTTTCATCTTTCCCTAGCACGACGATACCCACCCCTTTGATCACCGCATAGCGAGGGGCGAGATCGAGACAGATGTGTTCCGAGGAGGCATTAGCGTCGAAATAGCTTTTGTACTCCTGCGCAAATTGCTCAATCCCCTTAGCGATATCACCGTCGATGATTGCTGGGAACGGTTTGATCCGGATAACGTGTTCGGGTGTCAATCCCCCTTTTTTGACAAGGGTTTCGAGATTAGGGAGGATACTGAAAAGCTGGGCGCGGGGTGAATCGATGAGAAGGGGAAACAACTCACATCCGCGAAGTTTTGCCGCTTCGATTCCGACCGCTTGCGCAATACTCGGGTCGCCTTTTCCTTCACAATCACCACATGCCAAGGTGACGTGTTCAGCCAGATACGCTTCGGCTACAGTGACGAGTTCAATCATCTTCTCATAGGCACGCTGTGCATCGTTATCAAACGTAAAGACGCCGTGGTGCATCAGAATCATCCCCGTGAGGGAGTTCCAATCGATATTACATGTCATCTCATAGATATACTTTGCCAGCTCAAATCCGGGCATTACATAATCGATGATGAGCATATTTTCACCGTAGAGTTCTTGAACCAGCGCTTTGCCCTCTGGGGTATTGGTGAGGGTAACGACCGCATCGGCATGGGTATGATCGACAAAATCATAAGGGATAATGGCGTGGAGGATCGCTTCGATGGAGGGATTCGGGAAACTCTGATCTGACATGGCGGCACGCTGCTCCGCAACCATTTGGGTATCGCTGAGGCTCTCTCTCGTAGCCATTTCCAGCAGTACACCCAGATCGACGGGGGAGAATCCTCCTTTCTCGATGGTATCGAGATTCCAGCCTGAGCCCTTGACGTAGAGGGTGTTATCGATTTTTACCGAGGTATTTCCGCCGCCGTGGAGTACCAGCTCCTTGCTTTGACCCAAGAGCTGAGAGGTATAGACCCTCATTCCCAGCGGGTCATTTAGAAATTGTGCGGCGGTGCAAGAGTCAAAGAGGCTTGTCATAATGTTAGATCCTTCTATTAGTGGTCAAATTATAGCGATGAGGGGATAAAATATGCTAATATTGCTCCCATTAAAGTTAGAAATTAAAGGATTTTCATGCCGTTACTCGATAGTTTTTGTGTAGACCACACCATTATGCCAGCACCTGCCGTTCGTAAAGCAAAGGGGATGAAAACTCCTAAGGGGGATGATATTACCGTTTTCGATTTACGTTTTGTTAAACCGAATGAAAAAACACTCTCTCCTGAGGGGATCCATACGTTGGAACATTTGTTTGCAGGTTTTATGCGTGATCATCTCAACTCAGGGAGCACGGAGATCATTGATATTTCTCCGATGGGATGCCGCACCGGATTTTATATGAGCGTTATCGGAACACCGAGCGAAGAGGTTGTTGCCGATGCGTGGGAAGCATCAATGAAAGATATCCTCGAAGTAAAAAGCCAAAAAGATATCCCTGAACTCAACATATACCAATGCGGAACGTATAAAATGCACTCTCTTGAAGATGCGAAAGCGATCGCAACCGAAGTGCTCCGCAAAGATATCGATATTATGGATAACGAAGCGCTAGCGCTTGACCTTGCAAAGGTAGAGCAATAATGGTACTGCTGTTGCCGATGGATGGCGATGATACCCAAGAGTCTGAACTCACGGGTGTTTTAAGCGTATCGTTTTGGGCAACGGTAGAGGTGGAAGAGGGGCGAGTTATCGAGATTAATTTTTATACGGATCGTTCTGAAATCGAGGGTTGGTTGGATGCGGTTATCGTCACCAACAACTATGAACCCGTTATGGAGTTCATCGATAATCAGATGATGGTTCTTGTTGCTCATACACAGCGCACCATCGATGATATTGTCGAAGCATACTTATTTAGAGAACTGCACGATTTATCATTATGATCACTTCGCTTCTTCATCCCTCGCCTCATACGAAAATTATGGTGGTGACAAGCCATTTGGACTCTATGACGGAGCAACTGGGTGCTTTCCTCGCTCCCTATGAGGGGTTGATTGATGTTTCACTTTTTCCGGGGGATCATCAGAATCTAACCTCTTTTCATAAAACCTTTACGATCAAAGATTATAAATCTCCCGCAGGGGGAATCCCCCGTGATTATGCCGCCGTGATTGTACAGGATGTATTGCATCTGCACGAATCTCCGCACAAATTTTTAGAGCTCCTTTACCGCACACTTTTGAATGCTTCGGAGATAATTATTCTCCAAAAAAACGGTTCTATGTCGTTTCCTGAGGTCGAATCACTCCTCGATCAGGTCGAATTTCGAGCGATCAACGCAATTACTGATTTTATAGAGGGGTATGATGTAATTGTGGCAAAAAAAATGCATATGTGGGGTAAGGGACTATGAAACAGTGGGTACAAAGCGAAGACGGCAGTTATACGGCATATTCTAGCGAGTATGATGAACATTACCACTCGACCAAAGACGGCGCCCTCAACGAATCGCTGAAAAAACATATTGAACCCGCTTTTGCGCTCCATTGCAAGAAAGACCATCTGCGCATTATCGATATCTGCTTCGGTTTGGGTTTTAATACCCTCCTGAGCCTCTACTGGCGTGATACCTATTATCCCGATACGACTCTCGAAATTTACTCCCCCGAACTCGACGGCGAACTGGTCGCTTCGCTCGTTGATTTTCCCTATCCCGAAATCTTTGAGCCGTATCGAAACATTATCACTGATATCGCAACGCTCGGCGGCTACGAGGATGAACGGACGCAGATCACTGTTGAGATTACCGATGCGCGAGTGGCAATGCGAGCGTTGGAAGGGGAGTGGGATGTCTGTTATCAGGATGCATTCAGCCCCTCGGTCAATCCGCTACTGTGGACGCAGGAGTATTTTGCCGATGTCGCGCGGCTGATGGGAGAAGAGGGGATCGTGACGACCTACTCGACTGCCCTCGCTACACGGTTGGCACTTTATGAAAACGGTTTTAACGTCTATCTAAATCAGGGTGAGGGGTATCGGAATGCGACGATTGCTTCGCGGCGCGAGCTAGTGGAGTATGAGAAAGTCGATATGGCACATAAAATCGCTTGTAACTCCGATGCTCAAAGTCTTAGAGACGAAAATCTGGCTCTTTGAGGCGATAGTGGGTAATAAGCTGTTTTAGACGATTCTCATTAAAACGCCAGAAATGTTTCGGATCAAAATCGTGATGTGAACTCATCATCTGAAACAGAGACTCTTCGTCCAGATGCTCGTGGGCATTGTTGCACTCGACCATAATTCGCTCCAACAACTCGACCGATTCGGGAGTCGTATCATCATCAGCGAGAGGCTTTTGCGGGAGAAAGAGATACACTTTATAGAGGGTTAGGACAAGCCCGCCGGCAAATGCGAGCATCATTATGAGTTCAACGGTTTTCATGGTTAGTAGAGTGAGCTGATATGGTCGATATCGTTCCAGCTCATTCCTTGGGATTTGGACGCGGTTAGGATATGGCGCATATAGCGGGCGAATACGTCGGTTTCGATGTTGACCCGTGTCCCTTTTTTATAACTGCCGAAGAGGGTTTCGCGCATTGTGATCGGGATGATGGTGAGGCGAAAAGCATCCCCCATAACCTCATTGACCGTCAGACTGATCCCGTCGATGGTGATGGAGCCTTTCGGAGGGATGAGGGGGATAAACGCTGAGTCGACATCGACGATCACATCGTAGCTGTTTCCGTTGTCGGTGATGGAGCGGATAGTGCCGATCGTGTCGATATGCCCTTGGACGATATGCCCCTCGAACCGATCCCCCATCATCATCGCGGGTTCGATGTGGACCGAACCGCTTAGTTTTTCGGTAGCAATGTGTTTTAGGGTTTCGGGAGAGAGTTCGACACTAAATCCATCCGACTCGATGCTCACGACCGAGAGGCAGGTGCCGTTGATAGCGATGGAGTCACCGAGTTTAGGTTTGTGCGCGGCTTTGAGAGATAAACGATTCCCGCCGAAGCTTTTCACGTGTGCCATCTCCCGAATCAGTCCTGTAAACATAGTGCTCCCTTGTTAAAATACAATCTTACCCTCTTCTTGCAAAGAACGGATAATAGTTTTCGCTTTTTCGTGACCGTTATAGGCCGCTTTACGGCACCATTCGAGTGCCGTTTCGTGATCGGCTTCGCATCCGAACCCCTGATCGTACATAAGACCCAGATTGTACTGAGCCTCAGCGAGATTCATCGCAGCGGCGCGGGAGAAACAGATAAAGGCTTTGGGATAGTCTTGTACCACTCCATGCCCCTCTTTATAGAGGACGCCGAGATTGTTGAACGCGTTGGCATTTCCCCTCTTAGCGGCTTCTTCGTACCAAAATGCCGCTTCGGAGAAATTTTGTGCACATCCTAAACCCCGCTCCAGTGAGAGTGCCGTTTCAAACTGTGCCTGTGGAAATTCCAATACGGCGGCGCGGAGGAGATATTCGTATGATTTGAATTGATCATGTGCAACAACGACACCGTCGGCATACATCAGAGCGAGATTGTAAAGGGCGGCAGGTTCATTTAGTTCGGCGGCTTGGAGATAGAGATGGTAAGATCGCTCCAGTGAACTCTCAACCCCAAGACCTTTTTGGTGCATGTACCCCAGAGATGAGAGGGCAGTAGGGTTGTTTTGGAGGGCGAGCGTTTCAAAAAGCTCTAGCGCTTCATCGTAGTGAGCGTTATTAAAAGCATCAAATGCACTTTGGAGCATACAGAGTCCTAATCAATTTTTGGAGGATTATAACAAAGCGCACTTAACGGCGCACTTTTCTACTCTCTCGCTGTTTTTCTTTAAGCTTGCTTACAACGTCTTTGAGTTCCTCTTTTTTTTTGAGAAGCTCATCGCGGATGAGGTATTCGTCTCCTCCATCTACTTCGGGATCGTATTCGAGAGGTTCCGGATTGTAGTTTTTGAGAAGCTCTTCTAATGTTTTGGTGTTTAAGCCATCCATTTGTGTCACCTGTCATCAAAATATTTTCTTAATTGTAGACACTTTTTCCTTTCTCTTTTTATAGGTTTCAACAAGTGGAGCTATAATTGCAGTAATAATTTACGTAAAAAGAAGTAATAATGAACTATGACGTTATCGTCGTCGGCGGAGGACACGCCGGAATTGAAGCCGCACTCGCCTCGGCACGCATGGGACAAAATACCCTGATGGTCTCTATTTTGGCGGAACAAGTGGGGGCAACCAGCTGTAATCCTGCCGTCGGCGGACTCGCAAAAGGGCATTTGGTACGAGAACTCGATGCTCTCGGCGGTGAGATGGGGTTGCTGACCGATGAAGCAGGAATCCAGTTTCGTATCCTCAATATCACCAAAGGCCCCGCTGTTCGCGGAAGCCGTGCTCAAATTGACATGGATCGCTACCGTATCATCGCCCGTAACAAAATCCTCACCACCCCTAATATGTCGTTGATTCAAGAGACGGTTACGGCTCTTATCATCGAAGAGGGCTCTGTCGTCGGAGTCCGCACCCATTTGCTTAATGAATACCGTGCGAAGAAGGTGATTTTGACGACGGGGACATTTCTCAACGGTGTGGTGCATATCGGTGAGATTACCCAAGAAGCGGGACGTTTCGGTGAATTCCCCGCAAAAGGGCTTACCGACTCACTCCGCGAAGCGGGACTCAATGTCGGACGGCTCAAAACAGGGACATGCCCCCGCATCGACAGCTCTTCGATCGATTTTAGTGTGATGGAGATTCAAGACGGGGATGAACTTCCCAATCCGTTCAGTTTCCGTACCGATCGGCACGAGTTTGCCCGTACCAAAAAACAGCTTCCGTGCTATATCGCCTACACGAACGAAGAGACTCATAGCTTGATCGAAGGGAATTTCCACCGCGCGCCATTGTTTACGGGACAGATCGAGGGGGTAGGACCGCGTTATTGCCCGAGCATCGAGGATAAAATCAACCGTTTCCGCGACAAAGAGCGTCACCATCTCTTTATCGAACCCCAAAGTGCGGAAAATACCGAGTGCTATATCAACGGGATGTCTACCTCACTCCCACCAGATGTACAGCGTTCTATGATCCAATCGGTGCATGGGATGGAGAACGCGAAAATCGTCCGTTACGGCTACGCTATCGAGTACGATTATGTCGATCCGACCGAGTTGAAACATACGCTAGAGACGAAAAAAGTTAAAAATCTCTATTGTGCGGGACAGCTCAACGGCACCACGGGATACGAAGAGGCGGCGGCGCAGGGGATGATGGCGGGGATCAATGCGGCACTCTCCCTTCAGGGGAAAGAACCCCTCATCTTGCGTCGTGATGAAGCCTACATCGGGGTTTTGATCGATGATCTGGTCACCAAAGGGACGAAAGAGCCGTACCGTATGTTCACCTCCCGCGCCGAATATCGCTTGTTGCTTCGCGAAGAGACGGCTGATTTGCGTTTGGGACGCTACGGTCACGCTCTGGGGCTCATTGATGATGCTCAAATGGAGCGGATCGAGACGAAACGGACTCAAATCGCTGAGGGGTTGAAGCTCCTCGAAGAGACGATCTACACCCCAAACAAAGAGTTTCTCGCATTTTTAGCCTCCATCGACGAGGAGCACATCACCGATAAACTCACCGCGACCCAGCTTGTCTCCCGTAAGAGTTTTGAACTGGATAAATTGGTGAAGCTGATCCCGAGTTTCGCAGAACTTGACCCGTACATCCAAGAGCAGATTTTGATCGAAGCGAAATACGCCCGTTACGTCGAGAAACAAAGTGATGATATCGAGCGGATGTCGAAGATGCTTCACATCGCTATACCTGAGAATTTTGATTTTTCATCCGTATCAGGGCTCTCCAATGAGATCGTGAGTAAACTCAACACCTTTAATCCGCCTACCTTACAAGCGGCATCGCAGATCAGCGGAATGACCCCCGCCGCGTTGGATATATTACATATTTACATTAAAATGGCAGGAAAAAAATGAGATATTTTTACTACGTCCACACGGGGCACCGTATCGGACTTGACCGTTTTCACCGTGCCGTTGCCATTATGAAGGAGCTTCAGAAGGAGATTGATATTACCCTCCTTTGTTCCGATTTTCGGATTGCTGCGGAAGCGAAAGAGTACGGTATCAAACGCTCCGTCGGTGTGGATCTTGTCCGCAATATTCCTCAAATCGCGCATCATGGTGATAAGATGATTTTTGATTCTGCCGAGATTAATCCGACGCTATTGGACGATATGACCCAATTTTTCCCCTCGTTTATCCGTATTAGTGATGACGCTAGCGATACGAAACACCCTAAAGAGTTTTTGATTTCACCGTATCTGGAAGGTGAGGGGATTTGTAACGCGGTGGTTGTGGATGAGCGCTATTATGCGCCGCAACCGAAAACAATTCCGATGGCACTCTTTTTCGGTGATGATGACTATGAGAAAGATTTAGAGAAACATCAAGAGCTTTTTAAACCCTACAATATGGAACTCTTGATGGGCTTTTACCATTTCTTAGGGTATGAAAAATCTCTAAAAGAGAGTTTTGCTCACATTCATGAGTGTGAAGCTTACGATGAGGTGATTCGACAAAGTGAGATTTTAGTCACCGCTTCGCCGATGGCGGTACTTCAAAATCTCGCAAGTGGCGGAAAACCTGTTTTCATGCAACGTCCCGATTATTCACGAGAGTTTATTCCCCTTTTTACGGCACTAAATATCCCTATTGTAGAAGGTTATAACCAAGAACAGCTTATGCAAGCTATAAGAATATCTTCATCAAATAGTTATCAAAAAATTAAAAATAGTAACACTGAAGTAATCGAATTCATAAGGAAAAGTTTCAATTTAGTGAATCTTAAACCTTTTTAACTTATGATAGGGAGTTAAATTTCCAACTTAAGTGAGATGACAATGATGGATGAAAGCAGAAGAGGGTTTATTGGTAAAGCCTTTGGTGCAGTCGCTGCTGTCGGGGGAATTGCCTCGCTCATCGCGATGAAGAAGACATGGGATCCACTCCCTAGCGTCATGTCAGCCGGATTTACAACGGTAGACGTGTCAGGCCTAGAAGCCAATAAATTAGAAATCGCTGTATGGCGAGGAAAACCGGTGTTTATCCTTAAATATACGGAAGATATGAAACCTACCGACGGACGCAATGTCAAGATCGGTGATCACTATTTTTCAGTTATGATCGGTCTTTGTACCCATCTAGGCTGTATTCCGGCCTATCGTGCCGATCAGCATGATTTTAAATGTGCTTGTCATGGGGGAGAATTCACCGATGCCGGTGTTCAAAAATTCGGACCTCCACCGCGTCCGCTGGATATTCCGCCGTTCAAACTTGACGGTGTAACGCTTGTTTTGGGTGAAGAAGGTCCTGAATACAAAGCTATGATAGCGAAAGCGTAAGGGGAGCGAGATGGCAGAATTTAAAAAAGCAGACTCGATGCTCGAGTGGTTTGACCAGCGTTTAGGCGTCGTCAACTTTGCAAAAGTGATGATGACAGAGTATTGGATTCCGAAAAATATCAACTTCTTGTGGGCAATGGGTGTTCTTTTAACCGTATTGTTTACGTTCTTGGTAGTATCTGGAATTTTCCTTTTGATGTATTACAAACCAGACGTTAATATGGCGTTTGACAGTGTTAACTACACGATTATGCAAGAAGTGGCGTACGGTTGGTTGTTTCGACATATCCACGCTGTAGGTGCTTCGGTTGTTTTCTTGGTAATCTATATCCACATGTTTACCGGTATCTATTACGGCTCGTATAAAAAAGGGCGTGAGATGATCTGGGTCTCAGGTATGCTCTTGTTCATGCTTTTCTCTGCAGAAGGGTTTAGCGGATACATGCTTCCATGGGGACAAATGTCATACTGGGCAGCGTACGTTATTACTGAGATTTTCGGTGGTATTCCGGTTATCGGTGATGAATTGGTTGTTTGGATTCGCGGTAACTTCTATGTTTCCGATTCAACGTTAACCCGTTTCTTTATGCTTCACGTATTGTTGATTCCGTTGGCGATTATCGGTGCGATCGTATTCCACTTTTACGCGCTCCGTTTTCCACATGTTAATAATGAAAAGGGTGAGTTTTTCGATTTCGACGAAGAAGCGGAAAAATACCTTGCAGGTAATAAAAAAGAGTCTAAAGTTGTCCCTTTCTGGCCGGTATTCTTGTCAAAAGATTTCTTTGTTCTCGGTTTCTTTATGCTGTTCTTTTTCTATTTGGTTTTCTTCCATTACAACTTTGCGATGGATCCGGTTAACTTTGATAAAGCAGACGGCCTTAAAACTCCGGCACACATCTACCCTGAGTGGTATTTCTTGTGGAGCTATGAAGTATTGCGCGGATTCTTCTTTGAGATCGCAGGTGTATCCGGTAAAGATTTAGGATTGATGGCGTTTGGTTTTGCGAATGCTATTTTCCTTGTATTGCCTTGGTTGGATCGCTCACCTATGGTGAAACCGGCTAATCAACGCCCTTATTTCAAATACTGGTTCTGGTTCTTGATGGCAGACTTAATCGTACTTACAGTGTATGGCAAGTTGCCTCCGACCGGTGCAAACGCATGGGTAGGTTTTGCTTCATCAATGACCTTTTTGACATTGTTTATAGCACTTCCGTTTATTACCAAAGCTGAAGCTAAAAAAGTGGGGGGCAAATAATGAAAGAGTTTAAAATTTTAGCAGTTATTGTCGCTCTTGTCGGCATTACCTATTATGGAATTGAACCGTATGCACATCATGTAATGCATCCGGAAGTTGCTCCGGCCGACTTTACGTTTAAAGATTTGAAAAATGTTGATATGTCAATCAAAGGGAATCCTGAAAACGGTAAAGTACTCGTAGAAGCAAACTGTGTCGCATGTCACTCGATTGAATCGGCAGGACATCCTCAAGTTATGCCTAATGCTGATGCTGCGGCAAGTTACGGCGTTGTACCGCCGGATTTGAGCAGTGCAGGTTGGATTTACGATAAAAACTATTTGGCCAACTTTATTTTTGATCCGGTCACTGCAATGCATTTGCAGCATAAATATACACCGGAAAGCGGTAAAGCGTTCCCTATGCCTGCCTATAACTGGATGACTCCTCAAGAAATTATGGATATCGTTAGTTATTTTCAAGGGCTTGCTCCAAAAGCAAAATCAGGTATTGCATCACATAAAAATACGTATGAAGTAGCATGTGGACGTTGTCACTCTATGGCGTATGCCGGTTTTGAAGCGACAACACCGAGTGAAAACATCAAAGCATACATGGGTGCAACGCCTCCAGACTTGTCTCAATACATAAAAAGTCGTGGTGAGCACTATCTTTATAGTTTCATCAATGACCCGCAAGTATTGCTTCATGGAACGTCTATGCCGCGTACGGGATTGAACCAAAAAGCGCAAGAAGAAGTAATAGCTTATATGGAATCGATTGGCGATTCCAAAAAAGCTGAGCGTGAGAACCTTGGTATATGGGTAATGTTCTATACGTTAGTATTTGCAATCTTGGCTTATTTGTGGAAACGCAAAATCTGGTCAGAAGTTCACTAAGGAGTAATGGATGAAAATGGTTAAAATTCTAGCATTATCGGCACTCCTTAGTGTCAGTGCAATGTCGGATGAAACATTGGTTCTAAATATGAGCCAAATGGAAAACGGTTTGAACAATGTTCAAAAAGGGTTTTTGTACAATGCACCTACATTGATCAAATCAGGTGTAAGTGAAATTCATAAAGCAAATGCTCTTTTTCACAATGTGGATGCGAGCAAAAAATATCTTCCAAAAGATAAACAGCATATGAGCAATATCGCTTTTAATGCAGCTAAACGTATTGACACTGCATCAGACGAATTGCTCAAAGCTTTGAACAAAAAAGAGTATTCAAAAGCAAGTCAATCGTATTCAGAAATCGTGAATGCATGTACGGCATGTCACGCAGTCGTTCGCGGCTGGTAAAAAGTAATCCCCTCTTCGGGGATTTCCCCCTTAACTCTTTCAATAAATAAAATTCACAACAACTTTTAGATACTATCGCGCATTGCTCCTGATATCAGGATTTTTTCAAGGATAGTCGTGTTAATAGATAGTTATGGCAGAACCGTTGATTATTTGCGTGTTTCGGTAACGGAACGGTGTAATTTCAGGTGCCAATACTGTATGCCCGAAAAACCGTTTTCGTGGGTACCAAAAGAGAATTT
>DLUI01000124.1:476-6775 GCA_002742695.1 Sulfuricurvum kujiense | reverse complement strand
CATCAGATAGACCGTTTCGATATTTGGATCAAGTGAGTTGTTCAGATACCCCAGCTGAAGTTCGAATTCAAAATCGCTGACAGCTCTTAAACCGCGAATAAGAACGGTAGCTCCGAGGGTGTGAGCGAGCTCGACCGTGAGGTTATCAAATCCGACGACCTGTACCCGTTCAAGGTCTCTAACTGCCAATTTAACCATATCAACCCGCTCTTGCAACGTGAACATCGGTTTTTTATCCTGAGAATCGGCAACGGCGATGATCACTTCGTCGAAGAGTTTGATAGCACGCTCTATAATGTCAAAATGACCGTTGGTAATGGGGTCAAAAGTTCCCGGATAGAGGGCTATTTTATGCATCAGGATTCCATCGTTTATAAAGATTATTCTCGATTCCGAGAAGATCGAACCATTTGCCGATCATAAAGTTTTCCATTGACTCCAAATCTTCCTGATCCCCGTAATAGGCAAGTACGGGAGGAGCGATGATAACTCCTAGCATGGAAAGTTTGTGCATATTCTCCAATGCGATCGGAGAGAATGGGATCTCACGCGGTGCGAGTACGAGGGTACGACGCTCTTTGATCATCACCGCAGCGGCACGGGTGATCAGGTTATCCGCGATACCGCACGCTATTTTTGCTAAGGTATTCATGCTGCAAGGGGTGATAATCATGGCATCTGCACCGTAGGATCCGGATGCGACGGAGGCCCATATCTCGTTATTTTGGTGGAGTGTCAGGTTCTCTTCTTTTTCCAGCACGATTTTGGCATGTTCGGAAAGGATGAGATGCTTTTGAACGTCATCGGGAAGGGCGCGTACTAATTTTAGTCCTAAATTGGCACCGCTGGCACCGCTGATACCGACGACGATTTTCATTGCAATTCCACCCGTTTATCTCCGATCACTTTTGCTTTGGCACGTTTGCCGTCGCTTTTTTGGATTGTAATAATATCATAGAGTAGCCCCTCTTGCGTCGCACGTGCCCCAAACTCCACGATTACCCCTTCATTTTTTATCTCGACAATCACTTTTTCATTTTTCAAAACGAGCGGAATCGTTTCGATATTACGGAGCGTTATGGGACTGGATGGTTTAAGATTGGATCGAAAACGAGAGGGGTGATCGGGAAGAGCCGTGAGCGGTTTGTCCTTGAAAGATGTAAACGGTATGGGCTTTAGGAGGGTATTAAAACCGCTGATGCGCTCTTTTCTGGAGACTTTTTGGGTTGTATGAAGGACTCCGATCCTAGCTTGGACGGAGTAATCAAGGTAATGGCGTATCCCTTGTTCATCGAAATAATAAAAGGTTCCGCTGCTGTTTTGATAAAATCGATCATCAAAAATCCCTTTTACATCTTTTCGTAACGAGGAGAGGTGTCCTCGTGAACTGATGGTGATAGTATTGATGTCAATAGTAGGGTATTGTTCTTGGAACATCTCCCAAAGCTGGTACTTGAGAGGAGTGAAATCGACCGGACTCCGTTTGGTGAAATTGACGTACCGAGTTTTAGCGATGTCGATGGCTACCCCATTGAGCTCAAAGGTTTTGGCAATAATCTGGGCATTGAGACGATAGTGGGTTTTATCGGAGGGGATTTGGAGAATTTCAAATTTTTTGGGAAGATCGGGAAAGAGATCGTTGGAATAAATAATAGGTGTATCGTACTCATAGGTTTCGGCCAATTCATACGAGTACAGATTGACGAAAAGCAAAAGAAGGAGAATGAGGATATTCATTAGAGAATTGTAACATAACGAGATTTGTTTTTCATTAGTTTTACGTTATCCTAACCCATCTCAAAGATTAGCAATGCGGGTACAATGGTTTTAAATAAAAAAGATTTTTTTAGAGATGTGGATAGTGCGGATAAAGAGCGGATACATTCAGAACAAGTAGCCATTGCGTTCAAACAAGCATTTGCTTCCCTATTCCCCCTCTTTTTCGGTGCTTCGGTTGTTTTATTTTTATTTTACAAGACCCCTTTGTCTTTCGCGGTCATCCTTTGGTTTAGTGTTGTTATGGTGACATTGTTTTGGCGTTTTTGGCTATTGCGCGAGTACCGCCTTCATTCTCAAGATCACGACACCAAAACGTGGGAAAGACGCTTTAAGTACGTTATGTATACCTCTGCCTCACTTTGGGGGAGTTCAGCTTTCTTTTTGTTTCAAACCTCCGATCAGCTGCATCAGTTTTTCTTAATCTTTTTGCTGACGGGGATTGCCTCGGTTGCCTCAGGTACATTGGCATCAGTGCTTGCTATGGCACTGATCTTTTTACTCCTACTTTTATTTCCGATTCTCATGGTGATGTTTTTTCAGGGCGGATTTGAATTTCAGATGATGGGAGTGTTGGTTGGAGCATTTTTTTTCCTTCTAGCGAGTGCTTCCAAGCGGATTCATACGAACATTATGAATGCCTTAAAATCAAAAATTCTCCACCAAAAAGCCTTGGAAGCATTAGAACTCTCTGAAGAGCATTTTGAGATGATCTTTAAAGAGGCGCCAACCGGTATTTTTTATTACGATCTCAATCTGATTGTTATCAATTCAAATCTTGAGATGATGAAAATACTTCAAATCAATGAAGAACAAATGATTGGATTGGATCTGAAAAAACTTCCTGATACGTGTTTGCATGAAGCGATAACGTCTGCTATTAAAGGGGAAAAAGGGTACTACGAAGGGGCCTATACTTCTATGGTTATGAAACTAAATCTGTGGATTACGTTTCGAACATCCCCAATGTACAATGCACAGCGGGAGATTATAGGGGGAGTCGCTATTGTTACCGATATTACGGAGCGTATACATGCCGAAGAGAAGATAAAACATCAGGCCTATTATGATGCATTGACGAATATCCCCAATCGTATATTAATGAGGGATCGGTTGGAACAGTCTCTTGCACATTACCGTCGTCATGGAGATTTGGTTGCCGTTATGTTCTTAGATCTGGATCACTTTAAAAGTGTCAACGATTCGTTAGGCCATTATGTCGGCGATTTGTTATTGATCGAGACGGCGAGACGGTTGAGCGGTATTTGTCGAGAGGGGGACACGGTAGCCCGTTTGGGAGGGGATGAGTTTGTTATTTTGCTCAATGATCTGGGAAGGGATCCTCTTATCGCTGTTACACGGGCTGAAACGGTGGCTGAAAAGATACATGATGTTTTTTCTGACCCATTTGATATAGGACAATCTGAGTCGATTTGTTCCAGTTCGAGTATAGGGATAGCTTTGGTTTTTTCTGAGGTGCAAAGTGCCGATGATTTACTCAAGTTCGCCGATACCGCAATGTATCAAGCAAAAAAAGAGGGGAGAAATACAACCCGTTTTTATCAAGATCAAATGGATCAATGGATTAAAAAGCGGCTCTTTTTGGAAAATGCACTCCGTTCTGCGATCAAGAATGGTGAGTTGGAACTTTACTATCAGCCTGTTATCGAAATCGCGACTAAAAAGATTGTCGGTGCTGAGGCACTGTTGCGCTGGAACCATCCGGAGTTAGGACTTGTAATGCCCGATGAGATGATCGATATCGCCGAAGAGAGCGGTTTGATTGTCTCTATCGGTGAATGGGTGCTGCGTGAAGCATGTACACAGTTTGTCCATTGGCGTTCTAAAAATTTGAGCCAAGTTCATATTGATCGTATCGCCATCAATGTGAGCGCCGTACAGTTTCGTCAAAACGATTTTGTGGATAAAGTGATACGGATTGTAGCCGAGAGCGGGATTGTCCCCTCGATGCTGGAATTGGAACTAACCGAATCGACCGTTATTGACAAAATCGATACGGTAATTGATAAAATGAACCGTTTACGGCACGCTGGTATCAACATCTCTATGGACGATTTCGGTACGGGGTATTCGTCGTTGGCCTATTTGAAGCGACTCCCCTTTAGCACCCTTAAAATCGATCGGAGCTTTGTGCGGGACATTATGAGCGATGCCGATGATGCGGCATTGGTGGAAACGATCCTCTCGATGGCATCTATTTTCAAATTTGATGTGATTGCGGAGGGTGTTGAGACGATTGAGCAGTTCAGATTTCTCGAAAATCACGGATGCCAGTATTTTCAAGGGTATCTGTGCAGCAAACCGGTTCAAGTATTGCAGTTTGAGGAACTGCTCACCCATGATGTTCAGAACTGTTCGGTATAAGGGTAACCTCTTCGATTTTATTCTCCCATAATTTCATGCGCTCTTTGTATGGCTTTGTCGATATGATCGACGATATTCTCGCGGCCTATTTTTTCATCAATATGTGAAGAGGTAATAAAGCGATGAACTTGGGGATTTACCCCTGATAAGATCAGTTGTGTATTGTACACAGAGAGTCTCTCCTGCACTATTTCAAGTGCGTGAAGACCCGCTGCATCAATGAGAGGAACATAGCGCATCCGCAAGATAAAGATGCGCGGAGGGTGTTCGAAGAGCATAAGGGTATCAACGAGTTTCTCAGCGACTCCAAAAAAGAGGGGCCCTTGGATTTCATACACTTCGACACCGTGAGGAATGATTTTATTGGAGGTCGAATCGGGATCGTTCTCTTCTGACTCTACGGCACGGATTTGGGTCGTTTTCATCATCTGGTCGATAAAGAGGATGGAGGCGAGAGCAATTCCCGCTTGGATTGCGAAGTTCAGATCAACCAATACCGTCAGTAAAAAGGTCAAAATGAGGACAATACGGTCGGTTCTCGGTGCTTTCATAATCTCTCGAACGTGTTTAATCTCCGACATATTCCACGCTACGACGATCAGTATGGCCGCCAAAGCGGCAAGGGGGACTTTGATAATCAGCGGTGAGAGGAGGAGCATAAAAAGAAAGAGCCACGCGGCATGCATCATCCCTGCAACGGGGGTTCTGGCACCCGCTTTGATATTGGTAGCAGTTCGGGCGATAGCACCTGTAGCGGGAAGCCCTCCGAATATCCCTGAGGCGATATTGGCAACCCCTTGACCTAAGAGTTCGGCATTCGATTTATGACGCGTTCCGGTCATCCCATCGGCAACAACAGCCGAGAGGAGTGATTCGATAGCGGCGAGGGTAGCAATGGTAATCGCATCGGGGAGGAGAAGACGGAGTTTTTCGAAGGTGATTTCAGGCCATACGGGGCTTGGAAGCATCGAGGGGATAGCGCCGAAACGGCTCTCTATCGTTTCGATAGGGAGGTTAAATGTCCATACGGCAAGGGCGCTGAGGGTAACGACAATAATCGGCCCAGGGATACGGGGAATATGCCGTTTGGCTAACACGATAATCCCTATGGAACTTAATGCAACGAGTACGGCCGAAAAATTGGTCTCATGCAGATGGGCAACATAGACGCTGAGCTTGTCGATAAAATCGGGGGGAACAGTGGTGATGGAGAGACCGAAAAAATCTCGTATTTGTGAAAAAGCGATGAGCAGCGCGATCCCCGAGGTAAATCCGACGATAACGGGGTAGGGGATAAATTTAATGAGTTCTCCCGTCCGTAAAAACGCCATGATCATTAAAATGACCCCCGCCATAATCGTGGCGAGTACCAGCCCCTCATAACCGTGTTTCATTGCAACCATAGCAACCGTGACGATGAATGCGGCTGTCGGCCCTCCGATCTGATAACGGCTTCCGCCNNGCGATGGCCATAGCCAGAGGAAGGGCAACAATGGCTACGGCAAGACCTGCAATGGCATCAGCAAAAAAGTCGGAGCGGGAGTAACCTTGGCGACGAAAAAGTGAGATAAGTTTCGGCTCTAGAGAGTCATGAATCGAGCGCAACATAGGCGAACTGTCCTTGGGGAAAATAATGGGCATAGTGTAGCACTTTTTTTTCACCAAAGAGGAAGAGGTTTTTACTTTTTAGAGTATTCCACCCATTTGTACCCTTCATCCAAAAGAAAAATAGCGATCAGTGCAATAGCGACATAGCCGAATATTTCTCCGCTTGGAGGGACGACATGAAACCACTCCGGCAAAAGATAGAGGGCGATGGTTTGCAGTACTATACCGAGCGATATTCCACCCCATAGCCAAGGGTTGATACTGAGGCTTCGGCGAATGTTTTTCAAAAAGGGTTCTGACTCTTTTTGGGCTAAGATGGCGGTGATCCATTGGGCGGCAACGACGGTGGTAAAGGTAGCGCTGAGGATAACCTCATACGGGTAGTTATGGGTGTGAAGAGTGATGAATAATCCCAGGGTGACGCTGGCGGTGACGAGGGCAAACCATCCCAGTCGAAACAGCATCGCTCTATCAAAGAACTGTTTTCCCGAAGCTCTTAGAGGACGTTTCATCACATCTCCCTCTTCATC
>DLUI01000124.1:0-434 GCA_002742695.1 Sulfuricurvum kujiense | reverse complement strand
AGATTGTTATCGACGAGTACCATTTTCGACGATGCTTTTGCTGCTTCGCTTCCATTCCCCATGGCGATTCCTAAATCGGCCGCTTTGAGGGCGGGGACATCGTTCACCCCATCTCCCGTGACGGCAACGATTTCCCCTTGTTTTTGGAGAAGCTGGACGATTCGGTATTTGTGCTCCGGCATGGCACGGGCTATTACCCCCGTCTGTTCCAAACGCTTCGTTAGATCCTCATCGCTGAGGGTGTCGATTTCCGCTCCGGTGAGAATCTTTTGTCCGGTATGGTTCAACCCCACTTCAGAGGCGATCACTTCGGCGGTGATAGGGTTGTCTCCGGTAATCATGATGAGGCGGATTCCGGCACGTTTGGCTAATTTTATCGCCTCAGCGGCATCCGCTTTGGGACGGTCGGCGAACGCGATGAGCCCAACGATACG
>DLUI01000045.1 GCA_002742695.1 Sulfuricurvum kujiense | reverse complement strand
GCTTTTAGCTTATCAATAACATCCGCCGTCAAAACACTTGAACCGATACCGAGTGAGCTTACAGTTCCTGCCATTACAAATCCTTTTGTATATTAGTGTAATCTATATCGACCGAAACGGCCAAATATTTAGCTCATTACACTAAGCAAAAAAGGTTCCTTTACTATTTTTTTGTTATCCCGAAGCGTTGAGAACGGATTGTCATTTCGCTCACGCAAATCCCATCTCGTGTATCCAGCAGATACTGAACAGCTTGTGCGATATCAGAGGTGAGGAGTTTGGTGTCATCCTCTTTTCCCACACCGAATCTAAACCCGTCAAAAAACGGTGTTTCGGTCATATCGGGATTGATCGTAACCACTTTGACCCCGCTGTTACGAGTCTCCTCAAAAAGGGTCAATCCGAATGCACGAAGTCCCGCTTTAGTTGCGCTGTAAAGGGCGGAGAATTTGGAGTGACGGGTCGCTTCGATGCTAGTAATATTGAGGATCATCCCTTTCGACTTTTTGAGGGGACGCATCAATGCATTAGCGAGTAAAATCGGAGTGGTGAGATTCAAGGCGATCATATCGGTGATGGTTTTAGAACTGAGTTCTTCATGGGGTTCAAATCGTCCGAATCCGGCAGCGTTGACCAAAATTTCCAGATCTTCAATCTCTACTAATTTTTTTTGTAGGATATCGACCACCGCCAAATCACTCAGATCACACGGTAAATGCTCAAAAAGAGGGTGATGGATATCTCCTCTGCGACGGCTGAGTCCGATAACGTTATATCCGTTTTGCAGCAATACCTGCGCTATCGCTTCACCGATTCCTGAACTCGTCCCCGTTACGATTGCCGTTGCCATGTTCGGACCCTCTCTTTCGGTAGATACTGCGTTGCTTTTGCCAATAATGTCTCTAGAATAGTGGTTTCGATTGCTTCCGGATAGGTTGCCATCTCATCACGCACAATGTAGGGGTAAAAGGCGACATCACTGCGGCGAAGTTTTTTGAGGGAACGAAGATGGCTTTGTGACATACGAAAACTCCCCAATGTGAGATGTTCGATTGCTTCGGGATCGATAGTTCTAAATATCTGTTCAATCAGTTCAGTGTAGAGTATAGCAAACTTCTCTGTATAGATAACAGGGTCGATGCAAAGTCGTACTTTCCATCCTAACGTGATCGCTTCCGCCACCGCTCCGAGCCGTTTTTCGAGACTTGGGGTAGCGTGTTCGTAAGCGTTGATGATCTCTTGCGGAGAGAGGGTCCATGCAAGCGTTACCCTCGGATTGGGAAGAAACGATTTTAGCGATTTGATATTGGCGCTTTTGGTGCGGATTTCGAGATGAAGCTGTTCTTGTTCTGCGGCAAACTTCAACCATTCGCGTGTTTGGTGTGTTAGCGATTCGATGGCAAGGGTATCGGTATCATAGGAGGTCGCTACGAGGGTAGCTCTCCCTAAATAGGGGTGTAATTGTTCAAACGCATCTTCGAGATTCACAAATAACACCGTGTTAGCTGAGGGGTAAAGCCCCTGCAAATAGCAATAATCACAGTCATACAAACACCCCATAACGCTGGAGGCATAAAAAAACTGCTCATGACCGAAGCCGTCGCTGTATTGGCTCCCCTCATGCAAAAACTTCCCCTCTTTTTTGGCAAGGATCAGTTTTTTAGAGTGACTTTGCGCCGCAAAACTTTGTGAGGGTCGGTTAAACACCTCTTTGTAATGATCGATTAATATAACCTGCGAGTCGGCAAATTTTCTCCGAATCATTTGGCTCTGCGGGTGATCCACCACATCTCGTTCGATGTAGAGATGAGAAAAGAGCTTAGGCGGTGAGGGTTGCAATGAGTTCTTCAAGGAGTTGACTCCTTTCACGTTTAGAGCTAGGAATCAGAGGATTTAAGGGGGGAAATGTCCCTTTGTTTCTAAATCGAAAATATGTGAGCGCATCTTCGAGAGCAGAGCCTTGGCTTTTCGTAAAATGGGTTTTAAACACTTCGATTGCTTCCCGTTCATCTGCGGAAAATAAAGACGCCTCTTTCTGTATAGCGCGCAATCTTGAGATAAGAGTATCCACGGTATCCACGTGAGAACGGAGAAGTTCCATAACCCCCTCTTTAGTGACACTCTCGGGAATACAGTGATCGGAAACAATTTTAAGAAATGCCATTTGATGAAGCTTGAAAAAACGGGATGCGGCTTGAAAAATCGCACCGCTCTCCATATCAACCGGATAGTCGCCGCATAGTGATTGGGGAGTATCGATACACCGCATCGACGTTTCACGGAGAGGATGGGAGTAAAGAATGTCGGGATAATAGCGTCGATCTCCGTCCAAAATTTGATGGATCAGCAGCGCTTCACCGACTGCATAAGTAGAAGGTGCTCCGCAGATTCCGATATTGATCAAAATATCCTTCTCGCCGGGAATCCGCCATCCCAACAACGCGCTCACCGCCATCAGCGCATTCATTCGTCCCATTCCGCTCACTACTAACACTATCTCCTCATTTCGATAGAGGGTATAGGGGAGAGAGGTATCGCGTTTTAGACGATAATAGTCACACAAAGGTCTGGCTTCGGCATCAAGTGCTGTAACGAGGTAAATCATAGATTTATTATAGCACCATCTTGCATTTGCAGGTTTAAACGGCTATAATTCGCCAACTCTTCTAGACCTGTGCAAGGGGATGGACGGACATCGTGTCAGGGTAGGAATACAGCAGCACACCCGTTCATCTTTTGTGCCGCAGGTATCTGGGAGAGCCACTT
>DLUI01000110.1 GCA_002742695.1 Sulfuricurvum kujiense | reverse complement strand
GATGATATGTTGATCGGGACATTTAATGCGACACAACGCATTTTTCAAATTGATTTTAAATCAACATTTGCTTCGCAAGGGTATTCCTATTCGATTGAAGATAACGGAACCAATTTTGCCGGAGTAACGGGAGTTAATCGCTTTTTAGACGGATCCGATGCGAAAAGTATCTCCCTTAGCCGTGATTTAAAAGAGGATACCAGTAAAATAAAAGGGTTCAAATCTCCTGCAAACGGGGATAACCAAACTGCTTTGGCTATGGTTGAATTGCAGTTTGCTAGAGTTACATTCGGAACGGGGTTTGATAAGTCATCGGATACGGTATACGGCTATTTTGATACATTGGTCACAAAAGTCGGGACAAAAACGAATTCGGTCATCCTTGCCAATGAGTCGCTTACCGCACAGTATAATGCTATCAAACAAGAATATGATTCGGTCAGTAAAGTGAGTATTGATGAAGAGATGGCCAATCTTATCCGATATCAAACCTCCTACGGTGCTGCCGCCAAAGTTATCACAACGATCGATCAGATGATGACGACACTTTTAGGTATCAAGGCATAATGCCCCTTTTTAGTATTGCCGCGCTTGTCGGGGTAATCTTTTTCTCCTTTATCGGCCCCTTTTTTTACACACCCGATCCTCTCTTTTTAGACCCTAAAGCTATTTTAGTTGAGCCTTCCATAAACCATTGGTTTGGAACGGATCGTCTTGGACGGGATTTACTAGCACGATTGATGGAAGGGGGGCAGGTATCTTTGGTGATAGGGTTCGCGAGTGCGCTCATTTCAACATTAATCGGTTTGCTGTATGGGGTGAGTGCCGCATTGCTTCGAGGCGGATATGACAAAATTTTTATCGTAGTCGTTGACCTTTTTTTAACCTTTCCGACCCTCTTTTTACTTTTAACACTGGTAAGTTATGTCAATGCGTCTTTGTGGGTCTTGGTACTCATTATCTCGATAACCGGATGGATGGGTACGGCACGTCTGATCCGCTCTGAGAGCTTTGCGATCGCTTCGAAACCGTATATCCGTATTTTGCATATCGCTAAAGTGCATCCCCTTAAAATTATGTTGAAATACTATGCGCCGCTTTTGGCTCCGATCGTCTTGGTCAGTTTTACGTTTGGGGTAGGGGGGGCGATTTTAGCAGAATCGGGACTCTCATTTTTAGGGCTCGGGATTGTAGCTCCGCAAATGAGCTGGGGAAGTATCCTAAGCGGCGGTAAAGAGGTAATTGATATTGCGTGGTGGGTGAGTTTTTTTCCGGGGCTTTTAATCTTTATCGTCACCTTTTCCCTGATGAATCTATCTAATGCTTTGCAAGGGAAAATGAATCAAAAAGAGATACGATAGGAAAAAAGAGCTATTGTACAATTCTCGCGATTTCAAGGAGACTGTCGGGGAATGAAAAACGATTCTGCCGTAGGGCTTTTGCATTGATCAGAATAATCGGAGTTCTCTCCATTCGAATCGAGAGTAATAAACCATTATCCGTAAGTTTGTCTGCATCATAGAGTGCAGTAATGGCACCTGAGGTACCGACGGCATTATGTACTTTACTCAGTTGTGATGTACTCGCTTTTAGAGCATAGATAAAATGATACGATGTGATCCCATCAAGTTTGTCAAACGGGAGTGCAATGGCACTGATCGGACGGCCGTTAATATGACCGTTAAATTTAGACATCAATATTTTAATACATGAGGCGGCCGTATCATCGTCTCCTCGGTCGTAGGCAATCAAAATTTTGATAGGCGATTTTACGTTAGAGGTGAGGATATTTTTTTCCAATACCGCAATTTTTGGCAGTAAAGAGAGTTGAGTTTCCAATAAAAACGGGTCATACGAGGCACACCATCCTGCACTACTGAGAAAAAGAGTTAGAAGAAGACGTTTCAAAAAGTCCCCCTAAACGTAAGTAGAAAGGTACGACCGCTCGAGGGGTAGTCCCCATCGTAGGTATTTGTGGGGCTGGGATAAAACTCATTTTTATCGAAAAGATTTTTAGCCGTCAGTTGAACTTCACTCTGGAATTTTGGAAGTTTGTATCCGATAGAGGTATCGATGATCCCGATGGATTTCATATCGCTACGCGGATCTGTGCTTGCTCTGGGTGTTGCACTTTGCCACCGTCCGGCAAGAGAGCCGTACCAGTTAGTGTCGAGTGTATGGGTAATAAATCCGCGTGCTGTGTTGCTCGGTGCATTGGGAAGAGTTGCACCTTGTCCATCTTCTGCCCAGATATGGGTAAATGCCCCGTAAAAAGAGGTTTCATCATAACGTTTGCGCCATTCGGCTTCAAATCCGCGAATTTTGCTTTTTGAACCGTTAATATATTCGTATCGTAAGAATGTACTATTGTATTGAGGATAAATTTGATCTTCATTGTTGAGTTGGAAAAAGTTTACCGATAAAGAGTGATCCACTTCAAATCGATGTATTAATTGCGTTTCGTACGCCATGACAGTTTCGGGGACGAGATTTGGATTTCCCCATCTGGCTCTGTTATTGAGGGTATACATCTCTTGCCAAGAGGGGTTTCTGTGGGCATGGGAGATGGACAACTTGATGAGGTTGTCGGGATCAAGCGTATATAAGAGTGCGGCACGAGGATCTACTTGTGCTGATAAATCGTTCCGTTTGTCTACCGTCAATGAAGCATAGCCGCATAGTGAAGAGGATAGAACCTTCTCATAGGTCAAGTAGGTTGTTAGATTGTTAATCGATCCATTCGGACTGAAAAAGGGGAGTATAGTCGAATAATCGGTCATTCCCGTTCCGCTGTCGCGGTCGGTTGTTATCGTTTTCTCAGAAGTAACACTGCTCCATGATTTACCGATACCAAATGTTGCTTCCCCTCCCATCACACTACCGCTCAAGGTATTATTAACGCGATAGGTTCGTATAATCGCTTCATGCTCACCGTAAAAACCGTTTACATAGGTAACAAGAGTCGTAGGCGGGTTTAGCGAAGGGAATTGCAGTCCTTCCGGTGCAAGAAGCTGATGGCTGATAAAGCTGTCTTGTACGATAGATGCTTGGAACGTTCCGGTAAAATCTTCTACATTGTAGTGGACTCCGGCACGAAGCTGCCATTGATCGATATTGTAGTGATCCTCTCCGGTGGCAAGAGCGTAATTAATACCTCCTCCCGATCCGTGGCGATAAGAAGAGATACGTCCGTCGGAAAAAAAATCCCCTTTAGCGAGAGAAAATGAAAACATGGTGGCATCGGTGGAAGAGGGTGCGTTGCCGGATCGAGAGAGAGGTGCATTGGCTACACCTAAAAGATTATTAGAAAGACCGTCTTGACCATAAGGGAGCGAAAGATTATCGTGTACCGTATAGAGATCTGCGGCAAAAGCAAAGTCATTTTCTCTCATCGCATACGAAGCACCTGCTTTGTAGGTATTGTGCGTACCCGCTGAGGTGAACCAACGGCTGTTTTTATCCGTATCGGGTTCTTTTTTATAGGTTGTGACGATGATCGATCCGGCATACCCCCAGTGTCCGTCACTGTAGCTGCCGGGGCCTCGGACTATTTCGATCCGTTTGATCATATCGATCGGCATCGTTAGATATGCGGTATAGCCGTCGAAGAAAAGATCGTTAACCTCGACTCCATCCACAATCAGTTTGCTTTGTCCGTACGCAACGGGGTTGGAACCTCGGATGACCGGATTAAACAAGGAGAGGTTATCGCTGGCAATGTTGACGCCTGCAGCGAGTGAGAGGGCCTCTTTTAGTGAAGAAGCACCCGCACGTGAAAGTTCTTCACCTTCAAATACTGTCATTATGTAGGGGAGATAGTCGATATTGGCGCGCTGATCTTTTGCTGTTTTTGTAATGGTGTTGATGTCGTCTGTAAGAGTATTAAAAAGATCCGTATCTGCCTCAGCGGCAAAAAGAGAAAAGGGGACAAATAACAAAGCGAGAGAAAAACGGTTCATCATCGGAGTTCTTTCATAAAAATGATATGGTCTTTTATTTTTAAAATTATAGGGTAACGGTCAGGTCCTATATGGTTTTGTAAAGGGCCAATCGGTTGATATGGGAGTTTGGAATAGTTAAGAAGACGCAGGAAACTGGGTTCAACCGCTCCGATTATTTGTACTATCCCATACTCGGAAGAGACCCTATTAATCTCTTTTTGCATTGTTTGAAGAATCTTAATCGTTTTTTTGAAAATTCTGTGCTCTGAGGCGACTAAAATGCGTGAAATTTCGGCTGTTGATTCATCTTTACGAAACGTAGTCGAATCAATAATCATACAATTGAGCGTCGGTAAACCCAATGTATAGCTTGGAAGAATGAGACGGCATGAAGCGATTAGCCCGTTTTTTTTCCAAACGCCGAACAAGAGAGAATGTTCATCATACTCATCGTATTCGATCCGTTTCCCGTCTTCTCTCGGTGCTAAAAAATTGAATTCTTCCACAAAAATATCATACCGCTGTTGCAGTATAGCCTTCTGTTCACTTGCAGTTGACGCTATTTTGCATTCCACCGATTTCGCCCTTTGAGTTAATGGCTAAAATATAATACTATAACCGTTAATAACAGCTGAATAAAGATAGATTAAATAAATTTGATAGTATATTATGCAATTAAACTTCTTATTTCGCTTTAATATATTTATTGAGTAGAGATTGCACGATTTTTGGAATAATTTTTTATCATGGTAGAAGGCTTAAAATGTACCGTTCACGAAGTCGCCTTTCTTATAAAGTAGTCGGATCTTTAATCCTTGTCTTTTTACTTATTTTTGCAACTTTCGGGATGGTCATCAGTATTACTTTTGAAAATACGAAACGGGTTTCGGAAAAACAAAAAGCGGATTTACTGTTGCAAACGGTTGAAAAATCGCTTCAGATGACCCTTTATTTAAAATTTTATGACCAAATAGCCGAAAAAGTCTCTCCCGCAGTATCTGTTCCTGATGTCATAGAACTTTCAGTCCGTGATCAAAACGGAAAGTTATTGTACCGCTATAGCAATCCGAAGTCACAATCCATAGAGAATGCTATCACTGTTTCCCATCAGATCAAAGAACCTGCATTTGGGCAGTCAATGGGTTCGATTACATTGTATTATAGTGATTTGGCGTATGATGAAACACGTCAATCTATGTACAATGTTTTTTACGGCGTAGGAATGAGTATTGCGTTGATTTTTTTCTTTGCGGTGTGGTGGGTTCGTAATCTTCTCTCTCCGTTAGGCCAAATTGCACAGAAAGTTCGTGATTATCGACCGGGTGATCATATGGTACTCGAGGAAGATGGCAGTGAAGAGATTGAACAGATTGTTACTTCATTTAATGCGATGCAAGAGACAACATATCGTTATTTGAGACAAATGGAAGCCATGAATATCTCTCTTGAGGGGGCAGTGCAAGAAAAAACGCTTGAACTGGAAAATCAATATTACAGTGATCGTCTCACAGGTTTACCGAATCGATTTAGACTGCAGGAAAAATTGCTCCAAGGAGAGATAACGGCTCTGGCGATTGTCAACGTGGATGATTTCAAAGAGATTAATGATTTTTTTGGAATTGAGATCGGGGATGAAATACTGATACAAATCGGTGCATGGCTCAATGCGTTATCGGGGTCATGTTATCGTTTAGGGAGTGATGAATTTGTATTGACATTCTCAGGTAATCTCAGCTTGGGTGAGTTAGAACATCGTTTGGTAACACTTATAAAATTGTTGGAAGAGAAGACATTTACGGTTAAAGANNTTACACCATGCGAAAGAGAATAAAAAACAGATTGCATTTTACAATCAAGAAGAGAGGGTTGAAGAGCAATACCGTTCGAATTTAACGATGGCTTCGGATGTCCGAAGAGCCCTTTTTGAACATCGGATTATGTGTCATTATCAGCCGATTGTTGATTTCAAAACAGGTGAAATCAACAAATATGAAACATTGGTTCGGATGATTGACGATGTCGGTAATATGGTACCGCCGATGGAATTTTTACCTATCGCGAAGCAAACCAAACTCTATCCGCAAATCACTTTAGAGGTACTTTATCAAGCGTGTACCCTTTTTGCTACGCGCAGTGAGGAGTTCTCTATTAATCTCTCCGACAGTGATATCCGTAATACCCATACGGTCAGTGAGATTATCAGAACGATTACCGAGACCGGTACGGCACCTCGAATCGTTTTTGAGATTTTAGAATCGGAGGGGATCGAGAGCTATGCGGAAGTGACACAATTTATTACCAAAGTCAAAGCATTGGGGGCAAAAATTGCGATTGATGATTTCGGGACGGGTTATTCGAATTTTGAAAACATATTAAAATTGAGTGTCGATTACATCAAAATAGACGGTTCGTTGATTCGGGAAATCAGCAGTAACCCTCGTCACCATATTATTGTCGAGACGATTATCGATTTTGCACGAAAAATCGGTGCAAAAACGATTGCGGAATTTGTTTCGGATGAAGAGATTTATAACACCCTCAAAAAGTTGGATGTTGATTATTCACAAGGATACTTTACCGGCAAACCGATGTCGCTGTAAATCTTCTCTAAACAGATTGAAATCAAAATAGGTTACATAATTATGATACAATGCGCATATATAATGCGTATGGAGAATGTTATGACAGCCGTTTATAATCCGAATGCCCCTAAAAAATCGGCAAATCTCAGTATTAACAGTGATTTGCTACTACAAGCAAAAGAGCTTAAAATTAACCTCTCTAAAATGCTTGAAGAAAACTTGGCAGAAACTATCATCGATCAAAAATCGCAACAATGGCTTGCAGACAATCAAGATGCTATTTCCGAATACAATCTCTCTGTTCAAAAACGGGGTGTATTTGGTGAGCGATTACGACGGTTTTGATGGCACAGTTTGACGTCTATCGAAACGCTAACAGTGAAAGTGCGGAGGAGTTTCCCTACCTTCTCGATATTCAAGCCGATTTGCTTGGTTCATTATCGACGCGTGTCGTCGTCCCTTTGGTTCGACAAGAGAAAAATATTCAGCATCTAAACCCGATTTTTGAGATTAACGGTGAGAGTGTAGTAATGCTAACCCAAGAACTCTCAGGGATTGAGCAATCCGCATTGGGAGAAAAAGTGTGGTCTTTGAAAGAGCAACGAAGCGAGATTATCGCCGCGCTTGATTTTTTGGTGAGCGGGTTTTAAAATCTCGTCATTTTCGGCGTAATGAAAAAAACGATAATTCATCCACTCGTTTTTTTCATTACGCCGTTAAATCCGACAATACTCCAGACTATAACTACATGAGTCTTGTTATTTCAGCTATTCAAAAATTAGTTATAAAAGATGTTGTTTTGTATGCCGATAAAAAAATAGCGGCTACAAAAAGTGTGGTAAGTAAATAAGAAAAAGAATTTAAAAGCTACTAGATTCCCGATCAGGTCGGGAATGACAAAATATTAGCGCAGTACATGCCCCACAAATTTTGACATATTGCCTAGGATTTTTCCGCCGCGACGGAAACCTAAGCCGCATGCTTCATACGCGAAAAAGACTCCCGCTTGGTAACTGTTTCCGTTACTGTCTTTCGGGAACTCGACGTACTCTTGGTAGATCGGTTTGAAGTTCCCGTACGGCCCGTCGTTTGCTTCGATTACAGAGCCTGAGACATCGATAATCCGTACATTTGCACCTTCACGTCCAAACATCCGTTTCTCGACCTGCTGGAGCCCTTTAAGAGGCTCATACGAGGTTTTAAGAAGATAAGGGGAATCAGGGAAGAGATCGCAAAGAATTTTCATCATCCCTTTGGATTGAAAGAGCAACGTGTAGGCAGGGTTGAGGATAATCGCTTTTTGGTTTTGCATAATCGTCGTGAGCTGTGTAGCCAGTTCCGGCTCTTCGATAGCGATATCTTCCCAAGGGTAGAGTTTGAACCAATACTCATACGGCTCTTCAGCGCTGTCATAAATCCCCTCATCATCAAACTTCACACCGCCGAGAGGCTCAAAGCCACTCTCGAATCCGGCATCGATCGCCATTTGCTGTAGGAGTCGGGTTGTTTGTTCCTCTTCGATATTGCCGCTGATCGAGCTGAAAAGAATTTTCCATCCGTCGTAATGTTTTTCAAATGTTTCGGGATCATCGAAAAGGGTAACGAGACGACGAAAGTTATCGCGAATCGCCTCATAGATGTTGTTGAATTGGCGCTCTTCGTCCATGTTGTTATGTTTAAGCAAGGCCCATTGCAAAATAGCCGTTTCGAAAAGAGAGGTAGGGGTGTCGGCATTGAATTCGATCAGTTTGATCGGAGAGCCTCCGATCCCCCCTGCAAGATCGAAGCGTCCATAGAGATGCCAATGGACGTCGTTGTCCCAGCTTTTTTTGATTGCGTCGATCAGGTTAAACGGAATGCCGAGTTCAAAGAACAGGTTATTGTCGATGACATGTTGTGCGGCAGCGGCATACATATCGTAGAGTTCATTGACCGCTTCATAGTAGGCTTCAGCTTCACTGTCGGAGACGATAACCAGTTCATCGGCAACGTATTTGCTTTCGTCACTGTCGGTATGCCATCCGAAACCGAATTGCTCCAACGTGCGATCATCGATTGCTTTGATATTTTGGAGGGATACCATGCTCATCCTCCGAAACTGCTGCTGGATGAGGTGCTTCTCGATGCGGAATTACCGAAGAAACTTTTTTTCTGGCTATTAGAGGTGGCTGAGTTACTACCCCCTGCGGATGAACGGTGATAGGCTGAGCGGTTAGAGGCATCTTGGTGTCGTTGAACATTTTTATTGTTCATAAGCATGTTTCCGATCATATTACCGAGTAATGCTCCCCCCGCAGCGGCGAGAATAGTTCCGCCAAGTCCCATCCCCTCTCCTTGAGGTTCGGCGTTGAGTTCCGATTGTCCGGCTTCCATTTTTTTGTACTCTTGATCGGCGAGCTCCTTCATCTCCGCTTCGCTCATAACCCGCTCAGTAACGGTGCCGTTCTCATCGGTCTCTTTGATAATCGCGCGGCTTGGACCCTCTGTCGGCATCTCTTCAACA
>DLUI01000016.1 GCA_002742695.1 Sulfuricurvum kujiense | reverse complement strand
AGTGCCCATATCAACTCCCCCGCATCGATGTTCGGGCATACTTTTTTACGGATCGATTCCAAAATGGAGTCTAAACTCATGTCGTATGCGATCAACTATGCAGCGCACACCGATGAGACGAATGGATTGTTATTTGCGTATAAGGGGCTATTCGGGGGCTATTATGGCTTTTATTCGATGCTCCCTTATTATGAAAAACTCAAAGAATATCGGGATTCCGAATCTAGAGATGTCTGGGAATACGATCTAAATTTAACGCCTGATGAGGTCATGGCGATGGTGCGCCATATCTGGGAATTGCAGCGGATTAACTCGTGGTACTATTTTTTCGATGAGAATTGCTCCTATCATATGTTGTGGCTCACCGAGATTGCCCGTCCGAGCGTTCACTTGAGGGATCACTTTTTCTATTATGTTATCCCTCCCGATACGGTACGCGCTTTCGAGGAAGAGGCTTTGGTAGAAGCAAAACATTTTCGCCCCTCAAAACGGACTCAGCTACTTGCGTATGAACGTCACCTCTCTCCTCAAGGGATCTCGGCAGTGAAAGCTTTAAGTACTACAGAGACAAATGGTGCGGAACTCGATACGTTGACTCTCTCCAAACAAGAGCACCGTTTTGCACTCGAAGCGGCTGCGGAACTGGTTGAGTATCAATACATAGAGGGAAAAATGGCTAAAGAGGTGTATGCGGCGCGCTATTATGAACTCCTCTCACGCCGCGCCGCGCTGGGGAGTGGAGAATTAGTTGCTGTATCTCCCAAAGCAAATCCTGATCGCGCCCATCACTCTGCCCGTATAGCCCTCTCACAGGGGTGGTTTGAAGATCGTTCACCGCTACTGATTGGGTGGCGTCCCGCTTTTCATGACTTGGATGAAGATGATACGGGACATCTCTCCGGTGCTCAAATCGAATTTCTCGATACGTTGATCGGGGTGGATCATGATAAAGTGACGTTAGAGAAATTGACGGTTCTCTCTCTCGCCTCTATTGCACCGGTAAGTCATTTTTTTAAGCCGTTTTCATGGCGCATGAAAAGCGGTTGGGATCGCGAATACGGAGGAGATAGACTTAGCTTCGTTACCCGTGTGGGAGCAGGGGCATCCCTTGGAGATGAGGGGATGTACGGCTATGTTTTAAGTGAGCCGGAGGTGAGATTCGGATTTAATGCCGATGTCGGATTAGGGTTTAGTGCAGGGGCTGCGATCAACTGGGGCAATCGGATGAAGAGCCATATTGAAGCAGGCCATATTTTCTATTTGGATGGCAGCGATCGAAGCCGCGTTATGGTTTCTCAAGGGTGGCAATGGAGTCCGCTGGGGGGAGTACAGTGCAGTTATGAAGGAATCGATCAAGATTACAGAGAAGATCGATTCAAACTTGGTGTGAACCTCTATTTTTAATTATTTTTTGGCATAATAGTCCTAATTTATGTTTCGGAGTTTTTATGTATTTAGCGGAAGCACGCTTTGCCCTTTGGGCCGATTTTATTGAACGGACATTTTTAGATGAAGGGTTTAAAGAGCTGATAGAAAAAGGGGTTATTAATGGGGCTACATCGAACCCTGCCATTTTTAAAAATGCGATTTTGACCTCACCAGCTTACAAAGAACAACTGGCTACCCTCTCTGATCTTTCTCCTAAAGAAAAATACGAAGCATTGGCCATTTACGATATACAAAAAGCGGCAGATATCTTGCGCCCCTTATACGATGCCGGAGATGACGGGTACGTGAGTATCGAGGTTGATCCGTTTTTGTGTGATGATACCGAAGCTACGATCGCTGAGGGGATACGCCTTCATGCGAGTATCAACCGTCCCAATGTAATGATCAAAGTTCCTGCAACCGAAGCGGGATATGGAGCTATGGAAGCACTGGCTTCACGAGGGATTCCCGTCAATGCAACATTGATATTTTCGGTAGATCAAGCACTTAAATGTGCGGAAGCGTTTAACAAAGCGTCGAAAAAATCGTCGGTGGATACGGTGATCAGCGTCTTTGTCAGCCGAATCGATAGAGCAATTGACGAGACACTTCGTTCCCATGGTGTAAGGTCGGGTCTGATGGGGATTGTAAATGCCGCCGATATTTACAATCGTGTCGAAGCGTTAGGAATCTCGAAATGTCGTGTCTTGTTTGCCAGTACAGGGGTGAAAGGCTCTGAGTTCCGAGCCTCCTATTATATCGATGAACTTTTAGCTCCCAACAGTGTCAACACCGCACCGATCGCTACCATTGATGCGTATGTAAGCGGAGGAGATAGAACATTGAAACTTCCAATGAGTGCGGCTACCATTGAAGAGCATCAAAAAAGTGTAGCGGCTGCAGGGGTGGAGATGGACACCGTTATTGCACAGCAGATAGAAGAAGGATTGGAAGCTTTTAAAGTTGCTTTCACTGAAATCCTCAACGCATTGGAGTAATACTATGAGTCAACAAAGTTTTAGTCATACGGAGTTGGGTGAACTCAACTTTGAGGTATTGAAAAAAATACGAGGATACTTGCGCCGTATGGTGGATGCAGGGGGAAGTGACCTCCATGTCAAAGCCAACAGTGTCGTTCGAGCCCGTATCAACGGAGAGATTATCCCCCTCTCCGGTGAGATTTTTTCAAAAGACGATGCTTTGATTTTTGCCAAAGAGCTGTTACGGACCCGTTTTCCCGAGTTGGTAGAGAAAAAAGAGCTGGACTTGGTCTATCCGTTTGATGAAAATACCCGTTTTCGTATCAATATCTTTTTTCAAATGGAAGGGGTATCGGCAGTTTTCCGTTTAATTCCCGTTAAAATTTTGAGTATTGAAGAACTCAAGCTTCCTGAAGTAGTCCATACCTTTGCAGAGATGGAACGGGGACTGGTCCTCGTTACGGGAGTTACGGGAAGCGGTAAATCAACGACACTTGCAGCCTTGATCGATGAGATTAACTGGAAGCGCCGTAAGCATATTATTACGATTGAAGATCCGATCGAGTTTGTCCATAAAGATCGGAAATGTATTATCAATCAGCGCAGTGTCGGGCAGGACACTCTCAGTTTCGGAAATGCTCTGCGGGCGGCGCTGCGGGAAGACCCCGATATTATTCTTGTCGGGGAGATGCGGGATATGGAGACGATTGAAATTGCACTCCATGCGGCAGATACCGGCCATTTGGTTTTCTCGACCCTCCATACCTTGGATGCCAAAGAAACGGTCAACCGGATTATCTCGGTATTCCCGACCGGCGAGCAAAACCGTGTCCGTATGACCCTCTCTTCCGTCCTTAAGGGGGTTATTTCACAACGTCTTATTCCGACAGTGGACGGAAAACGGGCTGCGGCGTTGGAGGTACTTGTTCGAACGCCCCGAATAGAGCAGCTTATTGCCGAAAACCGTGATATTGAAATTCCCGATACGATTGCGGAGGGGAAAGAACTCTACAAATCACAGACGTTTGATCAGGGGATTTTGGATTTATTTCTCTCCGGACGGATAAGTAGAGAAGATGCACTAGCGTCGGCAACGTCGGCTTCAGACTTGAAACTTCGTATGGAGGGGCTCAGCACGACAGTGGAAAAAGGGAAACTCGGAGTTGACGACGGCCCAAAAGAGTTCCGAGAAGAGGAATATATCGGCTTAAAAAGCTAACCCAAGATTTAGAATAAAATAAGCTATATTTAAGTATAATTCGCCTCATTTTATTTTAAGGACATGATTATGTTAGAAGGCATTGTAAGAGAGAGTATTGGCAAAGCTGCTACAAAAGCGTATCGCCGTGATGGTTATCTTATTGCTAACATCTACGGAAAAGGGCTTGAAAACGTTCATGCCGCGTTCAAAATGAACGATTTTATCCGTACAGTGCGCAACAAAGAGACCGTAGCATTCGCTGTAAGCGTAGCGGGTAAAGAGATGAACCTTGTTGTTCAAGGGTATGAGTCTCATCCGGTTTCAGGCAACTTGTTGCACGTTGATTTGATGGTTGCACAACCTGGTGTTGTAACTCACTATCATGTTCCGGTTGTTACTGTTGGAACACCGATCGGTTTGAAAAACAAAGGGATGTTATTCGTTGCTAAAAAACGTCTTCGCGTTAAAGCGGCAATCGAAAACTTGCCAAACAACGTCACTGTTGATGTTGCTCCTTTGGATTTAGGTGATTCCGTATTGGTTCGTGATCTTCCACGTGTTGAAAACGTAACGTTTACCGATTCAGACCGCGTATCGGTTCTTAGTATCATCAAAGCGAAATAAGGATGCTGATCGTCGGACTGGGAAACCCCGGCTCGGCGTATGCATCAACCCGTCATAACATCGGGTTCATGGTGATTGACGAGCTTTGTCGTCGCCACAGTGTCGTGAACGTTTCAAAGAGCTCCTTCGAAGGGGAGTTGTTTAAAATGGGTCAACACTTTCTCCTCAAACCGCTCACATTTATGAACCTCTCCGGTCGCTCTATTCTTGCCGTTAAAAATTTTTACAAAATTGATGAGGTCATTGTCATCCATGATGATTTGGATTTACCGTTTGGGGCATTGCGCTTTAAAAGCGGCGGCGGACACGGAGGACATAACGGACTAAAATCGACAGATGCCGCAATCGGAGCCGAGTATATCCGCGTACGTATGGGAATCGGAAAGCCTGAACACAAATCGCAAGTAGCCGATTATGTACTGCACCCCTTTAGCGCAGAAGAACAATCCAAACTTAGAGAGTGGATCGGTGTAACTGCTGATGCCGTTGAAATGCTTCTTGAAAAGAGCTGCACGGATGTAGCTTCAAAATGCTCCTTGAAGGGGCTTTGAAAATTTTGCAGGTTTTATTGGATACAATAAACTTCAATTTTTATATTTAGGCTCCTATGCTCGCATTTACAACTTTATCGTTACTTTATCTACGTTATTTTTCGATTGTTCTGATCGCATTGAGCAGTTTTATGGTCGGATTCGATTTGATGGATAATGCCTCAGAACTCCCGAACTCAGCCAATCTAGTCTTAATTTACATCATGTACAAATATTTTTATGCGATCGATATGATGCTTCCTATTTCGCTTATTTTTGCGATTATTGCCTCATTGGTTGAATTGGTACGCTCCAATGCCTTGGCGGCATATTACGCATTGGGATATTCTAAAACCCGTATAATGGCCCCTTTTTTAGGCGTTGCGAGTCTTTTGATTGTCATCTACATTGCACTTCATGCGACTAATTTTGCCCGCTCAAATGAGTTTGCCAATAATCTGCGGGAAACCTCTCAATTTATCCGCCCTACCAGTAATCTTTTTTTCACCCATGAGGGGAGTTATATCTATTTCGGCAATCTCTACCCTCTAAGTAAAAAAGCGGAGGATATTCGTGTTTTTAGATTCGAAGAAGGGACATTAAAAGAGGCATTGAGTGCTAATGAAGCAGTTTATGATGATGATAACAGATACTGGAATATTAAAAAAGCCCACTTAATACGTCCTCCCGAGGGGTTTGATCTGAAGGCTTTAGGGATTACAACGGAAGATAAGGAAAATCTCAAAGTACTTCGTGATTTTAAACCCAAAATTTTGGATCAGGTGTATGAGGGAAAAGCCAACTTTACCATCGGTGATGGATTAGATGCCCTTGAACTCTTGGAAAATCAAAACGTTGATGTCGCTAAAATCAAAAGTGCGATGTATCGTATTTTTGTTACCCCTTGGTTTGCCCCTATTTTGATGGTCCTCTTTTTCACCTATGCACCGGTAAGTGCACGATTTTTAAATCTCTCCTTTTTTAGCTTCGGAGCTATTTTGGTAACCCTGATTGTCTGGGGAGTCCTTTTTATGCTGGGAGAACTCTCAAATAACAAAACGCTCACCCCTGAAATGGGGATTATCGCCCCAATTATTTTCTTGTGTTGTGTCATGCTCTGGCGGCTTGGAAATCCCCTAAGGAGAGTTAGGGTAAAATCGCGACAAAACTAATCAATGAGGATTTAGTGTGATCGATTTTAAAGCTCTGGCACAAACGTACGGAACACCATTGTACGTGTATGATTTTGATGCGATGCGTGCTCAATTTGAATCATTAAAAGAGGCTTTTCGCGGCCGTAAATCAATTTTAGCCTATGCGGTTAAAGCAAATTCAAATCTAAGTGTTGTCAAACATTTTGCACAGATGGGTTCGGGTGCCGATTGTGTCTCAATCGGGGAAGTACGCCGTGCGTTGATGGCGGGTGTTCCGAAATACCGTATCCTTTTCAGCGGTGTCGGTAAACGTGATGATGAGATTCGCGAAGCGATTGAGTCGGATATCCTCTACATCAACGTCGAGAGCGAAGCGGAACTCGGACGTGTCGAGATGATTGCACGTGAATTGAATGCCAAAGCCCGTATCAGTATCCGCGTCAATCCGAATATCGATCCGAAAACTCACCCGTACATTTCGACGGGACTTCATGACAACAAATTCGGCGTTGAGATCGTTGCGGCAAAACGGATGTATATCCAAGCAAAAAACTCTGATTATCTTGATCCTGTAGGGATCCATTTCCATATCGGAAGCCAGTTGACCGAGTTAGAGCCGATTTATGAAGCGGCGGTGATTGTAGCCGATTTGCTCCGCTCCCTTCAAGCGATCGATATTGAGTTGAAATTCTTTGATATCGGGGGTGGATTGGGTGTCCGTTACGATAATGAGACGACCATTGCACCGTATGATTATGCACAGGCGATCCTCTCCGCACTCAAAGGGATCGATGTGACGATCATTTGCGAACCGGGACGTTTTTTGACGGCCAATGCGGGATATTTTTTGACGAAAGTCTTGTACGAGAAAAACAACGGAGCAAAACGTTTCGTGATGGTGGACGGAGCGATGAACGATCTTATCCGACCGAGTTTGTACAAAGCGTATCACCGTATCGAGGCGTTGGATAAAACGGGTAATGAAAGCGTTGCGGATGTCGTTGGTCCTGTTTGTGAGAGCGGTGACTTTTTAGCCAAAAATTATTCTCTTCCTCCAATGGAACATAACGATCTCCTTGTTGTTCACAGCGCCGGAGCGTATGGTTTCGGAATGGGGAGTAACTACAATACACGCGGACGTTCTGCCGAGATTGCGGTAGAAGCGGGTGAAGAACGTCTTATTCGACGCCGTGAAACGTATGAAGATGTAATCGCCTTAGAGCGTGAGTACCTCTAGGACTCGTGATGTATTTCATTGATGTGCAGGGGACGTTGATCGAAGATAATACCAAACTCCCGACCCGTGGAGCGGTTGCTTTTATCGACTATCTTAATGACCGTCAAATCCCCTATATGGTCATTACTAACAGTACGAAAAATCCGAGTGATGAGTTTTTAGGGTATTTGAATTCGATCGGTTTGAATATTCCCCAAAGTCATTATCTTGATCCGCTGATGTTGTTGGAGCGCCATATTGATAAAACTAAAAAAGTTGCCGCATATGGATCGGAGCCCTTTTTAGAGGTTGTTCGGTCAATGGGGTACTCTCTTGAGTATACATCCCCCGATGTCGTTTTAGTCGCCATTAAAGAGAATTTTACCCCCGATGAATACGCTCAAATGATTGAGTTTCTCCTCGGCGGTTCACAGCTTATCGGTATGCATGAAACAACCCTTTACGTCAAAAATCATAAACGCTATCCCGGTGTCGGGGCAATTTTAAAAATGTTGGAATTTGCGACATCGACTCCCTATACGGTGGTCGGGAAACCAAGTATCCCATTTTTCGAAGAGGCATTGTCTCGCCTCGGTACGCAAAAAACGGGTGCAGCGTTTTGTGACGTCACTATCATTAGCGATGATGTAAAAGGGGATCTCATTGGAGCTCAGAAAATGGGGATGAAAGGGGTGTTTGTTCTCAGCGGAAAATATCGCAATGCCGATGAAATTATCCCCTCTTTGGAACCTCACGAGCGTCCGGCAGAAATTTATGCCGATATGCAAGCAATATTGGAGCATTTATGAATACTTTAGAAGAGTGCAGAGCACGAATTGATGAAATAGATAACGAAGTGGTCACCTTACTGAACCGTCGTATGGAGGTCGTTCGCCGTGTCGGTGAGATCAAGCATGAGAGTAACAGTGCCATCTACCGTCCGGAACGGGAAAAAGCGATTATTGACCGTTTGACCCGTATCAGTGAAGAGCAGGGGGGACTGCTCAATTCTCAAGCGATTGAAGCGGTATTTTTAGAGATTTTTGCCGTTGCCCGTAATCTGGAACTCCCTGAGCGAATTGCTTATCTGGGACCTGAGGGGAGTTTTACCCATCAGGCGGCAGAGTCACGTTTTGGTGCTATGAGCGATTATCTCTCCCTCGGTTCCATCGAAGCGGTATTTAAAACCCTCGAAGCAGGGCGTGCAAAATTCGGCGTCGTTCCGATTGAAAACTCACGCGATGGTGTCGTGGGCGAAACACTTGATCTGTTGGGTAAAAGCAGCGTTAAAATCGTCGCTGAACTTTATATGCCGATTCATATGGCGTTTGCCACCAAAGCGGAACAAATTCACCATATCAAGAGAATCTATTCCAAAGACAAAGGGTTCGGTCAGTGCAGAGAGTTCTTGGCCGAACACGGTTTGGACTCTATAGAGCATATTCCGGTCGAATCAACGGCAAAAGCGGCTATCTTAGCCAGTAAGGATCCTGAAGCTGCGGCGATATGTTCTCACATTGCGGCGAAACTCTACGGCGTTCCGACATTGTTTGAAAATATCGAGGATACCCAAAACAATGCTACTCGATTTTTTATTCTCAGTGATTTTAAAAACGGCATCAGCGGAGACGATAAAACATCTATTTTGGTTCGTCTAAAAGATGCTCAAAAATCAGGAGCATTGGTCCATTTTCTTGAAGATTTCAACAATGCCGATATAAATCTCAGTAAGATTGAAAGCCGTCCTTCGCGGGATAAAGACGGTTTCGGATATTGGTTTTTTATCGACTTCTTCGGCCATATCGATGAAGAGAGCGTTCAAATATTAATGCAAAAACACAATGAAGAAGTGACATGGCTGGGAAGCTATGTAAAGGGAGAGTTATGAAATTTAATGAAGCATTAGAGTCTATTAAAACCTATGAAGCGGGTAAGCCGATCGAATTGGTCGTGCGTGAATACGGAATCGATAAAGATTCGATTGTAAAACTTGCCAGTAACGAAAATCCGTTCGGATGTTCCCCTAAAGTCAAAGATGCGGTTCGCGCTATCATCGATAATATGGCTCTTTATCCTGATGATTCGATGGTGAAGCTAAAAACCGCTTTGTCAGGTAAATACGAGATAAAAGGGAATGAACTCATTATCGGTGCGGGGAGCGATCAGGTAATCGAATTCGCGATTCACGCCAAAGCTCATAGCGGTTCAAAGGTTCTTGTGAACAGTGTCACCTTTGCCATGTATGAGATTTATGCCAAACAAGTGGGGGCTGAGATTATACGCACGGCATCACGTGAACACAAGATGGATGAGTTTTACACCCTTTATTGTGAACATAAACCCTCTATCATTTTCCTCTGTACTCCTAATAATCCCACAGGGGATGGACTCCTCGCGCAGGAAATGGTTGATTTTATCGCTAAAGTGGACAGCGATACACTCGTCATTGTGGATGGTGCCTATATGGAATACGCCCGTTTTAAAAATCCCGACTATGCGGTGGAGCCGAAAGATTTGATTGCGAAGTTTGATAACGTTCTTTTTCTCGGGACATTTTCGAAAGCGTACGGATTAGGGGGGATGCGAGTGGGATACGGAATTGCACAAGCACCTATCATTGAAGCCCTTTATAAAGTTCGCCCGCCGTTTAATATTACGACACTCTCTCTTGAAGCGGCATCGGTTGCATTGGATGATGAGGCTTTCGTTCAAGAGTGTATTCGTGATAATTTTAACGAGATGGCTCGATATGAAGAATTTGCACGCTCTAAGGGGATCGATGTGATTGATAGTTATACCAATTTCGTCACATTATCGCTTCCTGAAGAAAAAAATTCATCAAAAATTGCGCAAGAACTCTTAAAAAAGGGTATGATTGTACGTGATTTAAGCAGTTACGGATTGAACGCTATTCGTGTTACAATCGGAACCCGAGTGCAAAACGATCGATTTTTTGAACTCACTGATTCTTTATTATAAAATAGGTAAAAATGGATTTTAAGACCCTTTTCGCGCAACTTGTTGTTTTTTTCGGAAAGCTGACCCAAGCACAGAGAGCCATTATTGGCGCAGCAGTTGCAGGGATAATAGCTTTTTTGATTTTTTTGGTTGTTTATTCTTCTGAAGGATCAAAAAACGATAACGGAGGGTATCAGGTTCTCTTCGATCAACTGAGCTCTGAAGATGCGGCAAAAGTGATAGAGCAGCTCGAAAAAGATCAAATTCCTTACCGAATTCCTCGTGAAAATGTGATTGAAGTCCCTAAAGAAGTAGTCTATAAAGAGCGTATTACTATAGCCTCTATGGGAATCCCTAAAGAGGGGCATGTCGGATTTGAACTTTTTGATAAACAAGAGTTCGGTGCTACGAATTTCGATCAAGAGGTAAAATTTCGACGAGCGTTAGAGGGGGAGTTGGCTCGCTCTATTGACTCTCTTTCTCCGGTTGAAAAATCGAATGTCTCTCTTGCCCTCCCTAAAGAGACACTGTTTGTCGCGGAAGAAGTTCCCCCTTCCGCATCGGTTATGGTGCAACTTTATCCCGATCGAAAATTGACCCCTAAACAGATTCGGGGGATTAAAAAACTTGTTGCCGCTGCCGTTCCGAAGTTGACTCCCGAGAATGTAGCATTGATCGATTCCGAGGGTGAAACACTCGGAGATAACGATGCCGCTAGCGCTATGGGTGAACTCTCCGCGATACAGCAAATGTATAAAACCAAAGAAGAGAAGAAACAAGAAGAGAAGATTATCAATGTTCTTGCTCCCTTTATCGGAGGGAAAGATCGCGTCGTTGCCAAAGTGACCATCGAGTATGATTTTTCAGAACAAAGTTCAACATCGGAAAAATACGATCCTGAAAATGTGGTGCGCAGTGAGCAGTCTTCCGAAGAAAAACGTGACGGAGCAACCCCTCCTCAAGTGGGCGGAGTTCCGGGTGCAGTCAGCAATATCGGTCCTGTAGAAGGGCTTGCGGGGAGCGGCGGTGAAAAATTTGAAAAAACGACCGGAACCACGAATTACGAAGTTTCGAAAACAGTTTCGACAACCAAAATGGAATTTGCCCGTATTAAGCGGATGACGGCCGCCGTTGTTGTGGACGGCAAGTACGAAGCAAAAAAAGATCCTGCCGGAGAGGCGACCGAAGAGATCGAGTATATTGCACTGGATGAGACACAAATTCAGGCAATCGATGCATTGGTCAAGCAATCCATCGGTGTGGATGAGCAGCGAGGAGATCAGGTAACGGTTCGTAATTTTGAATTTCAAGCCTCTAAAGACGGATTACAGCCTAAAGATGCCGCCTCTAAAACATCTGATTTCATCGCAACGTATATTACGCCGTTTGCCCCTATATTCAAGTATCTTTTGGTCGCACTTATTTTGTTTATTGCGTACAAAAAAATCATTATCCCGTTTGCGGAACGTATGCTTGAATTCAGTCGTGATGAAGAAGAATTTGAAAAACCGAATCTTGAAATTGCCGATGATGAAGATGAAGATTTAGCGGAAAAAGTACAACTCATGCGTAAAAAAGTGGAAAACCAACTGGGGCTTGGGGAGAATTTCAACGAGGATGAGCTTAAATACGATGTGTTATTGGAAAAAGTTCGTGAAATCGCGGAGGATCATCCGGAAGAGATAGCCTCGTTGATTCAGGCACTAATCGATGAAGAATCGATACCTGCAGACAGCCCACATAAGCGATAGGAGGGATACATGACGTTGACACAGTCTCAGCAAGCTAATTTTGATGAAATGAGTATGTCTCAAAAGATTGCTATTTTGTTGGTGCAGCTGGGTGAAGATGTCACCGCCACTATCTTTTCTCGGATGAATGTCGAGGCGATTACCGAAGTTTCAAAATACATTGCGAATAACCGCTCTATCGAAAAAAATATCGGTGCGGCTGTTTTAGAAGAGTTTTATGCCATTATCCAATCCAACCAATACCTCAATACCGGCGGTATGGATTATGCCCGTGAGATTCTCTACAAAGCGCTAGGACCGGAAGAAGCGAAAAAGGTATTGGAGCGTCTGAGCAAAACGATGCAGGGTGCCCAGAACTTTTCGTATTTGTCTAAAATCAAACCGCAGCAGCTTGCCGACTTTATTATGAATGAGCATCCTCAAACCGTTGCGTTGATTTTAGCGCATATGGACCCTTCCGCCGCTGCGGAGACCCTTTATATCTTCCCTGATGATCTGCGTGCCGAAGTGGCCATGCGTATGGCAAAACTCGGGGATATTTCACCGTCGATCATTAAACGGGTCAGTGCCGTTCTCGAATCCAAACTCGAATCACTCGCAAGCTACAAAGTCGAAGTGGGCGGACCGCGCGCCGTGGCCGATGTCTTCAACCGCCTTGGTGCGAAAGCTTCCAAAGCAACCCTCACTCAAATCGAACAGCTCGATCAGGAACTGGCGGCATCGATCAAAGAGATGATGTTTACCTTCGAAGATATGGTTGATCTTGACGGTAACAGTATCCGTGAAATTCTCAAAGCGGTGGATAAAAACGATCTTATGCTGGCACTCAAAAATGCGGCGGAAGAGCTTAAAGAGAAATTCTATGCCAATATGTCTCAGCGTGCCAAAGATGCTTTTGTCGAGGAGCTTCAATTCTTGGGTGCCGTTAAGATGAAAGAGGTAGAGAGTGCTCAGCGTAAAATCGTTGATGCGGTTCAGGCATTGGCAGAGCAAGGGATCTTGCAGCTCGGTGAATCTGAAGAGATGGTGGAGTAGACAGAATGGATGTGGTAATTCAGCACAATTCTGCAGGGGCACACACCATTAGTAAATACCAATTTAAAATTCTCTCATCGCTTTCTGGTTTGAGTGTCGGAGAGGCCAGCCAAGAGATCGATAATATCTCATCTGTCGAGCAGCCTCGGGAGCAAAGAAACGAAGAGACAAAGTCATCCAAGGACGAGCTGATTGAGTCGTTGATGAAAAAAGCCGATGAGATGAGTTCGAATGTGATTAAAATGCAGATGCGGCTTGAATCACTCCAAGAAGAACATGCGCTTGCCCTCGAAGAGACTAAAAAAGGGGCGTATCAAGAGGGGATAGAAGCCGGTATAGCGCAAGAGAAATCCCAAAATGAAGGGCAAAGTGCGCAATCTCACGATCAGCTTGCTTCATCGGTGAAGACACTGGAGAATGCCGCAGCAGAGTTCGTGAGCGCACTAGCTTCCATTCAAAAAGAGCTTACCCATACGGCTTTGGATATCGCTAAAGAGGTGATTGGGATTGAAACAGGGGAACACAGTGCCAAAATAGCGGCAAAACTCTCAGGTGATTTAATCGAAGAGTTGAAAGATGCTTCTAAAATTACCCTTCGGGTGAATCCGGCGGATCACGGATTTATCTCTGAAAAAGTGGGTTCACTCACTCATGTAGAGGTGTTGTCCGATCGAGCGATCAGTGCCGGAGGGGTGGTTGCTATCAGCGATGTCGGAAACATCGATTCGGAGATAAAAAAGCGTTATGAGAGGCTTAAACGCTCCTTGTTGCTTGAATCGTAACCCCTTTTTCCAACGATTGACTTTTATACTATAGACTTCGAATAGAGAATACTTTTTAGGACAGTGCATCATAATGAATATTAAAAATTTTACTTTGCCTCAGATGGAAGAGCTATCCCAAAAGATACGGGACCGTATTTTAGAAGTGGTGAGTACCAACGGCGGCCATTTAAGCTCTACCCTCGGAGCCACTGAGATTATTGTGGCGATGCACAAAGTATTTGATGCAGAGAAAGATCCTTTTATTTTCGATGTCTCTCACCAAGCGTATGCCCATAAACTCCTTACCGGTCGTTGGGAAGAGTTTTCAACCCTTCGTCAATTTGGCGGTTTGAGCGGTTATACAAAACCATCTGAATCGGATAAAGATTATTTTGTTGCGGGGCACAGTTCGACCTCTATATCACTCGGAGTCGGTGCGGCAAAGGCAATAGCCCTCAAAAATGAGCAAGAGAGCCGTATCCCCGTTGTTCTTATCGGGGATGGGGCAATGTCTGCGGGGATGGCGTATGAAGCGATGAATGAACTGGGTGATCGCAAATATCCGATGGTTATTATCCTCAACGATAATGAGATGTCGATCGCCAAACCGATCGGAGCGATCAGCCGAATGCTGAGTTCTGCAATGGCTAGCCCTTTTTATCAGCGTTTTAAACGAAAAACAGAGCAGTTTGTCGATAATTTCGGGGAAGGGGCACACTATCTCGCGAAGCGGTTTGAAGAGTCGTTTAAACTCATCACACCGGGGATTATGTTCGAAGAGATGGGGATCGAATATATCGGCCCCATCGACGGGCATGATCTCAAATCGTTGATTGAGACGTTTGAAATTGCCAAAGGGATGGGTAAACCGGTATTGGTGCATATCCAGACCATTAAGGGCAAAGGGTATGAGATTGCCGAAGGAAAACATGAAAAATGGCATGGCGTCTCACCGTTTGATCTCAAAAGCGGCACGGCAAATGCCAAAAGTTTGCTCAAAAGTGCTACGCAGATTTATGCGGATGCCCTTATGACACAGGCTGATAAAAATGATAAGATTGTTGGGGTTACCGCCGCGATGCCCAGCGGAACAGGGTTGTCGGCATTGATGGAAAAATATCCCGAACGTTTTTGGGATGTGGCGATAGCCGAACAGCATGCGGTAACGTCGATGGGGGCATTGGCAAAAGAGGGATTTAAACCGTTTTGTACGATTTACTCCACCTTTTTACAACGGGGATTTGACCAAGTGATCCACGATGTGTGTCTGATGGATTTACCGGTCGTGTTTGCCCTTGATCGTGCCGGAATCGTCGGAGAAGACGGAGAAACCCACCAAGGGGCGTACGATATCAGCTTTTTACGTCTTATCCCTAATATGACCCTTTGTGCACCGCGTGATGAGCTCTCTTTTCATCAGATTATCGAGTTTGCATCGACGTATGAACACCCATGTGCCATCCGCTATCCGCGCGGTTCCTTCGCAGAAGCCGATTTGATCGAATCCGCTCCGTTTGTGGAGGGGAAATCTCAACTCCTTATTTCCAACGATTCCGATCGGTTGTTTATCGGGTACGGCAATGGAGTAGGGCGTGCGGCACAAACGATGGCCTTTATGGAGGAGCAACCTTCACTGCTCGATTTGCGTTTTGTCAAACCGTTAGATACAGTAATGCTACGTCAAATGGCGCAAGAGCATAAACAATGGTACATTTTCAGTGATTCGGCACGAATCGGCGGCGTTGGCAGTGCGTTGCTAGAGTGGTTATCGGAAGAGAAAATTACCGACGTATCGGTAGTGAGTTTCGAATATGATGATGAGTTTATCAAACACGGCAACACCAAGCTTGTCGAAGAGTCTTTAGGACTTCTCCCTGAACAATTAGCCGCTCGGGTTATCGGAGAATAATCACCCCAGCGATTCTCCCTGTTTGCTGAGCGTCGGCACGGTAGGAAAAGTACTCATCGCTCCTGCATGACGTGCAGTGCTCTACCACCTCTATGTTTTCTACCCCCAACCCTTTTAACTGCTCCAACAGGATCGTATTGACATCCAAAAACACTTTTTCATCTTCTCTTCGTAATGCCAAGCCATACCCCTTTGTTTCACACTCTAGAGCTATCGTTTCGTTGATCTCATAACAGCATCCTCCGATAGAGGGGCCGAGTACGATATAAAGATCCTCTGCATGGGTTCCAAATGCTTGATGCATCGCGGTGATCGTTTTAGGGAGGATGGCATGCAGTGCCCCAGAGCGTCCCGCATGGACTGCCCCTATCGCTTGTTGGATCGGATCGTAGAGCAA
>DLUI01000068.1 GCA_002742695.1 Sulfuricurvum kujiense | reverse complement strand
TTAAGAAGGGTTGAACCGGCTAAAAGTGTAATCGCTACTGTAGCATAAAAGGTGCGCATCAGAATTAGTCTTCCCTCTCTATAGTATATCTATTACATTAATATTACATTAGTAATTCTAATAAATTGCTTAAGTTTATTTCCCTAAAAAAGGGGAAATAAAGCGTCAAAGTTGATATTTTTTCTCTAATTTTGGATCTAAATCCCAAAGGTTGAGAACTTTGAGACGTTCCACAACAGAGGGGGTACATTCAACATCACCCGGCCATTCACGATCAAATCCATCATCTGCCGTTTTCATCGTACCATCAAGAGCAACAATAGATTCTGATAGATACAAATCTCGTGAAGCATCAATATTATTGCTGACACGCCAAAGGAGCATATACGGATTATGGATATCGTTTTTAGATTCATCCACAAAAATCACAATCCGTAAATACGTTTTTAACGCATCCAACGCACTGAAAGAGGTTTTAACCGAACGTTTTTTATCAACACTTATCACGGTAATCGGGTTGGCGGTATGCCGCATATACTGAGTCAATCCGGTGACTTCAGGGATAAGATGACGTACTTTTTCTAACAGTACAGAGCTATCGATAGACTCAGGTGCACTCGGAGAATACGATGCGGTAAAATCGATACCGAGTTTTCCGCCGACGAGCGATTCAGGACTCGAATGATCGAGTGCATCGGTAATCCCCTCAGAGATAAAGAGGCATTTAGGGATAAATCGGTTCAGAGCATAGGTCACGAGCGCTTCATAATTGGTAAGTTTTGGTGCATCTTCTCCGAAGAAAAGGGCATGTTTGACAAAGCTCATTTGACCTGAACCCCAAAAGATATGCATAAACTGCTTTGCATGCCCTTTGTAAAGCGGTTTCATTTTTGCCAGAATGAGGTTGTGAAATACCCCGTTTTCCGGCATATGATAATCGATCAAATCGGCCGCATTGGTTTTCAGCAGCGGCAAGAAGACCCGCTCTGTCGCCCATCCCATATATTTGTCTTCCAACGGCGGTTTACCCACAACCGTTGCCAAATAATACGGATTTTTACGGTGGGTAATCGCACTCACTTCCAACTCAGGATAATGTTCTTCCAAGGTATAGTAACCGGTATGATCCCCGAAAGGGCCCTCTATCCGAAGCTTTTCGGTATCGACCCATCCCTCGATGACAAAGTCAACATCTTCGGGGATAAATAGCGGTGTCGTGAGCGATTCAACCAATTTCGGAGACTCTTTTTTAATAAGGCCATAAAGGAGTAACTCATTAACACCGTACGGCAACGGAGCCGTTGCACACCATGTATAAAGAGGATCGCCTCCGATCGCAATCGATACCGGCATTTTTTTACCGGCACGTTGATACTGATCGAAAAAGTGAGACGAGTCTTTATGAATCTGCCAATGCATACCGAGATGGTTTTTATCATATACCTGCAGTCGGTACATCCCGAGATTGACCAAAGCGCCGTCGAGACTTTGGGTATAAACCTGCCCCATTGTAATAAACGGACCGCCGTCTTCTTCCCACGTTGTGAGGATCGGAAGATCATACAGGTTAACATCATCACCTTGTTGGACGACCTCTTGGCAGCTTCCGCGCGTTTTGAGTTTTTTAGGGAAAATATCTTTCATCGAAAAAAGATCCCCGAGCATCCCTATTTTCTCTTTGAGTCCTTGAGGGGGCTTCATATGGAGAAGTTTTTCGATCTCACTTGCCACCCCTTCCACTTCGCGCCCGAATAGAAGCTCAGTACGGCGGTATGAGCCGAACAGATTCATTACGACAGGGGTATCAAATTTTTTGCCGGTACTTCTATCTATCGGATGGGTAAAAAGGAGTGCTTTTCCCCCGTCTGGTTTTTTCACTTCAGCATACGCTAAATGGGGAATTTCGAGTTTAATATCCAAAGGGGTCTCAATAAGACGCAATTCCCCTTTACTTCGGAGCAAATCAATCGTTTTTTCTAATGTCACAGATTAACCTTTATTTGCCATAATTTCGGCACGCTGTAATAATTCCATCGCACCTTGTCCAATCAAACGCTCCGCCATTGCTTCACCGACACGCTGAGTTTGATTTTTAGAGACAGTAATCTCATCTCCCATTACTTCAGAGCCATCGGGCATACCAAGCGTTGAGCGGACAATGACATCTCCGTTTTCTTGAACCCGTGCACTGACACCGATAGGAACCTGACACCCCCCCTGCAACGTATCGACAAAACCGCGTTCAATCGTGGTCTCGATACGGCTGTTCTCATCTTCAAGGAAGGATGCGATCTCTAAAACCCATGGCTCATTGACCGTTTCGATACCAAGTGCCCCCTGCCCCATAGCCGGAAGCATCTCATCGAGGGAAATCGGATAAAAATACTCTACCAAATCCGAAAACCCTAAACGGTTAATCCCTGCAGCCGCAAGGATAATCGCATCAAATTCCCCCTCTTTAAGTTTACGGATACGGGTATCAACATTCCCCCGTAAATCTTTAATCACCAAGTCGGGGCGCTGTTTTACAAGCTGCATACGACGGCGGAGCGAAGAGGTACCCACTACCGCCCCTTGCGGAAGGGAATTGATATCGGGATATTTCTCACTTAGCATCGCATCACGGACGTCTTCTCGTAGAGTAATGGCCGAAAGTAACAACCCCTCCGGCATTACGGTAGGAACATCTTTAAGTGAATGTACCGCCATCTGTGCCTCACCGCGAAGCATAGACTCTTCGATCTCTTTAAGAAACAGCCCTTTCCCCCCGATTTTTGCCAAAG
>DLUI01000086.1 GCA_002742695.1 Sulfuricurvum kujiense | reverse complement strand
GCGCGCTATGGCAAAAAGCAACACGTTTTTCACTGCCGTCGATACACCCTCTAGTTAAGGTATAATCTCCGTAATGAATTTCTGTTGCGGAGCATAAATGGCTTATTCCGAATCCGATACCCGTGCCAAACTGATCGATCCGCGTCTCATAAGCGGCGGGTGGAATGAATCACATATCGTCCGTGAATACTACTTTACCGACGGGCGAAAGCTCATCGGAGGCAAACGGGGCAAACGCCACTTTGTCGATTATCTCCTAGTACACCGCAACACCAACCTCGCTATCATTGAGGCAAAATCCGAAGATCGTGATCCCCTAGATGGTCTCCAGCAATCCATCGACTATGCGATCAAACTCCGCATCGACATCGTCTACACCACTAACGGACACCGTATCTACGAGCACGACCTCCGAAGCGGTTGCGGAGTATGGGTTGATAGTTTCCCCTCTCCTGAGACACTTTTTGAACGACTTTACGGCACACTAAATCCCAAAGAAACAGAAACTCTCACCCAAAGTTTCCATTTGGGTCTCAAAAAACCCCGATACTATCAGCAAATAGCCGTGAACAAAGCGGTGGAAGCATTGGCAAAAGGGGAGAACAGAGTCCTCCTCACTCTTGCAACGGGGACGGGGAAAACCTACATCGCGTTTCAAATCGTCTATCGCCTTTTTGAATCCAAATGGAGCAAGAACAACCAAAACCGCCGTCCGAGAATCCTCTTTTTAGCGGATCGAAACATCCTGATCGATCAAGCCTACAACGAGTTCAACCCCATCGAAAAAGAGTGTATCAAAGTCAACGGCAAAGAGATACGCAAACGCAATGGTAAAGTTCCCACCAATGCCAATGTCTTTTTTGCGATTTATCAGGCGATTTCAGAGCGACGCAGTGACGAAGCCGATACCGAAAACGACTTTTCAGGCTATTTCGAGCAGTACGATCCCGATTTTTTCGATCTCATTATTATCGATGAGTGTCACCGAGGGGGAGCTAACGATGAGGGGAGCTGGAGACGGGTACTCGATCGGTTCAAAAATGCCGCCCATTTGGGTCTCACCGCCACCCCAAAACGAGATGACAACGGCGACACCTACGGGTATTTCGGCGACCCTGTTTATGAGTATTCGCTACGCGACGGGATAAACGACGGATTTTTAACCCCTTACAAGGTGAAACGTATCCGTACCAACATCGATGAGTACCGATTTAACCCCGATGACATCGTTACGGGAGATTTGGAAAATCAGATCGTCACGCTGGAGCAGTTCGAAAAATCAGTCGTCATCCCCGCACGCACCGATCTAATCGCCCGCACCATCCTAGAGCAGATACGCCCCTACGACAAAACCATCATCTTTTGTGTCAACCAAGCCCACGCATCCGCAATGAAAATCGCCATCGACGCGCACAAAAGTGTCAGCGACAGCCACTATTGCGTCCGTATCACCTCCGATGAGGGGGAGATCGGGCGTGCCTTGTTAGAGAAATTCCAAGACAACGACCTCACCATCCCCGCTATTTTGACAAGTTCCAAGATGCTCACCACAGGGGTCGATGCCAAAAACGTCCGTAACGTCGTCCTCACCGCCCCGATCCGCTCTATGACCGAGTTCAAACAGATCATCGGGCGCGGTACGCGGGTATTCGAGGGGAAAGACTTCTTTACAATCCTCGATTTTGTCGGAGCGACGAACCTCTTTTACGATCCGCGCTGGGACGGTGATGCCGAACCCACGGAAACACCATCCACCGTTCCCCCTGAGCTTGTCGAAGGGTCGGATGATGGTTCGACAAGCTCACCACGAACGGACAAAGAGAAAAAAGAAAAAGCGGAAATCACGATCCGAGGGCGCCGCCTCCGCGTCATCGACATCGAAACCACCTACGTCGGAGCCGAGGGGAAACCGCTCCGGACGGGTGAATATCTCGAATACCTCATCGGCGTATTGGGTGGGATGTATGATGATGAAACACGTCTACGGGAGATTTGGAGCGATCCGCGTGAGCGCAAAGTGTTGATGAACAAACTCGAAAATATGCACATTGACGCCGCGCAACTCTCCGAACTCACCGCGATTTTTGAAGCCGAAGATGCCGACATCTACGATGTTCTCGCCCATCTCTCCTTTAACCACGATATTTTGACCCGATCCGAGCGGGTGCTCAACGTCGAACACCGAGACTTTATCGAGCGCCACCACAGCACCAAAGCACGCGATTTTCTCGAATTTATCCTCCGACGTTATGAGCGTGACGGAGTAGCTGAACTTGACGAAGAGAAACTCAGCTCTCTCATACAGCTCTCAACCATCGACAAAGAGGAGCTAAAAGAGGCGTTTGGAGGACTACGAGAGATCAAAGAGGGGTATTTGGAACTTCAGCGGGAGATTTACAGATGATTCGTGTTAAAATTTTGAAAAAGCAAAGGGATAGCTATGACAGTAATGATTGATGCGAACAAACGCCAACTCAAACTTCTGGACGGCATTCTAAAAGCATTAAAAGAGAATGACGCTATCGAAGCGTATGATCTCGGATTTGAAGAAAATAAAGCCTTTTTTTCTTCACGCCTCGAAGATATTAAATCGGGAAAATCGAAACTAGTATCGCATGATGATATGTGGGAGAGGATAGAAAATCGGATCACTAAAAAATGACTATTTTTTATGAAGAACGATTTGAATTTGACATTAGTGAAGTCGTAGAATATATTTCAGAAGACAGCAGAGCAAAAGGGAAAAAATTTGCCCGCGAAATTCGACAAGCGATCCTAAAAATTCCTGCATTCCCCTACAAACACCGTCAATCGATCTATTTTAAAGACGACACGATTCGTGATCTTATCTACAAAGGCTACGTGATCGCCTATATGATTGATGAAGAGAGTGAGAGCATCACGATTTTGGGGATGATAAAGTATAAAGAAAAATGGTAAAAAATGATCTCTAACCTCCCCACGCTTCCCGATGGATGGGAATGGAAAAAACTCGGTGATGTAGTTACAGAAATTTCATCAAAATTACAAGCTTCACAATGTCAAGATTTACCTTATTTATCTCTTGAAAATATAGAAAGTCAAACTGGCAAACTTCTAAACGTTTCCTCAGCTAAAGAATCAAATGTTATTGGCACATGTAGCAAGTTTACTAAAGACACAGTCATATATTCTAAATTACGCCCTTATCTCAATAAAGTTGCTATACCTGATTTTGATGGAGTAGGAACGACTGAACTGATCGTTTTTCAACCTAAAAATAATTTAGATAAATTTTTTCTTGCTAATTTTTTACGTTCGGAAAGCGTTGTAAACAAAATAAATGCAAGCTCATATGGGGCAAAAATGCCTCGAACAAGTAGTAAATTTTTAAAAGAGTTGGAAATCCCCCTCCCCTCTCTAAATGAACAAAAACGGCTCGTTGCCCTCCTCGACACCCTATTCGCCAAAATCGACCGTTCCCTCGAACTGCTGAGTGAAAACATCACCGCCGCCGATCTCCTCCTCCCCTCTGCACTCAATACGGTTTTTGGGGAATTGGGGGAACAGTGGGAGACAAAAACAATCAATGAAATCGCATTTGTTAAAGGTGGAAAAAGATTAGCAAAAGGAGATCAGCTTTTGGATACAGAAACTCCATATCCTTATTTAAGAGTAACAGATTTCACAAATGATGGAACTATCAGCACAAAAAAAATGCTCTATTTATCACCTGATGTTCATGAAAAAATCAAAAGATACACAATATCTCATGAAGATTTATATATTACTAATGTCGGAAATACTATCGGTAAAAGTGGAATTATTCCAAAAGAATTAGAAGGAGCAAATCTTACTGAAAATGCAGTCAAATTAGTTTATAAAAATAAAAAAAATATTTCTAATAAATTTGTTTATTATTTTACTAAATCGGCTACTTTTATTTTTCAACTGGAATCAGCTACTAAACAAATGGCTATTCCAAAATTAGCTATTATGAGATTAAGTGAAATACAAATTCCCCTCCCACCCCTCGACATCCAAACCCAGAGCGTCGCGTACCTCGACAGCATCCGCGAAAAAGTTGAGATTCTGAAACACGTTCAGAATGACAAGATAAAAAATCTAAAAGCCCTAAAAGCATCCCTACTCGACCGAGCATTCAAAGGAGAACTCTAATGGAGTCCAAAATCAACCGCATCACCGACATCCTCCGCCGTGACGACGGTATCAGCGGGGCGATGATGTACACCGAACAGATCAGCTGGATTCTGTTTCTCAAATTCCTCCACGACTACGAGATCGAAAAGTCCGAAGAGGCAGAACTCGACGGGACAACCTACACCCCGATACTGCGCGGTGACTACGCTTGGGACGTCTGGGCGTGTCCGAAACAAAACGGCAAAACCGATATCGGGCACGTGCAAAGCGGAAATGATCTCCTCGATTTCGTCAACAGTAAACTCTTCCCGTTTTTGCAAAGTTTTAAAAGCATCACCGAAGACCCTAAATCGGTCAAATACAAGATCGGAGCGATCTTCGAGTTCCTCTCCAACCGTATCGCCAACGGTCATACCTTGCGCGAAGTGCTCGATCTCGTCGATGCGATGAACTTCCACAACAGCGCCGATCTGTTCCAACTCTCACAAGTGTATGAGAAGCTTCTGCGTGACATGGGAAGCGATGGCGGCAACAGCGGTGAGTTCTATACACCCCGCGCCCTCGTGCGTGCCATCGTCGAAGCGGTCGATCCCCGTATCGGCGAGACGATCTACGATCCCGCGTGCGGAACGTGCGGATTTCTCATCGAGGCGTACAACCATATCCGCCCCTCTGAACTCTCCACTTCACAGCTCAAATTTCTCTCTGAGGATACCTTTTTCGGAAATGAAAAAACACCCCTCTCCTACGTGATGGGGGTGATGAACATGATCCTCCACGGTGTAGAGTCGCCCAATATCGCCAAAGCCAACACATTGACCCGAAACATACGGGAGTTTGAGGAAAAAGACCGCTACGACGTCATCCTCGCCAATCCCCCGTTCGGCGGCAAAGAAAAAGAGCAGATACAGCTCAACTTTACGGTCAAAGCCAACGCGACCGAATTGCTCTTTTTACAACACATGATGAAAATGCTCCGCCTCGGCGGGCGTTGCGGTGTCGTCGTCCCTGAGGGGGTATTGTTCCAAACAGGTGCCGCGTTCGCGGCAGTGAAAAAAGAGCTGATCGAGCGGTTCAACCTCCATACAATTGTGAGCCTCCCTGCGGGGGTATTCCTCCCCTATTCAGGTGTCAAAACCAACGTCCTCTTTTTCGACCGCGCGGGTGAGACCCATGACATCTGGTACTACGAGGTAAACCCTCCCTACAAGCTCACCAAAAACAAACCAATCAGCTACGAACACTTCGCCGAGTTCCTCGAACTACGTAAAGTACGCGGTATCAGTGATAACAGCTGGATCGTTAACATAAATGATATTAAAGAATATGACATATCAGCCAAGAACCCGAACCGCAACGAAGCGGTAGACCACAAAAGCCCGCTGGAACTGGTCGAGAAGATCAAAGAGAACAACAGTGAAATCGCCGTACTACTCGATGAGATTGAGGGGATTTTAACACTCTAAAACTACTATTATCAAACCAAAAGTTTCTACCCGCTATAATTGCGAAAAATATAACCTAAGGACTTTGCATTGAGAAGTCATTTTTGTACCGATTTAAGTGAAGCAAACGTAGGCGATAACGTCGTCCTATGCGGTTGGGCGAACAGCTACCGCGACCACGGAGGAATTGTTTTTATCGACTTGCGCGATAAAAGCGGCCTGATTCAACTCGTTTGCGACCCTGCCGACAATGCCCATGCTCATAAACTTGCGAGCGAAGTGCGTGACGAATTTGTCTTGATCGCACACGGACGCGTTCGTAGCCGTGGCGAGGGGCTTGTTAACCCGCGTCTTAAAACGGGTGCTATTGAAGTAGTCGTTGAAGAGCTGATCATCGAAAACCGCTCCGAGCCTGTCCCTTTCGGTATCGGAGACAACAGTGTCGGTGAAGAGATCCGTCTTAAATACCGTTACCTCGATCTACGTAATCCAGCCATGTACAATACCTTTATGCTCCGCTCAAAAGCGGCTATCGCGGCACGTAACGTACTGGATCGTCTCGGATTTTTAGAAGTTGAAACCCCGATTTTGACTAAATCGACCCCTGAGGGTGCACGTGACTATCTCGTACCGAGCCGTGTACACGAAGGTGAGTTCTACGCCCTCCCTCAATCGCCTCAGCTTTTCAAACAGCTCTTGATGGTGGGTGGATTTGACCGTTATTTCCAAATCGCGAAATGTTTCCGTGATGAAGATTTGCGTGCCGATCGTCAACCTGAATTTACCCAAATCGACGTCGAAATGAGCTTCTGTAACCAAGAAGACGTTATCCGTGTCGCCGAAGAGTTAATTACCGGAATGTTTGCTGCTGCAGGACACGAAGTCCATACGCCGTTCAACCGTATCAAATACTCCGATGCGATGGAATGGTACGGATCTGACAAGCCCGACCTCAGATATGATCTTAAAATGGTCGATGTTATCGATATCTTCGCACGTTGTGACAACGAAATTTTCACAGGGATCGCCGCTAATCCTAAAATGAACCGTATCAAAGCGCTTCGCGTTCCGGGTGCCGATTTGGCATTCTCGAAACGTGAAATGAAAAGCTTCGAAGATTACGTACGTAAATTCGGTGCTAAAGGGCTTGGTTACTTCCAAATGAAAGAGGACGGTCTCAAAGGACCTCTAGAGAAATTCTTTGCCCCTGAAGATCTCCAACTCCTCGTTGATCGTACCGGTATGGAAGTGGGCGACGTCGTCTTCTTCGGTGCGGGAGATAAAAAAACCGTGTGGGATTATATGGGACGTTTCCGTATCTTCATCGCTGAGCATGAAAAAATGAACCTAATCGACAAAGATCGCTTCGAATTTGTCTGGGTTGTTGACTTCCCGATGTTCGAAATCGAAGAGGGACGTGTCAAAGCACTTCACCATCCGTTTACGATGCCGCGTGATTTGAACCATGAGCATCTCGAAGATATCGAATCGATTGCCTACGATATCGTCCTCAACGGAACCGAACTCGGCGGCGGATCGATCCGTATCCACAAACAAGCACTCCAAGAGCAAATCTTCACCCTTCTCGGTATCGGTGAAGAGGAAGCTCAGGAGAAATTCGGTTTCCTCCTTGATGCGCTCAAATTCGGAGCACCGCCCCACGGCGGATTCGCTATCGGGTTTGACCGTTTCATGATGCTATTGTCTAAAAAAGATTCTATTCGTGACGTTATCGCGTTCCCGAAAACCCAAAAAGCCTCTTGTATTATGACACAGGCACCGAGTCCTGTTGAGTTGACACAACTCCGCGAGCTTCACATCCGCCTACGCGAAAGTGCCAAGTAAGTAATGAAGAAACTTTTCCTTATTATTGGCGCACCGGGTTCAGGAAAAACAACTGATGCGGAGATTATAGCCGAACGCAACGACGATGCAATCGTCCACTACTCGACCGGTGATCTTCTCCGCGCAGAAGTCTCCAGCGGCAGTGAACGGGGTCAGTTGATTGATAGCTTTATCAGTAAAGGGCTTATTGTTCCGATTGAGATCGCAATCGACACGATTACCAGTGCCATCAAATCAGCCCCTGCTGATGTTATTTTATTCGACGGCTATCCGCGCTCATTTGAGCAAATGAACGAACTCGATAAATTTCTTGCTACCGATACCGAAGTAGAACTTGTAAGTGTCATTGAAGTTGTTGTCAGTGAGGAGGTAGCCCGTGATCGCGTTCTCGGACGCTCTCGAGGAGCCGATGACAAAGTTGAAGTGTTTAACAACCGTATGAGCGTCTATACAGAGCCGTTAGCGGTGATCCAAAGCTTTTATGAGGCTAAAAACCTTCTCAAAAAAATCGACGGGGAACGCTCCATCGATGCTATTGTGGATGAGTTAGAACTCTATATCGAATCTAAAATCTAATTAATAGGAATTAATATGAAAATTATTCTTTTAGGTGCTCCGGGTGCCGGAAAAGGGACACAAGCACAGTTTTTGACCAAAGCATTTGATATCCCGCAAATCTCTACGGGTGATATGCTTCGCGCAGCGATTAAAGCGGGAACGGAACTTGGGACATTGGCGAAATCGTTTATGGATTCGGGGAAACTTGTCACCGATGAGATTATTATCGGTTTGGTAAAAGAGCGCATTTTGGAAGATGATTGCCGCAATGGTTTTTTGCTTGACGGTTTTCCTCGTACTGTTCCTCAAGCCGACGCACTCAAAGAAGCGGGTGTAGCGATCGATGCTGTGATCGAAATCGATGTAGCCGACAGCGTTATCGTTGAGCGTATGTCAGGACGTCGTGCCCACCTTGCATCAGGACGAACCTATCACGTTGTTTTCAATCCGCCGAAAGTGGAAGGAAAAGACGATGAAACGGGTGAAGAGTTGGTACAACGTGCTGATGATAAAGCCGAAGTGGTATTGGATCGTCTCCGTGTCTACCACGAACAAACCGCTCCCCTTGTCAACTACTACCAAGGTGTTGCCGCATCAGATACATCAGTGAAATACATTACTATCGACGGAACCCAAAAAATCGATGCAGTTGAAAAAGAAATTTTGGAAAAACTCAAATAATTTTCCTTCTCCCCTTAGCGGGGAATATCGTGTTATAATCCTCTTATGAAAACTCCCCACTTTTATGCCGTTATTATCGGTTCTGAAATCCTAAACGGCCGTCGTGAAGACAAACATTTTCTCTATGTTCGAGATGCCCTGCTCCGTCGCGGGCATACCCTCTTCTCCTCTTTTACAATCAAAGACGATCCACTTTTAATTCATACTACTTTCGCAATGATCAAAAATGATCCCGATGCCGTCATATTCAGCTTTGGCGGAATCGGTTCCACTCCCGATGATCTGACACGCCAAATCGCGGCTGACGTTTTTAGCGATGGGATTTTAGTCCCCCATAAGCAATTTACGCGTGATATTACGGAACGATTCGGTGACGCGGCCTATCCTCACCGTATCCATATGGCTCATCTGCCAAAAAATTCTCTCCTCCTCCATAATGTCGTCAATAATATGTCAGGATTTTATCTGGAGGATCGCTACTTTTTTATGCCGGGATTTCCGGAAATGTCCCATCCGATGGTGGAAGAGGCATTAACAAAATTTTATCCCCAAGCCACTAAAACCTATCGCCGCACCCTAATCGCCCAAACATCTGAAAATACACTGATTGATGTCATGGCAAAAATGGATAAATCTGTTGATTTCTCTTCCTTGCCGATGATAAACGGAGGAAATCCTATTGTTGAAATATCGGTTGCCGCTGAGGAAGAGAAACTTTGTGAGTACAGTTTTCACCTCTTTGAAGAGGCATTAAAAGTAAAATCAATCTCCTACGAAATTATTAAAAATTATTAAAAATAAATATTTTTTTTAAACTGCCGATTTTACTTCAACAAAGGAATAAGGAGAGGGGATGGGCAAAATGAGTTTTTTAATTATCGGATTGGGAATCAGTTTTATTGTTTATATTGTTTATCGTCATACTTTTTTGAAAACACCGAAAAAAAAGTTGCCTCGTAAACCCCATTTCACCCTTAAAATAGAGCCGGAATAATAGCGCTCACTAAACGTAATGGCGGTCATAGAGTTTATTTTGTTCATTCACAGTTGATAATTCTTCTTTTAAAGCTTCCAAACGCTCCAATCGCTGTTCTGTCGTAGGATGGGTACGAAAAAGATTAGAAAATGAAAAGTTTTTGCCATCAAACGGACTGATAATAAACATATGGGCATTTTCAGGGGTAGCTCCGTGTACTTCTCCCCGCGCATTGTAGTTTGAAAGTTTAATGAGCGCATTTTGAAGCCACTCCGGATGCCCCGTGAGATGTGCCGCCCCCGCATCCGCCATAAACTCTCGTGAGCGGCTGATAGTCATCTGAATGACACTCGCCGCAATCGGTAATAAAATAGCCATCATAATCATCAAAATTGGATTTCCACGATTATTACGACTGCCGAACATCGCACCAAACTGCAACATATTGGCGATAAACGCAACTGCTCCTGCAATCGTTGCCGCTACGGTCGCAATCAGAATATCGCGATGAGCTACGTGAGAGAGTTCATGTGCCATGACCCCCTCCACTTCATCCTCATTCAGCAATTCGAGCAATCCCGTCGTTATCGCTACCGCCGCATGAGAGGGATTACGCCCTGTTGCAAATGCATTGGGGATATGATCATGAATAATATAGACTTTCGGCATCGGTATATCAGCACGTTCAACCAAACGATTAACCACACGATAGAGCATCGGTGCCTCACGCGGGTCAACTTCCTGTGCATTATAATGCTTTAGTATCATAGTATCCGAAAAATAGTAGGCGTAAAAATTCATCCCACCCGCTATGAGCAGTGCGATGAGCATTCCCCCCTGCCCCCCTAAATACCCTCCGATAAATACTAATAAAACGGAGAGAGAACCAAGCAATAAAAAGGTTTTAATCTGTTCCACTCTTTTCTCCTTCTAACAGAGCTAAAATCGATTTTTTATGCATTTTACGGGCAAAGTCAAGGGCACTAAGCCCGTGTTGATCTCTGGCCGTCACATCCACCCCTTTATCCAGCAGTTTTTGTATCACTTCAATTCGACCGTAACAAACAGCTCCCATTAGCGGAGTAAATCCGCTGCGGCGTGTCGGATGATTGACATCAAATCCGCTCTCTATCAGTCGCTCAATGATAGAGAGATTATTGTAGGTGACCGCTACATCAAAAACACTCACCCCTTCATTATCTATTTGATACAAATCGGCACCGTTCTCGATCAAAAGATCTAAAATCTCCCCGTCACAATGGTAACGCATCGCGAAACAAAGTACCGATTCGCCGTTCTCTTCTACCGCATTCGGATTTCCACCGCTTGTGAGGTATTTTTTTATTCCGAGATAATCATTTGCTTTTAATAAGGTAATCCACTGTTCCATAATAAATCCATTTAAAAATATGATCGTAGTATAACACGCAAGATTCAACCCATACATAGGCTCTTATGGTAAAATTCTCTATTAATTTTACACCAAGAGAGAAAATATGGAAATTTTAGAGACCGAAGCCGCTTTTAAAGCATGTGTACAAGAGATTCAAAACAGCGCAGGATATAAAAATCCTCTTGGATTCGGTATTTGCCGTGTTGATTTCGGTCAGCTTGATGGTTCTAAAATCCTCCAAGCGACCTATCCACATATTAACTGGAACGAAAACTTCGGCAGTGCCGCCATCTTTATCAAAAGTGCGCAAGAGCAAGGATTTAGCGTCGATTTTAACGCCGATGAAGTAATTATCCCAGTAACATTGAAATTTTTAGAGGGGTGCTTAAACGCATTTACCCCTTATTCTGATGAAGCATTCGGTGATGCCCATAAAAATATCCAAGTGATCTCCGCCCTCTATAACCAAATTAAAGAGCGTGGNNTACCTCAAACTCTACGCCCTCTCTACCTCCAAAGCGGCTCTTCGCTCCCTCAATCTTAACGGTGCGTTCGGTGCATTGCACAACGTCGCATGGTCAGACGGTCAACCGATCGAGCTAGAATGGCTCCGTGAAAACGAGATTGAACTCAAATTTGCCAACGAATATCCGAAAATCGATTTCGTCGATAAATTCCCGCGCTATCTCCAACACATCATCCCTGCCAACAATACCCGCGTATTGGACGATTCAAAAGTTCGCTTCGGTGCGCAGCTCCATGCAGGGACAACCATCATGCCGGGTGCAAGTTATGTCAACTTCAATGCGGGAACTACGGGTGTCAGTATGGTTGAGGGACGCATCTCTAGCTCTGCGGTTGTAGGTGATGGTTCAGACGTTGGCGGAGGGGCTTCTATCCTCGGTGTTCTCAGCGGAACGGACGGAATCCCTGTCACAATCGGTAAAAATACCCTTTTAGGTGCCAATTCAGTTACCGGAATCGCACTAGGTGATGGATGCATCGTAGATGCGGGGATCGCCGTATTGGCAGGAACCAAGTTTGCGGTCAGTGCTGAAGAACTCTCAAAAATCCAAGAAGCCAATCCAACGGTAACTCTCAGCGGGACAAGCTTCAAAGGGAAAGATCTTGTAGCGCTTAACGGGATACACTATCGTCAAGACTCAACTACAGGTCAATTGCTCATCCGCCGCTCAACCCGCGAAGTCAAACTAAACGCTGATCTGCACTAATCTCTATTTTCTATCACCGTTTAAGGTGATAGTACCTATACTGATAGTATTTAAACAAAGGAGCTGGTTATGATAAGCTCAAATGTCTCTTCAATCGCTTCTCACCAAACATGGATGAATAATAGTGCGCATAATGTCGCCAATGTAAATACAGATAAGTTTGTTCCGCAAGATACGACAATCAGTGAGACAGAGAATGGCGGGACAAAAGCCAATACCTCAATGTCTTCATCAAACGGCAGTGAAAAATCACAAACCGATCTTTCCAAAGAGCTGACCGATCAAATGATTATTGAAAAAGCGACACAAACCAATGTACAAGCTATCCGTACACAAGATGAAATGTACGGCTCACTTCTCGATATTCGAGGATAGGAAAGTCTTAAAGAGGTTTTTTCTTTGACTTATTCTTATTTTCCCGTGCGAAAGTTAGAGGAGTTTTTGTAAAAATATTCATACTTTCAACGCGTGTCAGTAGTTTCATCTCCGGATCATAGTTTTCTAAGTCTGCACCCAATTCCAAAGTACTGATAACCGCTTTCCCGATAATATGTCTTCCTTTGTTTCCCGCTTTATCAAGGGTACGGATACCCCAAATATTATGCATCACCATAACATTCTCTTGATAGGTGCCTACATAAAGGAGAACATGCCCTTTGAGATAGATAATAGTCTCAAAAGGGACCCCTTTCTCTTGGATTAGGGAGAGCTTTTCATCATCACTGAGTCCGACGAAGGAGATTACTTCCCCTTTTTTCGATTGGGATGATGAGTTTCGTGGAAGCCAAATACCAAAAGGGGTCATCATGTCACGTATCATGGAAGAACAATCGCGTTCTCCATACATACCGCCCCAGCCGTAGGTATTTTTCAGCATTTCCGTTCCGATAGCGATCATATCATTTTTATTCAATCGGCTCACACCGATATGGGCAGAATGTTTAGGGATAGATAGAGCCTTTATTGAGCTATTGCTATCAACCGTTTTAACATAATAATACTCACCCTCCACTCGATCCAATGGCAAAACCATCCCTATTCGTGAATAGGCTACAAATCCTTTTACACTGTCTGTTAGAGCAATGTTATCTTCAATAATAAAAACTTTTTCTGACTTTTGAATCAACAAAGCCGTCGAATCATCGATGAAGGTAATTCCATCCGATGGAACCCACCCTGAGGCATTGTTGGTAAAAATATAGCTCCACGCACCATCTTTAGTTCTATGGGAAACAAATATCGGTTCATTGTAATTGACACTGCTATTTTGGAGAAGATCGAACGGATACCCCTCACCCGGAAGAGAAGGATCTTTGTAAAGGGGCTTATCGGTTGGAAGTGCACGGATATCCATCCGTTTAAGGGTAATGGCTTTTTGGCTTAGTGATCCGTAAGCCTCAAAATTACTGGTATTTTTTATGGATTCAAACCATAACGGAGCGACCGGTCTGAGATTGCTTCCATATCCGCCCTTATACGCACGAAGAGGCCATGTCACTTCTTGAACTTTTTGAGGAGGAGCAGTGTAGTTCCATGGCGAAAAATAACGTCCTTCAAATGTTGTTTGGATTTCAAACAAATCCTCTCGATCCAATCCATTTCGCTCTACATAAGGAGCCATAAGTTGCTCAAATCGTTCCAAATCATTGACTTTCGGACCGTATTCTGGAAGTTTGAGTCCAAGATCTTGAGGAAGCATACAACAAAAGGGATCGGCTAATGTACTCTGATTTTTATCTAATTGAGGAATAGCTTTAAGAGGTTTGGAGGAAGGTGCAGCAATTGGTGTATGGGTACTACACCCTCCCAATACCAATAACAATCCGCCTATCCATACTGTCGTATTCATATTCAATCCAATATTATTCAACTCCGCCAAAGCGCCCGACAACTCTTCCGATGATTTCAACTTCATCTTTTGGGGCAACATAGGTCGGATAGTCTTTATTATC
>DLUI01000125.1 GCA_002742695.1 Sulfuricurvum kujiense | reverse complement strand
AAAGTGATCGAAAAAACGATCCATGCGGGGGATAAATTCGAAGTACCGAATCTTGTCCATACCACGATGCAATTTTTGTATGATGATGGCGAAATGCTTCAGTTTATGGATAACGAAAGCTATGAGCAGCTTGGTCTGACGTATGATCAATGTGAAGATGCGATGAAATGGATCAAAGACGGCACCAGCGTCCAAATGATCTTCCACAACGGTAACGCAATCAGTGTTGAAGCGCCTGAAATTATGGAACTCAAAATCGTTGAAACTCCGCCGAACTTCAAAGGGGATACCTCAAGCGGTTCTAAAAAACCGGCTACATTGGAAACGGGTGCAGTAGTACAAGTTCCTTACCACGTTCTTGAGGGTGATATTATCAAAGTTAACACCGTTGAGGGTGAATATATGGAGAAGGTGAAGTAATTCACCCTCCTTGCGGATTTGTCCGCAAACCGCTTTTTTCTTTCCTTCTATCAGTTAATCTAACCTTTATTTCTTTTTTTTATTTTCAAGGTGTACAATAGTACGATAAAATCAGCGGCTTAAGCTTGAGTTAATAGAGTCCAAGGAGTTATAGTATGCTACGTGTTTTAGTACCTATCGCAGAGGGGTTTGAAGAGATCGAAGCGATCAGTATTATCGATGTTCTTCGTCGTGCGGGGATCGAAGTTATCATGGGGTCATTGAATGAGAATCTACTTGTAAAAGGGGCTAACGGTATTACGGTTCATGCGGACTGTCCGATCAAAGGGATCTGTGCGGATGAGCTTGATATGATCGTTCTTCCGGGAGGATGGGGCGGTACCAAAGCCTTGGCTGATGATACAGGAGTACAAAATCTTCTCAAAGAGATGAACTCAAAGGGTAAAAATATCGGAGCGATTTGTGCCGCACCGTATGCTCTTTACACCGCCGGAGTTCTTAGGGAGGGGTACACTTGCTATCCGAGTGTTGAAGATGAAATCAATGTCGCCGGATATCTCGGGGATGCGGATGCTGTTGTCCAAACCGGCAATATTATGACATCTCGCGGTCCTGGGACGGCGATTTGCTTTGGTTTGGCGATTGTGAAAAAACTGCTCGGCGATGAAACGTCTGAAAAGCTTCGCGGCGGATTGTTGGCCGATTATTGTGCTTCGATTTAGTCTTATCCTCTCTCTTTGCGTGAGCATAGGGTGGGGAGAGATACGACTCTCTCCCTCAGAACATTATACACAAGAGCAAGCCCAAGAGTATTGCCGCTCTTTTGGTAGTTCTTGGCGTCAGATGTCGATACATGAACTTTTCGCTCTCCCTTCAAATATTCCGTTTGTAGAGGGTTTCAGTTATTGGTCATACAACCGCGGCCCCTCAGACAATACGGAAATCGGAACCGGAAGCGAGGGGGATGGCGGTATTATCGCAATGGTGGGGTACAGTTTTTTCCCTAAAGAGCGTAATATTACCCTCTCTCCGCCGACGAAAAAAATTGCGGCGGCATGTACCGATATCCCTGAAATAAAGCCATCTCGCAACTACCGCCTGCGCGTGGAAGGGACAGAAGATAACAGTTCAGGGCTCCTTTGGCACTCGTTGGATGCAACCGATAAACGTGCCAAATTTACGTTCGATCAAGCACACGAAAAGTGTGAAAGCCTGACACTTCACGGGCGCGCTTGGAGAGTACCGAGACTGGAAGAACTCTACGGGATTGTCGATTATGAGCATTTTCGTCCCAGTGTCGATATGCGCTATTTCGGAGCAATGATGCACCGTTATTACTGGAGCAGTGAGAGTCTCAGTTCAGCGGAGGGATATGTGGTCGGTTTCAAACTCGGTTCTGTAGCGACAGTTAATAAAGGAGAAACGGCATATCTCCGCTGTGTCTCTGAATAACTTAGCTTTTCGTATTGAGAAAAATTCCTGAGGAATTATGACGTATTGCGGTCGAGGTCGGTAGCTCTTCGACGGGGAAACGGCGTAGCATCTCTTTAGTTTTTGTATCGATTACTGCAACATAAAAGACATTGGATTCACTATCGACATTAAAGCGTAATGTCGTGTTGAGCTGGCTGAGGGAATGGTTGAGATCATCAACAATCTTGGTGATATCTTGAGCGGGAGAGGGTTGTTCTTTTACGGTTTTCGTTTGTGATAATACCGGATTTATTTCTGCTGTTAATTGTTTATCAAATAACGATCCTAAACCATAAAACTTGATTGAATCCATTCTGTTCTTACCTATGAAATATAATTATTAGAAATATTATAGTAATATTTTGTTAGAAAATGATGCCACATTGTTAGAATAGTTTTCTTTATAATTGAGACTTAGGAATGGGTCACGTTAATTTATTTTATATGTTATGAAAGAACAGATGCGCATAATTGTAATTTTTATCTTCCTAAGCGCACTTATCAGAGCTGAAAACTATGTTGACGTCACCGCTTCACATACTCCTCTTCATGAAAACTATCTCTATCTCGAAGCTACAAACGGGGAATTGAATCTGGATAGTGTTCTGATGGAAGATACCCAAAAAATGTTTCGTCCATTAAATGGCCGTTCCGCAGGATTTGGACTGACAAAGTCCGATTTTTGGATTAAACTTTCCCTTGAAAACCCGCAAAAATACCCGATTAAACGGTTGTTGAAATTTAATTATCCCCTATTGGACAGTGTCACTTTCTATCGAATCACTTCGGATGGAACCTACAGTAGAAAAATCAGCGGAGATTCGGTCGCCCTCACATTGCATGAGAAAAAAGATGAAAACATTATTTTTCACCTTACAATGGAGGCTCAAACCAAAGAGACGCTCTATTTCCATATTCGCTCTATGAGTTCAATGGACCTAGAGCTTTATCTCATGAGTTTTGAGCAGTATTATGCTTCAGAGATGCAGAAAATAGCCATTTTAGGGATTTTTTACGGTGGAGCGGCCATAATGATCCTGTACAACTTTTTCCTCTTCCTCTCTATCCGCGAACGGAGTTATTTTTACTACGTCGTTTTTCAAATTGCCAATCTACTAGCCCTTTTGGCTCTGAGCGGAGTTGCATTTCGGTATATTTGGCCCGATCATCCTGCACTCAACAATACAATTATCCCGTTTTTGATCGTTTTGGCTCACGTTTTGGCTCTAATGTTTACCCGTACTTTTTTGGATACAAAAGCACTATTGCCGAAGCAGGACAAAGCGCTTCAAATAATTTTGGCCTTTTCACTAATTATCCTTATATTTACTACGCTACTCGATTATTATCATGGACTTATCTTATCGGTCATTGTCCTCTTTATTGCAACATCGAGCATGGTAACGGTGGGATTGATCGCTTATTATCGCTATAACGTCAGAGCGTCAAAATTTTATCTGATCGCATGGATATTATTGTTTATCGGCACGATGTTGACAGGGATGAAAAATATCGGGTTACTGCCGATCAATTTTTTTACAACATGGGGGACGCATATCGGAGTCTTTTTTGAGCTTCTCCTCCTTTCGTTCGGTTTGGCCGATCGCATCAACGTCATCCGTATTCAGAAAGAGCGGTTTCAGGAAGAGGCGGCAGAGAAAGCAAAAATTTTGACCAAGGTATTGCGACAATCAAAAGAGGAGCTTGCTCGAGAGGTAAAAGAGAGGACAGAAGAGCTGTTTTTGGCTAATCAGGAGTTACACAAAAGCGTATCGATAAAAGAGGCACTCCTCAAAGAGGTACATCATCGGGTAAAGAACAATTTGCAGGTGATTATTTCAATGATGTGGCTTCAGCGAAGACGAACCCAAAATGAAGCCGTTCATACGTTGATTGATGACAGTACCGCACGATTGCAAAGTATGGCGGTGATCCATGAGATGCTCTATCAAAATAATGACATTACGCTGGTCAATTTAGAAGAGTACCTCCGCTCACTCGTTGATCTTTGCAGGCGTAATACGTTGAGCGAATCGGTTCGAATTGATGCGTCGTTTCAACCGCTTGAGATTAATATGGACAGCGCTGTTACGATAGGATTAATCTGCAATGAAGTATTAAGCAATGTATTTAAACATGCCTATAGAGGCACCGATACCGGAAACAAACTCTTCATTCGGTGTGAGCAGCGCGGTAATCGTGTCTCTCTTCGTATCAAAGACAACGGCATCGGTTTTGAAGGGTTCACGCAGAACAAAAAATGTATCGGTATTATGTTGGTACATTCATTGGCGGATAAATTGCCGGATGCGCAGATCGTTTATAAAAAATACAAGGGTACCTATTTTAGATTGGAGTTTTTGAATGAATCCGATATTTCTGATCGTTGAGGATGAACCGATTACCTCCCGTTTTATACGTGAAATTATCGAAGATATGGGGTATGAAGTTGCCGGCAGTGCAAAAAGTGCGCTGGAAGCACGAAAATTCTTAGCTGGGCACCTTATAGATATCATTATTATGGATATTAATATACAAGGTTCGGAAGACGGAATTCAACTCTCTCGGAGTTTGGCGGATGATAATGTAGCTATCGTTTATATCAGTGCTTACAGCGACCCTCAGACGTTACAGGAAGCGGCCGTGACAATTCCGTACGGTTTTCTTGTAAAACCTTTTAGGGAAGCGGATTTGATGGCCGTATTGCATATCGTTGTTTCGAGAGTAAAAAAAGAGCATTTGGAAGGGAAAAAACAGGCTAAAAATAAATTTCCGGAGTGCTGGCTGGATATAGAACACAATCGGTTGCATTGGTACACTCAAATTATCGAATTAAGCAAGAATGAGACAGCAGCACTTCATCTCTTTTTGACTAAACCTGATTTGCCGATTACGATGGAAGAGCTGCGTCAAGCGGTGTGGGGGGATAAGAGTATCGGTGATTCCACCATACGGGAATTGATCAATCGGATACGGAACAAAGTGGGCACCTTAAGTATCGAAAATATATACGGGACGGGGTATATTCTGAAAAGGTGATACGTATATTTAGCGATTGAGAATTTTTTGTGCCGTTCTTTGAATCGCTTCTGCAAAATCGAGAAAAACTTTTTCATCTATTTTGAGATGAGGGAGGTTTTCGTTTTCCATCCATTGTGCCTGTATCATGTATTCATATTCATTGGTTGCAGCGTTGAGCTGTTCGTAAAAATCCAAAATCCAGTTGGGTTGGGCATTGTGCGATAGATCAATGGAGATAAAATCGTTTTCACGGTCAGTATCGGTATCCAGATTGGTAATGACCATCGTTTCACCCCCTTATCGAATCTATATTTGTAGAAAAATGTGTTTTATAATTATATTGAATTTCTCTCTAACATTTTCGTTTCCGTTTCTAACATTTTGAATGTGTTTAGTTGAATATATAGGTAAAATAACGCCCATGAAAATACTTGTCGATGCCGATGCATTCCCTAATGCACTCAAAGAAATTCTCCTTCGTGCCGTCTTAAAGCGTCATATCACTACCATTTTTATAGCCAATAAACGAATCGCTACTCCCGATGTCGCTTATGTATCAATGGAAGTTGTGGCACAAGGCCCCGATGAAGCCGATCACCGTATCACCGAGTTGTGTGAAGCGTGTGATATTGTCATAACGGCNNCTCCTCGCGATGCGTAATCTTATGGAAGAACTACGTAATAACGGTGAGATCACGGGTGGCCCGAGTGCTATCGGGGAAAAGACGGTAAGGGCGTTTGCGGACGGACTGAATCGGTTGCTCTCTAAACGGGTATAAAACTTAAGAGCGATTTTTCCAATAAAACGGTTTTTGATTTTGGTGCATGAGTGCAATGATGATAATTTCATTATTAACGTTTTGGTAGACGACACCGAAAGGGAAGCGATTCGTTAGACATCGCCGTGTTTTAGCCGTCATAGGTTGCCAAGCGTGGGGAAAATCGATAATGCGGTGGATGGTAGCGTAAACCTCTTTGGCAAATTCCAAACCTAGATGGTTTTGGCACTCTTCATAATAATCAATGGCGTGGTTAAACTCGATTTCCGCGTCGGGATGAAATCGAAAATTCATTGCTCAAAACGGGCTTTTATTTTTCGAAAAACGTCGTTTCCGTCGATGAGGTTCACAGACCCTTTTTCGATGGATGCGACGCGGGAATCGATCTCTTGTTTCCACAACGCTTCTACATCGTGATGTGGTGGATTAAGGCTATTTAACAATTTCTCAATAAGTTTTGTTTTGAGATCGATAGGCATTGAATCCACTTCGGCTAATAGCTGATGGGTATTAAGCGCGATCATGTTGAACCTCATTGTGCGTGATAGTGTGATTATAGCATTTCCAATTGTTAAATCAGATATTAATTCCGCATAGACTATAATCTTTTTACTTTTTTTCAAGGCATTTTTTTATGAGCACAGTTCCCCCGTTTACCCATCTTCATCTCCATACTGAATACTCTTTACTTGATGGTGCAAACAAAATATCCGCGTTAGCCTCTCGGGTTAAAGAACTGGGGATGACCTCGGTCGCGATGAGCGATCACGGGAATATGTTCGGGGCGATCGATTTTTATCAGCAGATGCGCGGAGCGGGGCTTAAACCGATCATCGGGATGGAAGCGTACATCCATAACGGCGAAGATTTAGGGGATAAAACGATCAAACAACGTTTTCACGTTTGTTTGTTTGCCAAAAACGAAGCGGGTTATAAAAACCTCATGTACCTCTCTTCCCAAGCCTATATCAACGGCTTTTACTACTTTCCCCGTATCAACAAACAGCTCCTTCGCGAGAACTGTGAGGGGATCATTTGTACTTCGGCGTGTTTGCAAGGGGAGGTGAATTGGCATCTCAATACCAACAGCGAGCGTAACGTCAAAAACGGGGCGTTAGGATACGATGAGGCGAAACGGATTGCGTTGGAGTATAAAGAGATTTTCGGGGATGATTTTTACATGGAGATCATGCGCCACGGGATTGCCGATCAGCTTTTTATCGACGAGCAGGTAATTCGTATTTCCCAAGAGACGAAGATCAAACTCATCGCTACCAACGACACCCACTACACCTATGCGGGTGATGCTCAGTATCACGAAGCGTTTATGTGTATCGGGATGAATAAACTTTACGATGACCCCAAGCGAATGCGCCACTCCGTCCATGAGTTTTATATCAAATCTCCCGAGCAGATGGCACGATTGTTTGCCGATATCCCCGAAGCGCTCTATAACACCCAAGAGATTGTCGATAAGTGCCAGTTGGAACTGAAACTCGGAAACCCGACACCGCCGAATTTTAAATTTACGACCGAATACGCTCTCGAAGAGGGGCTGAATATCGAAGAGGATTCGGAGTACTTTATCCACCGTTGCCGAATCGGTTTGGAATTACGCCTCGAACATGTCCCAGCTGAACGTCATACCGAATATCGTGAGCGGCTAGAGTTCGAGATGCAGGTGATCAACCAGATGAAATTTCCCGGCTATATGCTTATCGTTTGGGATTTCGTCCGTGAAGCAAAACGGATGGGGATCGCCGTAGGACCTGGGCGTGGATCGGCGGCGGGAAGCCTTGTCGCCTATAGTCTTGAGATCACCGACATTGATCCGATGAAATACGACCTCCTTTTTGAGCGTTTTCTCAATCCGGAACGGGTATCGATGCCCGATATCGATATGGACTTTATGCAAGCACGTCGCGGTGAGATCATCGACTACGTCGTACGCAAATACGGGCGGGAGCAGGTGGCTCAGATCATTACCTTCGGTTCGCTTCTCGCCAAAGGGGTTATCCGCGACGTTGCGCGTGTTTTGGAGATGCCTCTCTCCCAAGCCGATATGATGGCGAAACTGATCCCCGATGAGCTGGGAATCACCCTCAACGGCAAAACCAAAGGGGGAGAGTTCAAACCCGGAGCGTTCCAAAAAGAGCCGAAGATTGCTGAACTGATCGATAGCGATCCTCAGATAGCTAGGGTATGGGAATTTAGTAAAAAATTAGAGGGTCTTAAACGCAACGCGGGGATGCACGCGGCGGGAGTCGTTATCTCGAATGAACCTCTTTGGAAGAAAACCCCGATCTACAAACCCTCGGGGGAGGAGACGTTTGTTACCCAGTACTCCCTCAACTATCTCGAAGACATCGACCTGATCAAATTCGACTTCTTGGGACTCAAAACCCTCGACGTTATCGACAACGCGATCAAACTGATCAAAAAACGGTACGACGTCGAGGTGAACTGGCATAAAATCGATGAGAACGATCCGAAAGTGTACGAGATTATCCAAAGCGGTGACACGATCGGGATGTTCCAAATCGAGAGTTCGGGGATGCAGGATTTGAACAAACGGCTCAAACCCAGCGTATTCGAGGACTTGATTGCGGTACTCGCCCTCTATCGTCCGGGACCGATGGAATCGGGGATGTTGGATGACTTTATCGAGCGTAAACACGGTCGTCAGGCGATCACGTACGTATTCGCCGCACTGGAGCCGATCCTAAAACCGACCTACGGGGTCATCGTTTACCAAGAGCAGGTTATGCAGATCGTCCAAACCATCGGGGGGATGAGTCTCGGCGGTGCAGACATCGTTCGTCGTGCGATGGGGAAAAAGAAACTCGAAGAGATGCAAAAATACAATCGTGAGTTTAGTGAAGGGGCGCAAAAACAGGGGCTAGACTACCAAAAAGCCTCCGAACTCTTCGACTTGATCGAAAAATTTGCCGGATACGGGTTCAATAAATCCCACTCGGCGGCGTACGCGATGGTCACCTTTCAGACGGCGTGGCTCAAGACGTATTACCCGCAAGAGTTTATGGCGGCACTCCTTACCTCGGAAAAAGACAACACCGACAAAGTCGTCAAATACATCGACGAAGCCAAACGGATGAAAATCTTCCTCGGCGCTCCCGACATCAACCACTCACAGCTCGAATTCTCCGCGATTACCAAAGACGATCAGGATCAAATTCTCTTCGGTCTCGGGGCAATCAAAGGGGTCGGAGAAGCGGCGGTCGAGTCGATCCTAGAAGCGCGGAGCGAGGGGGAGTTCAAAGATATCCAAGACTTCATCAACCGTATCGAACCTCAAAAAGTGAACAAAAAAGTGATCGAGTGCATCATCAAAGCGGGGGGGCTGGATCATTTCGGATACTCCCGTCGTGCGTTGATTGAGCAGGTCGAAACCCTCGTGGAAACGGCTAAAAAAGGATCATCCCTTAAAAAAGATGCGCAATTTAGCCTTTTCGGGGATGATGAAGAGGTAACCGCCGTTGAACTCAACCTCAAAAACATGGAGGAGTACGACCTCAAAGCACTTTTAGATTTTGAAAAAGATACTCTCGGCTTCTACGTCTCCGGTCACCCCCTCGATAACTTCCGCGATCAGATCGACGCGATCAACTATACCCTATCATCGGAAGTGGAAAACATCGAGGACGGTTCCACTGCCATCTTTATCGGTAAAGTCGAATCGATCACGAAAAAGATGTCGAAAAAAGGGTCTATGTTCGGGCTTGTCAGTCTGATGGACTTCCACGGTAATATCGAAGTGATGCTCTTTAGCGACAGGGTAGAGCAACTTGAAGCGATGGATCTCGATGAGCCGATAGCCTTCAAGGTCAAGGTAACCCACACCGAAATGTTCACCCGCATCAGCGTCACGAAAATTATGACCCTCAATGAAGCGAAAAAAGAGGCAAAAAAGGTAGAGACCAAAATCGTCGAAAACCTCCCTCCGCAAGAGCCGTTGCACTTACGCATCCGCCTCAGCGATAACCTCGAAACATTAGAAAAACTCTATACCCTCGTCCGCCGTCATCCAGGACGCCGAGAGATCAAACTCACGATTGTCTCGAAGCTTGCCGATGTCGTTATCGATTCGGCGATACGGGTCGATAACAAGGTGATTGAAGAGATAAGTGTTTTGGAAGATGTGGATGTGATTTAATCTCGTCATTCCCGACCTGATCGGGAATCCAGTTAAGATTGAAATACGTGAATGATGCCGTGAAGTATCGTTGCAAGCAGATGTAAAGCAATTCCAACATAAAGCACATTCATCTGCCATCCATACCATCGGATTTCGGTTTCATAGTTATCGATATTTCTTTTTTCTTCTTCATCGAGCGATAAACCGTTGATTCGTTTGTAAAATGATTCAATTATATCCAGTTCATAAAAACTTTGATTGCTAACACATAAAGGTTTTCTAAACCCACTGGCATTTGTGACAGCATCATTTTTCCCGATCAAAATTAAGAATGCACTCACAATATATAAAGGCATTTGTAATGCCCAATTTGATGATACTATAAGTATTAAAAAAGTTATAAGAAAAATAGGAACTGAAATACTTAAAATTTGGTCAATGAAGAAAGCCTTTTTATCGGCACGCTTATAAATCGTATATTCAGCTTCTTCTTGTGGAGTGAGCTGTTCTTTGGCTCCAAGATCAAATTGGCGTAATTTGAGTCTATGGAGTCGAATAGATTCATTTCGAATGGCTTGATTTTGAAAACAGAAAGGTTTATTTGTATAGGAAAAATATCCGCTTACTAATAAAGTAATCCCAGATACAATATATACGGGCATAATCCAAAGTGGCATTTTTTTTCTTGTATTGGGATGGATTCTCGACCTGATCGGGAATGACGAAATAGATAGTGTATTGTAACAAAAAAGAATTATTTTTTTTAAAATCCTCTTTTGTTCAGAACTATCATCAAATATTTGTTATAATCTTTTAACTTTCCATGAGGAAATATCATGGCTGAATACCAATCCATTATTGCCATCAACCCTCAAATTCGTTCGGGTAAACCAACGATTCGTGGTATGCGGATCAGCGTGTATGACATCCTCGATATGCTCGTGAACAAGATGAGTTTTGCCGACATCATCGAAGATTTCCCAGAACTCACAGAAGAGGATATTCTCGCAGCACTCTCCTATGTGGCGGACAAAGAACACAAAGTTTCGATCTGTGCATAAAATATTGATATCTGGTTTATATAACAATCTGCCATATTTTGGAGTGCTTTCTCGTCCAAAGCTATAATATTTATAGATTTGCGCGAAGGAAAATGCAATGGAAAAACAACTGATAACCTCTCTTCATAAAAGCTTCGAAGACGCGGTGCATGAACAAGAGGGTGTAGAATTTTGGTATGCTAGAGAGCTGATGGGGCTTTTGGAATATACCAAATGGGATAACTTTAAACAAGTTATCGAAAAAGCTAAAACGGCATGTCAAAATTCAGGACAATCGGTAGTAGACCATTTTCCCGACGTCGGGAAAATGGTAGAGATCGGAAGTGGTGCACAAAAAACGGTTGATGATTATATGCTCACTCGCTACGCCTGTTATCTCATCGCTCAAAACGGCGATCCTCGCAAAGAACGGATCGCTTTTGCCCAAAGCTATTTTGCACTACAAACCCGCAAACAAGAACTCCTCGAAGAGCGTATTGCCCTCTCTGAACGGCTCGAAGCCCGTCAAAAACTCACCGCTACCGAAACGGAACTCTCTAAAAATATTTATGAACGGGGTGTGGATAATCAAGGTTTCGGACGTATCCGCAGTAAAGGGGATAATGCACTATTCGGTGGATATAATACGCAAGAGATGAAATCAAAGATGGGTATTCCTGAAAATCGTCCTATCGCTGATTTTCTCCCAACGATTACGATCAAGGCAAAAGACCTTGCGACCGAGATTACCAACTATAATGTCAAAGCGCGTGATTTATTCGGTGAAGTGCCGATTACACATGAACATATCAAAAATAATAGTGAAGTTCGGGAATTATTGGGCAAAAGCGGGATTAGGCCTGAAGATCTATCCCCCGAGGAAGATATCAAAAAGCTCGAACGCAGAGTGAGGGCGAATGATAAAAAATTAGCACAAAGCACTCAAAAAATAGAGAATAAGGATAAAGGGTAATGCGCGAATTTAACGAAGAGATGATCAATTTTATCGATGCCTCTCCGACCCCGTTTCATGCGGTGGAGTGGATGGCACAAACATTGGAGTGCCGAGGTTTCATCCGTCTGGTTGAAGATGAGGTTTGGAATCTGGAAATTGGGAGTGACTATTACGTTACCCGTAACGACTCTTCGATTATCGCCTTTACCTATCCCCCTGACTCGGAGAAAGGGTACACTATTGTGGGTGCCCATACCGATTCGCCTCATCTGCGTCTCAAACCCAATCCTCTGACGAGTGTAGCAGGGGTCAAACGGCTCGGCGTTGAACCCTATGGCGGAGTGTTGCTCAACCCGTGGTTTGATCGTGATTTGGGTTTAGCGGGTCGTGTCGTCTATCTCGATGGAGAGGTACGCAAAGAGGCACTGATCAACGTTAATCACCCTATTGCTTTTATCCCCTCACTTGCCATCCATCTCGACCGTGAGGCGAATAGTTCTCACTCTATCAATGCCCAGACCGACATCGTCCCCATTATCGCGACGGGGGATGTCGATTTCGAGACTTTTATCCTCTCTCAGATTCAAGAAGATACCACTTCTCTTGCTTTATTAGCCCATGAACTCAGTTTTTATGACACGCAAAAAGGGTCATTCGTAGGGGTCAATGGGGAATTTATTACTTCGGCACGTTTGGATAATCTCCTCAGTTGCTATGTGGGACTGAAGGCGCTTTTGGAGAGATCCAATCCAATGATGCTTGCGTGTATGGATCACGAAGAGGTGGGGAGTGATTCTCATGTGGGAGCAGGGGGGACTTTTGTGGAAGAGACGCTTCGTCGTATTGCGGGGGAGAATTTTACGACCCTGATGCGCCGCTCTTTGATGGTGTCGTGCGATAATGCCCATGCTCAGCACCCTAACTTTCCGAGTAAACATGAGTCTGAGCACGCACCGCTGCTCAATGTGGGGGTAGCGATTAAGATCAACTCCAACCAGCGCTATGCGACCAGTGCTCTAACGCAAGGACGGTTCGTTCAGTGCGCACGTGCGCTTCATATTCCGACTCAGACGTTTGTTACTCGCAGCGATATGGGGTGCGGCAGTACTATCGGGCCCATTACTTCAGCACGGTTAGGGATCGAGACGATTGATGTCGGGGTACCGACTCTGGGGATGCACTCTATTCGTGAACTCTCAGGAGTCAGTGATGCGTACGGACTCTATCGTATCTTGATACATTTAGGGGATTTCTAATGTCAGAGTCTATCTCACCCGCCGAACTCAAAGCACTCATCGATCAAACCTATAAGGTCGAAGAGGAGTATGTCGCCCTTCGTCAGTCGTATGAGTATCTCCAAAGCACGATTGAGCAGGTTATCGAGTTTCTCCCTAATGCGATTTGGATCGTGGAGCAGGACGGATCTATCTTTTTGCAAAATTCGCAGGGGAAAGCGTTAGGGATGCTTTTTGAGACGCTCCGTTTGGACGAAGAAGATTATGAGATGACCTTTAAAGAGCGCTCCTATCTGATCAAATCGGCACAGCATAATGAGAAACGGCTTTTGAGTGCAACCGATATAACCGAGCAAAAACGGAAAGAAAATCTCGCCACTATGGGGCAGATGGCGGCACATTTATCACACGAAATTCGTAACCCTATCGGCTCTATCGCTTTGCTCGCTTCCACGTTGATGAAGCGGGTTAAAGAGGAGAATAAACCGATCGTGACGGAGATCCAAAAATCTCTCTATCGGATCGAGCGGATTATTAAAGCGACACTGATGTTCTCTAAAGGGGTGAGTGCCCAAAAAAATGCCCTTCGGTGGTGGCAGATACGCGAAGCACTCCTTAGTGCCATCGGGTACTACAGTTACGGCAAACCCATCGAGTTTATTTTCCCCGAAGAGGATTTTGAACTTTTCGGTGATTTGGATTTGCTGACAATGCTCTTTACCAATTTTGTTTTTAATGCGATTGATGCGATAGAACTCGATGAAGAGGAAGAGGGGAGAATCGAAATACGCCACTCACAAGAGGGGGAGTATCATGTGTTTGAGATCTACGACAGCGGAATAGCTATCGAGAATAAAAAATGGCTTTTTGAAGCGTTTAAAAGTACCAAAGAACGAGGAAACGGACTCGGGTTAGTTCTCTCAAAAAATATCGTCGAGTCACACGGAGGAGAGATCGCATTGTGCGAAGGGGAACGTAAAGGGTTTCGTTTCAGCCTCTCCTCTTAGAGGGGCTTAGGCTCTCCGAGGTAATATCCTTGCAGATAATCGACACCCATCTCTTTACATTTGGTATAGACCGCTTCGGAATGGACAAATTCCGCTACCGTTTTGAGCCCCAAGTGTTTTGAGAACTCGGTGATAGCCGTAAGAATCGTTTGCGCATTGGTATCGGTATCGATATTACGGATCAACGAACCGTCAATTTTAAGAAAATCAACATCGAGTTTGATGATATGGGCAAAATTCGAATATCCGGTACCGAAATCATCGATAGCAATGCGGCATCCGAAGGTTTTGACTTCGGCAATAAAGGCGGAGACTTCCGGATAGTTTTCGATCCCTTCACTCTCTAAGAGCTCGATGATGATTCGGTCGGCGTGAGCAGAATCACGGAGTTTTTGGATCAAGAACTCTTTGGTCGGTTTATCAAAAATATCATCTACAGAAAGATTCATTGAATAGGAATGCGGGGATGTTTCGAGCATATTAAACACTTCGCCGATCACAAATCGAGAAAGAAGCGGGTAAAGACGTGATTGACGTGCAGCCGGAAGAAAAAAGCCCGGAGAGACAATCTCTCCGTTGTTATCAATCATCCGAATAAGGGCTTCATACTCAACAATATCTCCGCTTACAGCATCAAAAACCGGCTGATAATAGAGGCAGAACTGGTTATCTTCGATTGCCTCTTTGAGTTTTTTACTCCAGAGAATATTTTGCTGATACTCCTGTCGAATCTGCATCGTTTCGTCATACAGCTGATAGCTAAGGCGACGTTTTTTAGCCGTTTTCAGTGCCATATCGGCATTGGCGAGAAGATCAATGCTGTTTTGTCTGCGGTTACGTGAGACATCCATACCCATGGTCAAGGTAACATAGATGCTGGCACCATGAAGGTCGTAATATTGAGCTTGCAGATGGTCGATGATTGAGAGGCGGGCTGCTTCCAATTCAGACGAGCTCATAGGTTTGCTCAGTGCAATGGCATATTCATCGGAAGGCATTTTATACAGATGCATCGGTAAATCACTAATCGCGTCTTGAATCGACTTGGTTAGCGCTAAAATGGTCTCATCACCGATTGCATGACCGTAAAAGTCATTGATCTCTTTGAAATTATCAATATTAAGGAGTATAAGCGCATAAAAACGGCTGGTATGTATATCTCGAATGAGAGCATTTCGGTTAGGCAACTCGGTGAGATGGTCGGTATGGAGTTGATGCTCCAATTTTTGATTAAGTTCACGGGTAATTTCGGTATCACGCTCGATACGGCGGATAAGGACACGGAATCCAAAGTGAAGAACGATAGCAACAAATGTGAGTAAAAAGAGGCTGACGAGGAGAAGATTCCGTATTTCAGCTTTATACTCAGTGACATCTTCGGTGATATCAAAAGCACACGTCATCATCGCAATAATTTCATTTTCGTAATTGGTTAGCGGACGCGACGCTATTACATAATCTGTTTCCCCTATTTTGTAGCTATTGCTGTCGCTAAAGGTAAATGAGGAGGGGAGGTTATTAAAAAGGGGATCATTCGAAGAGACGATAGAGTAGCCGTGATAGACAATATTTTTGGAATCGGGTAAGAGACTTTTGAGTTTCTTGGTATCAAAAGCGATGGCACTTTTTATACCGGAATGGGCATCAAGCCGCTTTTGAACACGATCGATTTTGGCTACGGTTTGGATAATACCGATAAAGGTTTCATTTTTAAAGATGGGGATGATGGTGACTACAGAGACATCATAGATGGTCACATCCAACGTCGTAACATTTTGGCGTGTTTTGATGGCATGCGCTAAAACAGGACGTTTATGGAGAATATTATCGCCGTATTTTTTTGGATCTTGGAGTCTGAGGAAATGGGCACCGTCAGCACCGATAAATCCGCTCATATCGACTGTGCCGCGCCCTTTAGCTTCTTCGAAATAAGGGAGGGTGAGGCGATAAAGCTTTTCTCGATCGTGTGCCGCAAACGCATCGACGATATCGCGGTTTCCTGCAATTTTGCATGCGAGTTCGCTCAGCCCTTTTTGGGTATCGAGCATTGCTAAATCAAAAGAGTTTCGTAAAAGTGCACGGTGGGCAGAGGTTTTCTCTTCTAAAACGTGTTTTTTGTCCTGAATAATGGTAACGATAAAGATGACAATAAGCAAAATGACAAGAGCGATAGAATAAAGAGTCGCCCGTTGTTTAATTTTATGCACATTGCATCCTTCTTGTCACTGATTCATTATTATTATAACATAGGAGTTAAGATTTTTCGGATAAATAATTAAAAACAGTTAAAAACGCTATTCTTTAGGGAACAAAATTGAACCTAAACGTATCAATGTGGAACCGCACGCAATGGCAAGCTCAAAGTCTCCGCTCATCCCCATAGAGCAAACTTTTGCATTAGGCAGCGTCTCAAAAATTCGGCGGGTTGTCTCAAAACTTTTTTGGACAACCGTAGGCTCTTCGACATGGGCTCCGATGCTCATCACCCCTTGTAATACTAAACGGGGGCACTCTTGCATGATTTGGAGATATTTTTCGTTTGTCTCTTCGGGGAGAAATCCGCTTTTAGACGCTTCATAGGCCGAATTGATCTGAACCAAAGCACGAAGCGTCCTATCCTCTCTCTCAAGCCGCTCATTGAGGGCATGAGCGAGTTCCAAAGAGTCGATAGAGTGGAGGAGATGGGGGCGGACACTTAAAAGATGGTTGATCTTGTTTTTTTGCAAGGTACCGATGAAATGCCATTCGATTGGGAGTTCATCCAATGCTTCGCTTTTGGACATGAGATCTTGCACTTTGTTCTCTCCGAAGGCACGCTGTCCTATCGCATAGAGCGATTTGATCGCTTCGGCATCCACATATTTGCTGGCAGCGACAATTTTGACGATGTGATGGTCATTTACTCGTAAACGTGCTTTTTCAACCCGTTCGATAATACGGTCAAAATGGAGCTTTTGTTCCAGTGTAGTCATTGCATTAGCCTCGTAATGTCGTTATACAATCCCAAACTCATCAATCCGAGAAGTATCACCCATCCTCCGATAGTGAGCTGGGTAATTACCGCTTCGCTCGGTGCTTTACGGCGGATCATCTCATAGAGGTTAAACATAATGTGCCCTCCATCGAGTGCCGGTATCGGGAGAAGGTTAAGGACTCCGAGATTGACGGAGATGAGGGCGGCAAAGAAAAACAGAGACATCCAACCATACGATGATGCATCGGCAGTAATTTGGACGATACTCACCACGCCTCCTACCTCTTTGGCAGGGACAACTCCCGTAAGAAGTTTTTGGACGCTTTGGAAGATAAGCAGAGAGGAATTATAGGTCTCTTCGCTGGCGTATTCGAAGGTGCCGATGAGACTGAGCTCCATTGTATGCGTCACACCCGCCGGGGCAATCCCCACCATTCGTTGCTGGATGGTCTCTTTAAATATGTTTTGAGTTTCGGTGATTTTAGGAGTGACGGTGAGATTGTGGATAGTGTCACCGCGTTCAATCTGGAGGCTCAACGCTCCGACAGAGGCTTTGATATGATCGGAGAGTTCATTCCACTCATTGATACGCTCACCATTGATGGAGAGGACAATATCCCCTTTTTGAAGTCCCGCAATCTCGGCAGGAGATGCTTGAACTACCTTTCCGATAACAGGGGAGAGCGCTTGCGGCCCACCCAATGCGATGGCGTAAAAGAAGACCCATGCGAGGGCAAAATTTGCCAAGGGCCCTGCGAGGAGGATGATAATCCGCTGCCACGGTTTTTTGCTGTTGTAGCTGTCATTATCGCTACTGAGTGCAGTGGGGTCGAGATCGTCCTGCCCTTTCATTTTGACATACCCGCCTAAAGGGATGGCGGAGATTTGCCATTGCGTTCCGATCCATTGAAACGAGAGGAGTTTTTTACCGAAACCGATACTGAACACTTCGACATAAACACCGAAAAAGCGGGCGGCACTGTAGTGACCGAGTTCATGGAAGAAAATAAGTACCGATAAAACGGCGAGGGCGACGATCCAGCTCACGATTATCCTTTTGCTTTATAGGCTTTACTAAAACCGATCACGTATTCGGCTCCCGAATAGACGGTGAGGGCAACAGCGATCCATAGCAGTATATCTCCAAACGGCCAATGCATCAATAAAAAACCGATAGCGATCATCTGGGCGACCGTTTTCACTTTACCCGCCATCGACGCACTGACATCGATCCCCTCGGAGAGGGAGAGGGTGCGAAGACCGGTGATGAAAAGCTCTCGAACGATGATAATATAGATTGCCCACGCTGATGCGGCACCGCTCATCATAAGACCCAAAAATGCGGCTAACGTGAGCATCTTATCGGCGAGCGGATCGAGAATCTGTCCGACGATGGTGATCTGATCGAGTTCACGCGCGATATAACCGTCAAAAAAATCGGTAACGCTGGCGATAACAAAGAGGAGAGCGGCAGCGTAGTAGCTCCAGCTGATATCCCATCCCGCATTGCTAAAGATCTGTGGGTTGAGAATAATCCAAAACATCACCGGAGCGATGAGGAGGCGCGAGAGCGCGAGAAGATTGGGAAGGTTAATCACTGGAAAGTTGTCCCACCGTCAACGACAATCGTTTGTCCTGTAAGCCACGAAGAGCCTTCTCCGCAAAGGAAGAGACAAGCACCGGTCAAATCTTCGGCTTCCCCCATACGGCTAAGCGGTGAGCGTTTGACCACTTCCCCTTTGACCTCTTCGTAGTTCGGGAACGCTTTAAGGGCATCGGTATCGATAGGGCCGCCGCTGACGGCATTGACACGAATCCCTTTTTCTCCCAGTTCCGCCGCTGCGTAGCGTACCATCGCCTCAACAGCCGCTTTGTTGGTTCCATGACCCGCATAGTTAGGGGTATAGACGAGATTTCCGGTGGAGCTCATAGAGATGATCGAGCCGCCGCCCACTTTTTCCATCCGTTTTGCCGCTTCTTGCGCACCGACGACGAAAGCGTTGACGGTTGCGGTATAGATGTTGTTAAGCCCTTTGGGTTTGAGACGCATAAACGGACCGAAACCGCCTACTACCGCACGTCCTGAAATGATCGCGTTGGAGATGAAAAAATCGAGTCGATCGAAATCTTCGTCAAATTTTGCATAGACCTCTTTATACTCATCAGGCTCTAAAATATTGAGAGCGTATCCGCGACATTTAACACCGTATTGTTTTTCAATATCGTCCGTAATCTCTTGCGCGATTTCAGCATTGGAGTTATAGGTAAACGCTACGTTTACCCCCTTTGATGCGAATGCATAGACGATCGCTTTTCCGATACCTCGGGTTCCGCCGCTGATGAGTAGGGTTTTTCCTTGCATATTCAATTACATTCCTTTTATAGTGTAGTTTTTCATAACATTCTCAAGACGCTTCATATTCTCATTGCTCGGAAGAACGAGAGGAAGACGATATTCGAGTGTATCGAGTAGTCCTGCGATGTACATTGCCGCTTTGATCATAACCGGATTGGATTCCAAAAAGAGGGCTTTATTGATCGGGAAAAGCGCATCATTCAACGCTTTTGCTCCCGCAAAGTCACCAGAGAGTGCTTTGGTAACCAAATCACTTTTTAAATCGGGGAGGAGGTTGGAGGTGACCGAAGTAATCCCTGCACCGCCGCAAGCGAGAATCGCGTAATCGATCGCGTCATCCCCGCTGAATACTTTGAGTTCCGGTCGGCGTGAGAGGAGCTCGATGGTGCGCTCGATACTTCCCGTCGCCTCTTTGATACCATAGATGTTTTTGACATCATCAAAAAGACGGATAACGGTATCGGCACTGATATCGACGACCGTTCGCCCCGGAACATTGTAGAGCATAAAAGGCAATTCCGGAACCGATTCGGCGATTGCTTTGTAGTGCTGATAGAGCCCCTCTTGGGAAGGTTTGTTGTAATACGGAGCAACAGAGAAAATCGCATCGACACCGCATGCTTGAGCCGTACGCGCCGCTTCGATCGCTTCTGCGGTTGAGTTGCTTCCTGCCCCTGCGAGGACTTTGGTATTGGTCCCTTTACACACGGCAACGGCGATCTCCATACAAATACGGTCTTCTTCGTAGCTGAGCGTTGCACTCTCACCCGTTGTTCCGACGGGACAAACGGCATTTATTCCATTGTTGATTTGTCGTTGAATGAGATCAGCGTATTTTTGCTCATCCAATTTTCCGTTTTTAAACGGGGTGATGAGGGCGGTCGTTGAGCCTGTTACTAGATTCATTTTTGTCCTTTACGGAGGATTAGCGTTGTTGATTTTTCAGGTTTGAGATACTCTTTTGCCACTTTTTGGATCTCAGAGGGTTTGAGAGCTTCGATTGCCGCTTCATACTGCATCAACGGTGAGATATCTCCGCGAGCAAGGTAGCTTCCGAACAAATCGGCTACCGAGGTGGAGCTCTCCAGTGAGTAGATAAAATCGGCTTTGGTGTTGATTTTAACTTTATCAAGCTCCGCTTTCTCTACCGGTTTATCTTGGAGGGAACGGATGATTTTCCAAATCTCCGCTTCGACGCTCTCTGCCGTGACCCCGTTGTTACAGACCGCTAAAAATAAAAATACCCCCGCATCGATATTTTCCATATTATAGGCATAAATTTGGTTGACAAGCCGCTTTTCATCGACCAATACACGGCTCAAACGTGAGCTTTTACCGGAGCTGAGCATCTCGCTGAGAGCTGAGAGTTTAGGTTGATCCGCGTGTTGAAAGTTGGGGATAGGGAAAGATATGGCGAGCATTTCTACTTCGCTCTCTTTGTTCACTTCCACACGGCGTGCTCCGTCTTGTTCGGGCTCAAGTGTTTTGACGGTCGGAATATCGAGCGTATTGGGAACCGATCCGAAATGTTTCTCTGCCTCTTCGAAGACACGCTCGGGCTTAATGTCTCCCGTAACGATTAAAATGGCATTTTTCGGCTGATAATAGGTTTGATGAAAACTGCGGATATCCTCCAGTGTCCATGTTTGAATATCGTTCATAAACCCGATCGGTGTCCAGTGGTAGGGATGATAGACGTAGGCGCTGTTAAACAGACGAAAATAGAGATATCCCATCGGATTGTTATCGGTTCTCCATCGACGCTCTTCGGCGACGACGTTACGCTCGGGTTGGAACTCTTCATCTTTGAGGTTGAGATTCTGCATCAGCTCTGAAAAGAGGGAGAGGGATTTAGCGAGATTTTCGGTACTCGATTTAATGTAATAGTGGGTGTAGTCAAATCCGGTCGAAGCGTTGTTCAGACCGCCGACACTTTTTACCTCTTCATCGAACTCACCCGCTTTGAGGTTTTTCGTCGATTTGAAGTTCATGTGCTCCAGCATATGGGCGATGCCGCTTTTACCCATCACTTCGTTGCGGCTTCCCACTTTATAAAAAATATCGGTAGAGATAACCTGCGAACCGTTGTCCATCGGAATGGCAACGACTTGCAACCCGTTGGAGAGGGTCTTGGTTTCATAATGGGGGAGTGATGAGGCCATAAGGGTTCCTAGAGACAAAATTGTTGCAATGAGGATTTTCATCGCCGATCTGCGCCGATTGCTTCGGTGATGGAGGCAAATCCGTCCGATGCCAAAAGATCGATCAAACCGCTGTTGATCTCTTCGATCACTTCGGGACCTTTGAAAATCAATGAGGTGTAGATTTGCACCAATGAAGCACCTGCACGAATGCGGCGGTATGCTTCCTCAGGTGTGCTGATTCCGCCGACGCTGATGAGGGTCGTTTTGCCGTAAAGTTCGCGCGCAATCGCATCAAAAATATAGAAACTTCGCTCGCGTAATACTTCTCCGCTGAGTCCCCCGATATCTTCGGGTTCAGAGACGAGAGAGTAATCGATGGTCGTATTGGTAGCGATAATACCGTCTGCTCCGCTCTCAACCGCGTGGACACACAGGGCGACCGCTTGATCTTCGGACATATCGGGGGCGATTTTGAGCAAAATCGGTTTGTTGGTCAGCGCTTTGGCTTCGGCGAAAAGCTGGCTGATAAATGCTTCGTTTTGGAGATCGCGCAATCCCGGAGTGTTCGGCGATGAGATATTGATAACCATATAATCGGCGTACTCGTGGAGTGCTTTGATGAGGGTGGTGTAATCTTTGATCGCTTTATCATCGGGAGTTATTTTGTTTTTTCCGATGTTGACGCCGATAGGGGTGCTGAACGGATAGATATTTTTGAGACGGTGAGAGATACGGAAAAGGCCGTCGTTGTTAAATCCCATCGCGTTTTGAAGAGACTCCTCTTCGATGTGACGCCATAGGCGCGGGCGTGGATTTCCCTCTTGCGGTTTCGGGGTGAGGGTACCGATCTCAGTAAAACCGAATCCCATAGACATAACGCCGTGGAACATCGTCGCATTTTTATCGAATCCTGCGGCAAGACCGACAGGGTTAAGAAACGTACGGCCAAAAAGTTCTTGGGTAAGGGAAGGGTGGGTTACGAAATGTTTCGCCATCCAGCCGTTGAAGAGGGGGGGACAAAAACTGGCACTGCGGAGAACTGCGGCGGCAAGCGTATGGGCGCTTTCGGGTTGAAGTTTAAAAAGCCAGGGTTTTAAAGATTCGTAATCAAACATACCATCCGCCTCATCGTGATTAAAGTTGCCGCGATTATACTCAAAAAAGGATTAATAGGGGATTATTCGCCCATTTTCCCTGCAAGACGGCGGTAATTTTCGGAGGTTTCAAGAAGCTCTCGGTGGGTTCCTCGTGCGATAATGTGCCCCTCTTCAAAATATAAAATCATATCGGCGTGTTCAATCGTACTGAGGCGGTGGGCGATGATAAGGGTGATTTTATCCTGCGCGTACGATTGCAATGAGGCTTGGATACGTTTTTCGCTTTCGTTATCCAGCGCGCTGGTCGCTTCATCCAATATGAGGAGGGAGGCGTGTTTGTAGATGGCGCGGGCAATGGCGATCCGCTGACGCTGACCGCCGGAGAGATTGGCACCGAACTCTTGCATTATCGTATGTATCCCCTCAGAAAGAGCGGACACAAATTCGAGTGCATCCGCTTTTTGCAGAGCCTCTTTGACCCTCTCTTCATCGATCTCATGGCCGTACGCTACGTTAGCGGCTAAGGTGTCTTGGAGGATATAAACCCGCTGCGATACGGCGGCAATTTGGTTACGGAGAGAATCTTGGGTGTACTCTTTGAGATTACGATCGTTAAGGGTAATGGTTCCCTCTGTAGGGTCGTAAAAGCGCAAGAGGAGATTTACCAGAGAGCTTTTGCCTCCGCCGCTTTGACCTACGAGGGCAACGGTTTGTCCTGCATTGATAGAGAGGTTGATATGAGAGAGGGCCGGTTTATCACTGAAATTGAGGGTGACATCCTCAAAACGGACCTCTTTGATCGCCTCATCCAGAGAGATCGACCCGTCTTTGATCTCATTTTCAATATCGAAAATATGAAATACCCGCTCGCTGGCGGCCTGAGCGTCTTGGATTTTGCTGTAGATGGCACTCACCCGACGAAGGGGCTGAAATACGAGTCCGACGGCGGTTAAAAATGCGGTGAACTCTCCGACGCTCATAGATCCCGAATAGACCTGCTGCCCTCCGACGAAGATAACGGCAGCGAGTCCTATCGCGCCGATAATCTCCATCAGCGGTGAAACGAGTTCGCTCGTGTAGGTCGATTTCATATTGAGTTTAAAAAACTGCTCGTTTTCATTTTTAAACCGTGTTACTTCATACTCTTCCGTCGCATTGGCTTTGATGATTTCACTGTTGTTGAACACTTCGGTTAAACGGGTCATTAAATCGGCATTTTTTTCCTGAGAACGGTGTGAGAGCCGTTTGAGGCGTCGGGTGATCTTCATGAGAGGAAAGATGAGTATCGGCATGACAAAGAGTGCCCAAAACGCGAGTGTCGCATTGAGATAAATCACATAGGCGACAAGGGCAATCACCGTGAGACTCTCACGGACCAGCTCGGGCATCATGGTAGAGACAAAATACTGAATACGGGCGATGTCGTTGGTGATTCGGGAGATAAGCTCTCCGCTGCGATTGGTGTAGAGAAACTGCATATCCATATGGACTATTTTATCGAGCAGATTTTCACGAAGACGGGAGACGATATGCATCCCGATATAGGTGTTATACACCGCTTGCAAATAACGCCCTAGCGATTTGATGACATAAATCCCTACCAACAAAGCGGGGATGATATAGAGCATCTCCGCTTCTTTTTTAATGAACATATTGTCCATTAACGGCTGCATGATTTGCGCCGTCCCTGCCGTTGCCGTTACGGTGAGGAGTATCCCGATAAGGACCATGACGTATTGGAATTTATATCCCCGTATGTAGGGCCAGTACCGTTTGTAAATTTCACTGAATTTCAATCGCGACTCTCCCAAAAAGTTCCCGCTGCCGTATCCATGATCGAGACACCCAAGGCACTAAGTTCATCGCGGATCGCATCGGAGGTTGCAAAATCTTTCGCTTTTTTGGCCTCACTCCGTTTTTCGATTAAATCATTGATTTTTGCTTTTGCCACATCATCCAATCCGAATTGGAAATACTCATACGGATTTTGTCCTCCGAAACCCAATACCGTTTCGACGGTAGCGAGCGCACAGAGGAGTGTTTGGCGATAGGTTTTATCTTTGGGATTGGTATCGAGTGCGTCATTCGCGTGAGTGATCAGTTCATCGATGAGGGCATAGGCACGCGAGACATTGAGATCATCTCCAAGAGCTTCAAGAAGATTTTTTTTGAATTCGGTCTCGATAGTTTCGGCAGTGAGACCGAAGAGCCGTTTTTTGAGGCGGTAGAGTTTATCGAGCCGTTTTTTTGAGGCGATCAAATCCTCTTCGTTGAAGTTGAAATCTCCCCGATAATGGGTGCTGAGGAGATAAAAACGGAGCACTTCGCCATCATAGGCTTTTAGGGCATCTTTGAGGAAAAAGCTGTTCCCCAAACTCTTGGACATTTTCTCACCGCCGATCGTGACGAATCCGTTGTGCATCCAATACTTCGCCAGTTCATGATCCGTTGCACAGCGGGTTTGCGCCGCTTCGTTTTCGTGGTGGGGGAAGAGGAGATCCGCTCCGCCGCCGTGGATATCGATGGCATAGTCACCGACATGGGGAGTCACATAGCGCTCGATCATCGCCGAACACTCCAAATGCCATCCCGGACGCCCCCGCCCAAATGGAGAATCAAAGGCGACACCTTCATCATGTACCGCTTTCCACAAGGCGAAATCGGCTTCGTTACGCTTTTCGGAGACTCTCTCGACACGGCTGACGTTCTCGGAGCTTTGACGGTTGGAGAGGGAGAGGTAGTTTGTATCGCTTTGGGTATCGAAATAGATATCACCGTTGCCGATAATGTAGGCATGTTTTTTGTCGAGGAGGCGCTGAATCATCTCCGCCATCGCGTCGATCGATTCGGTCGCTTTGGGTTCTAATGTCGGTTTTTGGACGCCGATGGCTTCCATATCACGGGTGTAGGCCGCAGTGTAACGCTCTGCAATCTCAGAGGTACTGATCCCTAACTCACGCGCTTTATTGATAATCTTATCGTCGATGTCGGTGATGTTGCGGGCGAAGAGGACGTCATACCCCTCCGCTTCCAAAACACGGCGAAGCAGATCAAAGACCAATGCACTTTTGGCATGTCCCAAATGGGCATCATCATAGACCGTCGGGCCGCAGACGTAGAGGGAGACTTTCCCCTCTTGGAGCGGTATAAAAGGTAGCTTTGTTTTTTGGACGCTGTCGTATATGGTCATGGGTTTCCTGCTAATTTATCGTATCCATTGTATCAAAAAGGTGTTTAAACTATAAAAAGCCACTCCGAAACCGAG
>DLUI01000157.1 GCA_002742695.1 Sulfuricurvum kujiense | reverse complement strand
GACAGTGCTTCCAATCCTCTCGTCATCTCTAATCTCACTAACATCGTGACGGCAGGATACTTCCAAATAGGTTTTTGGGAATACGCACGGACAATGTTCCTCCCGAATCTCCTCAGTATCATTGCCTCGATCGTCGTATTGTGGCTCTTTTTCCGCAAAGACATTCCGAGCCATATCGATGTCGAAAACCTCGCTACTCCTGAATCGGCGATCAAAAACATGACGATGTTCCGCCTCAGCTGGTGGTTCTTGGGATTACTTATGGTTGGGTATTTCATCGGGGATGCGTATCATCTCCCTATCTCGGTCTTCGCCCTCGGCGGTGCGCTCGTATTTTTAGCCATCGCAACCTACTTTAAAGCGACGAAACCGCTTCTCACGATCAAAGCGGCACCGTGGCAGGTGGTATGGTTTAGTATCGGTCTTTACGTTGTGGTTTATGGTCTGAAAAACGGCGGATTGACGACGTATCTCGCAGGGATGATTATGGAGCTTCAGAGTATGGGGAACGTCTATGCCGTGATCGGAACAGGCTTTCTCTCCGCCATCCTCAGCTCGGTCATGAACAATATGCCGACCATTATGATTATGGATATCGCGATTGCCGAAGCGGGGAACAGCGCATTGGCGTATGCCAACATCATCGGATGCAACCTTGGGCCTAAAATGACCCCGATCGGTTCACTTGCGACCCTTCTTTGGCTCCATGTTTTGGCGCAAAAAGGGGTCAAAATCGGATGGGGCGAGTATATGAAAGTAGGGCTGGTGATTACGCCACCGGTGTTGCTGGTGGCGTTGTTGGGGTTGATTTAAATTGCACTCTTTTTGATCTCACTCCACTAAAAAATTTGCCATCATTGCATTATCTTCGTGTTCGAGGATATGGCAGTGATAGACAAAGAGTCCGGGCATCGTGAAATGAACGATGATGCGAACCGTCTCAAACGGCATAACGAGCACAGTGTCTTTCCATCCTCTATCCGTAGGAAAATCTATCTTTCCATTTCTATCCAGCACCTGAAATCTCACACCGTGTATATGCAAGGGGTGTGCCATATGGACACTGTTGGTAATCTCCCAAATCTCCGTACTGCCCAGTTTCACTCGCTGATCAATACGCCCCATATCATAAGGTTTTTTATCCAGCGTCCAGATACCTCCGCTCATGATCTCCATAGTGATCGCTCTCGTCTTGATCGCATCGGATGCTTTCATGCGAGGGATTTTGATGAGCTTAGCAGGCAGTACGTACGTATCTTCGATTTTTTCTGTTACGTGAAACTGCATAATATCCATCTGGGCATCAAAAGACGGATAGTCAGGGCTTAGTGCCATAGTGGTTCCTTCTTTGAAGCCAAGCGTTTTGAGTGTTACTTTATCTCCGACTTTTTGGTCTTTGAAATCTACGATGATATCAACGCGTTCTGCTATGCTCAAGAGCACACTCTGTACATTCACAGGATCCTCAAGCAAGCCCGCATCCGTTCCAATAAGTGTAAACTCTTTGATCGTATCGAATGCAAGCTTATAGGTTCTGACACTGGATGCATTCAGTATTCTCAGTCGGTATTTTCCGCTTTTGACCTCATGATAGGGAAGCGGTGTGGCATTGACAAGTATCACATCTCCCATCACACCGTTGTTATCGGATAGAACATTAGGATCCTTATAGAGCAGTTGGCGTTTCTTATCAAACCTTTTATCCTGTATCATCAACGGCAGTTCAAATTCCCCGTTTGGAAGATTTAGCTGCTTCTCTTCATTGTCCTCAACGATATAAAATCCTGATAATCCGTGATAGATCTCTTTTCCCGTTCTTCCATGGGGATGAGTATGGTACCAAAAGGTACCCGCACTCTGTTGTACCTTATAGTGGTACTTTTTCGTGTACCCTGTAGATATTGCATCTTTGGGGTGTCCATCCATCTCTTCAGGGACGATCAGCCCATGCCAATGGATGATAGTCGGTTCTGGAAGTTTATTTATGAAATCCAAATCAAAAACATCCCCTTTTTTGATACGGATCGTTGGGTTGGGCAGATCTCCTTGAAAGGTTAACATTTCTGTTTGGGCATCAGGGAAAATGTTGACGTTGCTCTTTTGCGCTGTAAACTCACCCTTTTTGATCTGAGCAAAATTCATTTCATGCGGGACTTTCAGCTTTTGGGTAAAAGGGAGGATTTTTTCTGAAATCTTTTCCTTTGCTTTAGAAGATACCGCACTTACCGAAGAGGTAGAGGCTGGTTCATCCGTCTCGCACCCTGTGAATATAAAAGCAGCAGTAATGGCCGAATAATTCAAAAAATATCTTCTGTCCATATTTTACGCCTCTTCGCTAACAAATTATTACATTATGTGATAATTATGAATAAGTTAAAATAAAAAAATCAGTGACAGATATTAACTAAGCAATACATAATATTTTCATTGGGACAGGGACAGGCCTCTATGAAAGTGGGGCTAGTGACTACGCTTCCGGTATTGTTGGGGTCATTCCATACTGCGGTGATTTTTTATTTTGTATGGGTTCTTTTGCTGTTTCTCTGTCGTTATTTTAGAACTATCCTAAAACAGTTAAGCCCCGAAGCGTAGTGATATCCGAGAGTATAGCCATGTTTTTGGAGGATGGAGTGGGTGATATAGAGTCCCAGACCCAGACCTGTCATAGAACTTTCATAGGTGCGGTTAAACGGTTTGCTAAAGTGACGATTTTCTTCACTTAAGGGCTCTCCGACACTGCATATTTCGATAGCTTGGGACAATATAATCAGCGTCGGTTTGGTAGTGGAATATTTAAGAGCGTTATCGAGAAGATTTTTCAATGCAATCGCAAACAGTTCAAAATCGACGTTGATAAGGAGGGCGGAATCTTCCCCTTTGATCGTAATATTTTTTTTGTCACACATTAATATGTCGCAGGTATGATCGAGGATATCGACAAAGCGGTACTCTCGGGCGTTGATACTGATCTCTCCGCTGCTAAAGCGCTCCATTTTCGAAAACTCACCCAGCAGATAATCCATACGGTTAAATATCCTCTTGAGTCTCTCCTGATCCTTTGAGTGCTCAAGACAGTCGCTAGTGAGGGAACCTTTCATTATCGGTGTTTTGAGCTCATGCAAGATATTGCGCAGAAAAAGGGAACGCGCCTCTTTCATCGAGGCGATTTTCTCTAATGCGAGGTTGAACTCCTGTGTGATTTGGGATATTTCATCTTTCCCCTCTATCGGCACATCCAGATGGGTATCCCCCTCTTTGAAATGGATGATGGCATCTTTGAGACGGTGCAGAGGGGTGAGCTTTTTGAGTATGAAGGCGAAAAAGAGCAAAACAAGAACGTCAATAGCGATCATAACGATCCACACACTGATCGACGATTCTTTTTTTAGATCTTCTAAGACGATAGGAGAAAAATTACCCATAGGCGGCGGAGAGGGTAAAACGTGATCGAACATCGGCGGAGGAGGGGGAAACGGAAATCTCGGCGGCAGTGATTTTACAAAATAGACTTTACCGTTATAGCGGAGCATTTTACCGAAGGGAAATTCCGCCATATTCTTTCCGTGAGATCGGAGGAAATCGGGTGAGAGAGATGAGGGGGTGATCATCAACTGTCGCAGTTCCGCATCAAAACTTCCGCTTTTATGATGGATAAGTCGCTCCGCCAAAGCAAAACGTCTCATTCTATCCCCCTCTTGCTCTTTAGAGAAATGTTGATCTGCAATCCAAAACAACCCGTTTATCAAGGCAAAAATGAGGAGAAAAAAGAGGGTAATGAGCCGTATAATGGAGTGATTATTCATTGACAAATTTGTATCCTACACCCCGTACCGAGACAATGTAATGGGGATTTTTGGGATCATCACCGATTTTTTGGCGGATACGTCCCATAATGACATCGATACTTTTGAGACTGCTTTCAAATTTAATCGAGCCGATATTCATCAAGAGCTCTTCACGTGAAATAGCATAGCGATCTTTTTTAATCATATATAAAACGATATCGTATTCGGCTTGTGTCAGGCGCAAGAGTGTGCCGTGGCGGGTAATCTCGTGCCTGTTCTCATCCACTTCGAAAGGGGTAAACTTTTTAGGGAGTGTGGGGTGAAGACGCCGCATAATGGCATCGATCCGAAATATAAGCTCTTGCGGATCGTAAGGCTTGGGGAGATAATCATCCGCACCGCGTGAGTATCCCATCATTTTATCCCGTATATCGGATCGTGCGGAGGAGATGATTATAGGGATGGCACTCTCTTGGCGGATCAGGCGGCAAATCTCCATTCCGTCCATCTGAGGGAGTGAGAGATCAAGTACCAAAAGATCAAACTGCTTCGTTTGGAAAAGGGTGAGCCCCTCCAACGGACTGGGGGCGATGGTAACCTCAATCTTATCTTTATAGAGGCGTGATTGTAATAGCTGTGCTAGCTCAACATCATCTTCGATCATTAAAACCTGTATCATAAATCGATTATATCGGGGAGTAAGTAAATAAAAAGTAACACGCCCAGAAGGGCATGTTTGCTTAAGCACTGATGCTTAAGAGGGAGGTGGAGTTGCTTGAAGAGGCATTACTGCCATAGTAGGAGAGAATTTTTTGAAGCATATCGTTGCGCATCGTTTTAAATGCGTCATCGGTTTCTGTCTCTGTCGAGGCAGTTGAGGCCGTTTCTGTAGAAGCTGTTGTACTCTCGGAAGATTTCTCTTCAAACAGTGCCATAAACTCCTCAGAACTGATAGTTCCGTCTTGATTGGTATCCAGTGCAGAGAAAATCTCATTCGCGCTTTCACTCTCCGAAGAAGAGGATGATGATTCACTCGGCGGTGGTGGAGGGGGCATTCCGCCCGGAGGTGGAGGTGGCATTCCCCCTTCACTTTCCCCCTGAGCGTGTTCAGGCGGCTTCATGTTTTTAAGTGCCGTTACAAACTCTTCGGTACTCATACTGCCGCTGCTGTCGGTATCGAGCAGAGAAAAGATATCGCCGGCATTTGAGTTGTTGGAAGCGGCAGTAGTAAACTCAGTGGAGCTAATAGAACCGTCACCATCTGTATCCATGCTGCTTAGCATCTCTGCCGCGATCTCTTCAAAATTCGGTTTAGACGTTTTTTCAGTTGAAGAGGTCGAAGAACCGTATGACGTGTATGAACTGTAATTCGTTCCGACTGTCATGGGAGACTCCTTATCAGGTGTAGCAAGAAAAATTTCTTACTCAGTTGAAAGGATAATTTTTATACAGTAACTATTGGGTAACATTTAGGCAAATACAAGCTACTTATGATAAAGTTTCTCAATTTCAATTTGGGCAGTTTACTTATGGAACATCACCACCATCATCATCACGACAGTAGCATTAGCGGAGGGAAGCTTCTCTTTAGTGTGATACTCAACCTTTTTATTACGATAGCGCAGTTTATCGGCGGAATACTTTCCGGTTCATTGGCACTGCTCAGCGATGCGTTGCATAATTTTAGTGACGTGATGAGCCTCATCATCAGTTACTATGCCCACCGTCTCTCACACCGTCCCCAAAGCCTCACTCAAACGTTCGGTTTTAAACGTGCCGAAATTCTTGCCGCATTGTTCAATGCTTCGGTCTTGATTGCTGTCTCGATTTACCTCATAATTGAATCAATCCAACGGTTCATTACACCTCAAGCAATAGAATCAACATGGGTAATGGGACTTGCAGCAATGGGAATCGCGGTTAACGGTCTATCGGCTTGGCTTCTTCACCGCGATGCGGGTCATAACCTTAATATCCGATCGGCCTATTTGCATCTGATGGGGGATTTAATGACCTCTTTTGCCGTATTGGCGGGTGGGGCTATGATCTATTTTTACGGTTGGTATTGGATCGATCCGCTGTTATCGCTTTTGATTTCGTTTTACCTTATCCGCTCATCGTACGGGATTGTTCGTGAATCAGGGGGGATGCTGATGCAGTTTTCACCTGAGCATATTCGTGTGGAAGCGATTGTTGAAAAAGTAAAAGAGTTTGATGCGATCGAGAGTATTCATCATATTCATCTGTGGCAGTTGGATGATGAGACGGTATTTCTCGAAGCACGGCTTAACTTTTATGAGGATTTAACACTGAGCGCAACGGACTGCATCCTCCATGATGTGACGCATGCCCTTGAAGATATCGGGATTGCCCATACAACGTTTCAATGCGAAGTAGGCAGAGACGGAAGAGAAACGGTTTTGGAGCGTTGCCGCCACCATTAACCTTTAATGATGTCGTACTCTGCGGGGATAGTGGGTTTGAATTTGCCCGAGTCAATCGGTTTGTTTTGTGTCGGATTGTTAAAGAGGATCGTAACGCGGTTGTCGTATCCATCGGTATAACTGATAGAGTTTAAGAGATCGTTTTTAAAGGTGACCGTATAGGTTTGCCCTTTTACCGTTGCGGAATATTTTTCATTGTCCACTTTTTTGGCTTTTTGGATAATCTGCAGAAAATCGATCTCTTCATCCAACGTTCGGAGGGTGACTTGCTCGATACTCGGTTCAATCACGGTGATTTTCTGAGCGTTGATATAAACACTTTTTTGGATCGGTTTTTGATAGACCCAGAGGGCATTTTGAGGCTTGCTAGCCCAAAGTTCACCGCTGTACACAATCTTTTTTCCGTTATCGTCGATAATGGTTTGAACAAATTTTCCGTTAAAAGAGTTGATCTCTTTCGGTGACGCTGCAAGGGTGAGGCTCAGGGCAAAAAGAAGTGGTAAAAAACGCACATAAATTCCTTCAATTGTGTAATGTTGACATTGTACCCTAAGCTCATTAACCAAAACCATAGATTTCGTATGCTAAAATCAGCGACTTTTTCAATACTGTTCATAATGAAGGCTTTTAATGCTCCAAACGTTCCTCGGAAAAATTTTCGGTACCAAGAATGATCACGAAATCAAAAAATATCTCAAACGTGTAGCGCAAATCAATGCTCGCGAATCCCATTTTTCAGCCTTAAGCGACAGCGAGCTCCAAGAAGCATTTACTGCACTCAAAGAGTCCGTACAGAGCCATACAAAAACATTAGATGATGTTTTGGTCGATTCGTTTGCGATTACCCGTGAAGCGTCTAAACGTGTTTTAGGGATGCGTCATTTTGACGTTCAGCTTATCGGGGGGATGGTACTTCACGAGGGGCGTATTGCCGAGATGAAAACGGGAGAGGGGAAAACTCTTGTTGCGACATTGGCGGTATCGTTGAACGCAATGAGCGCCAATGGGGTCCATGTCGTCACGGTTAATGATTATCTCGCAGGACGTGACGGGTCACAAATGTCTGAGCTTTACTCCTTTTTAGGCTACTCCACCGGAATTTTGGTAGAGAGTGGCTACAATCCTGCCAATAAACGTGAGCAGTATGGGTGTGATATCACCTACGGTACGAATAACGAGTTCGGATTCGATTATCTCCGCGACAATATGACCTACTCTAAAGAGCATATGGTTCAACGCGGACATGCGTATGTTATCGTCGATGAGGTTGACTCGATTTTGATCGATGAAGCCCGTACACCACTTATTATCTCAGGGCCGACAAACCGTACGTTGGAAAACTATACCCGTGCCGATGCGGTAGCGAAAGCACTTGTAAAAGAGGAGCATTTTACGGTCGATGAAAAAGATCGTCTTATCCTTATTACCGAAGAGGGGATCGGGCGTGCCGAAGAGCTTTTCGGAGTGGACAACCTCTACAGTATTGAAAACTCAGGTCTCTCGCACCATCTCGATCAGGCGTTAAAAGCAAACTACATTTTTGAATGTGATGTCGATTACGTTATTCAAGAGGGGCAAATCGTCATCGTCGATGAGTTTACGGGACGTCTCTCCGAAGGACGCCGCTACTCTGAGGGGCTTCATCAAGCATTGGAAGCGAAAGAGGGGGTCATTATCAAAGAAGAGACCCAAACTCTCGCCGATATTACCTATCAAAACTATTTCCGTATGTATGGAAAAATCGGCGGCATGACGGGAACGGCCCAAACCGAAGCGACCGAGTTTGCCCAAATTTATAACCTCGATGTTATCTCCATCCCGACAAACGTTCCCGTTATCCGTCAAGATTTGAACGATTTGATTTATAAAACAGAAGCCGAAAAATTTGAAGCAGTTATACTAAAAGTAAAAGAACTACACGCAAAAGGTCAGCCGATCTTGATCGGTACCGCATCGATTGAAAAATCGGAAAAACTTCATGAACTTATCAAAGCGGAGAAAATCCCACATACGGTATTGAATGCAAAAAACCATGCGCAAGAGGGTGAGATTATCAAAAACGCCGGTGAGAAGGGGGCTATTACTATTGCCACCAACATGGCAGGGCGTGGGGTCGATATCAAAGTGAGCGATGAGATCAAAGCCCTCGGCGGTCTTTACATCCTCGGAACCGAACGTCACGAAAACCGTCGTATCGACAACCAGCTACGCGGCCGTGCAGGGCGTCAGGGTGATCCGGGGACGAGCCAATTTTATCTCTCATTGGAAGATAATCTTCTCCGTATTTTCGGCTCCGATAAGATCAAAACGATTATGGAGCGTCTCGGTGTTGAAGACGGCGAATACATTGAATCTTCTATGGTCACCCGCGCCGTTGAAAAAGCGCAGAAAAAAGTGGAAAATATGCACTTTGAAGGGCGTAAAAGTATTGTTGAATACGATGATGTCGCCAATGAGCAACGTAAAATTGTCTACAAATTCCGTGGAGAGTTGCTTGATCCTTCCTATAAGATTGCAGATAAAATTGATCTGATCCGAAATGATTATGTTGACCGTACGTTGAGATTCTGCGGTATTTTTGAAGGGATTGCCGAAGAGGAGATCGATCTTGAGCGTCTTGCGTTGAGTATTAAAGAGGAGATGAATGCCGACATCGATGTTTCACTCTTTAGTGAGAAATCATTCGATTCGATTCGTGACATTTTACTCACTACGCTAAAAACTCAATATGATGCAAAAATGTCGGTGGTCGATGAGAAACTTCGAAGCGAGATAGAGCGGGAGATTTACCTCAAAACCCTCGACACCGCGTGGCGTGAACACCTCTACCAAATGGACAGTATGAAAACGGGTATCCGTCTTCGTGCCTACAACCAAAAAGATCCGTTGGTCGAGTACAAAAAAGAGAGTTACAACCTCTTTAGCGAGTTGGTCGAGACGATTAAATACGATACGATCAAAACCCTTCATATTATCCGTTTTAAAGTGGATAATGTCGAAGAAGAGGCTGAAGCGTTTGCCCGTCAGATGGAGCTTGAAAAGAAACAAGAAGCGTTTCGTATGAGCCTCAATCACCAAGAGCATGAGGGTGAAGAGAAAAAAATTGCCCGTAACGAAGAGTGCCCGTGCGGAAGCGGACTTAAATACAAAAACTGCTGCGGTAAATCAGGACCTAAAAAAGGGGTATTTGCCTCTTGAATATCGTCTCCTACCTTGTCAAACGGTTCTTACGCTTTGACAAAGAGCAGCCTTTTATCTTCCTCTCCGCACTCCTTGCATTCTCCGGAATCGCCCTAGGAGTGATGGTTCTTATCATCGCAATGGCACTTATGAACGGTTTTGACAACGAGTTCAAGAAAAAACTCACCGTTATGAACTATCCCCTCACGATTCAGCCCAAATTTTACGGTACCTGCGACACGGCTTTACTTGAAAATCTCCGAACCCAGTTTCCTGATCTCTCTTTCAGCCCCTATGTTACCTCTGCGGTACTCTCCCGCAGCGGCGATCAGATGGAGGGGGGCTATCTCTTCGGTGTCGATTTTGCCCAAGAAGCGAAGGTGAACCGTATCGTAGCCGAAGGGCTAAAAGCGGGAGTACCCGATACCTTTCAGGTAATGGTGGGGCAAACGCTCAAAGAGCAATTTATGGTTGAGGATGGGGATAAACTCACCTATATATTCACCCAAATGGAGCCGGGCGGTTTAGCCCTCACTCCGAAGATCAAACGTTTTGAAGTCGTTTCGACGTTTAACTCAGGTCTCAGTGCTTATGATAAAGGGTTCTCTTATACCTCTTTGGAATCGCTGCAGCGTATTTTGGGGATACCTGAAAACCTTTACGACGGTATTCATATCCACTCATCTAATCCTGAGGCCGATATCACACGGGTTGCGGCAGTTTTACCCGATACCGTATCGATTCGGGGATGGTGGGAAGACAACGCCAACTTCTTCGCCGCGTTGAAAATGGAGAAGATGTCACTCTTCATCGTCTTGATGCTCATCATCCTGATCGCCGCGATCAATAT
>DLUI01000044.1:14343-29715 GCA_002742695.1 Sulfuricurvum kujiense | reverse complement strand
CCTTTCACATCATTTTTACCGAGTGTCAAATAATAAAGACCCAAGACCATATCTTGTGAAGGGGTTGCAATCGCTTTACCCGATGCAGGAAGCAAGATGTTCATAGATGAGAGCATCAATACTTTACATTCCGCAATCGCTTCGGCTGAAAGTGGTACGTGAACCGCCATTTGGTCACCGTCGAAGTCCGCATTGAAGGCGGCACAAACGAGAGGATGCAATTGGATCGCTTTACCGTCGATCAGTTTCGGGTGAAACGCTTGGATCGAGAGTTTGTGCAACGTCGGTGCACGGTTGAGCATAATCGGATACCCCTCAACGATCTCAGCAAGACACTCCCAAACTTCATTGGTTTTCTCTTCGATCATTTTTTTCGCCGCTTTCACGGTGGTCGCATACCCTTTATCTTCGAGTTTTGCGATCAAATGAGGTTTGAAAAGCTCCAATGCCATTTGTTTCGGCAATCCGCACTGATCCATTTGAAGGTTTGGTCCGACAACGATGACCGAACGTCCCGAGAAGTCAACACGCTTACCGAGAAGGTTTTGACGGAAACGCCCTTGTTTCCCTTTGATGATTTCAGAGAGCGATTTCAACGGACGTTTGTTCGCCCCTTTAACCGCGTTTGCACGGCGACCGTTGTCGAACAACGCATCAACCGCTTCTTGCAACATACGTTTTTCATTACGAACAATAATTTCCGGTGCTTCGAGTTCGATAAGACGTTTAAGACGTTGGTTGCGGTTGATAACACGACGATATAGGTCATTGACATCCGATACCGCGAATTTTCCACCGTCCAAACTTACCAACGGGCGAAGTTCAGGAGGTAGAACAGGCAATGCGGTAAGCATCATCCACGCCGGATTGTTACCTGAATTCAAGAACGATTCGATAACTTTCAAACGTTTAATAATGGTTTTACGTTTTGCTTCTGAGTTGGTTCCTGCTACTTCTTCTTTCAATGAAGAGAAAAGATCAACAAGATCGAGTTCATCAAGCAATTCACGAACCGCTGATCCACCCATCTCTGCTGAGAAGCCGCTGTCTCCGTAACGTTGTACCAATGTGCGGTATTGCTCTTCGTTCAAGACATCGTATTTAAGAACCGATGATGTTTGCTCACCGTCATAGTACGCTTCTCCACCGCTTTTAACGATGTACGCTTCGTAATACAATACGCGCTCAAGGTCTTTCATCTTCACGCCGAGGAGTGTTCCGATACGGCTTGGAAGTGAACTAACATACCAAATGTGCGCTACCGGAGTAACAAGATCAATGTGTCCCATACGGGTACGGCGAACTTTTGCCGACGTTACTTCAACGCCACATTTTTCACAAATGACACCTTTGTAACGCATTTTTTTGTATTTTCCGCACAAACATTCGTAATCACGAACGGGACCGAAAATTTTGGCACAAAACAATCCGTCACGTTCCGGTTTAAGGGTACGGTAGTTGATGGTTTCTGGTTTTTTAACTTCACCGTGACTCCATGAGAGAACTCTCTCAGGAGACGCAAGTCGAAATTGAATTTGTTTAATATCGACTGGGCGATTCTCTTCTGTTACGGCAACCGGTACTAATTTACTCATCGTCATCCACCTCGTCAAAAATCTCAATATCAAGCGCCAATGATTGGAGCTCTTTCGTTAATACGAATAGAGTTTCAGGGATACCGGATGCCGGTACGCTTTCACCTTTCGTAATTGCTTTATAGGCACGTACACGTCCGTCAACGTCATCCGATTTAATCGTCAACATCTCTTTAAGAACGGCAGAAGCACCGTATGCTTCAAGTGCCCATACTTCCATCTCCCCGAAACGTTGTCCGCCGAAGAGTGCTTTACCACCGACCGGTTGTTGCGTAACAAGAGAGTATGGTCCGGTTGAACGGGCATGCACTTTCTCATCAACCAAGTGATGAAGTTTCAGCATATACATATAACCGACGTTAACGCGTTCTTTCATTTGATCGCCCGTTTTACCGTCGAACAATACCATTTTTCCATCGGTATCAAGTTTAGCCAATTCGAAGAGTTTAGCGAATTCAGCTTCGGTTACCCCTTCGAAAATAGGGGTAGCAAATTTAACCCCTTTTGACCAGTCTTGTGCATACCCAAGAAGGGTTTGATCATCCATTTCACCGAGTACTTTAGCTGCGTTCATAAGACCTGCAACATCGGCGAAAGAGATCATTTTCGCTCTTAATTCACCGATGAACTCTTTTTGTTTCGCTTCAAAAATATCTTGAATTTGGAACCCGAGTTCTTTTCCGACCATACCGAGGTGCATCTCAAGGATTTGCCCGATATTCATACGAGAAGGTACCCCGAGCGGGTTCAAACAAACGTCGACTGAGCGTCCGTTTGCCATGTACGGCATGTCAACTTGAGGAACGATCGTAGAGACGATACCTTTATTCCCGTGACGTCCCGCCATTTTGTCCCCGACTTTGAGTTTACGTTTTGTCGCGATATAGACTTTTACGAATTTAACGACACCGTTTGGAAGGATGTCGTCTTTTTCCAAGATAGAGAGTTTCTCTTCGTGTTCGTCACGGAATTTTTTCTTCTCTTTTTGGAAATGGTTTTTCGTTTGGTTGTATTTCTCTTGAATATCGTCGCTAAATGCTTTAACGACGTTATTCATCGCGAAACGGTTAACCTCTTTAAGATCCTCCGCTTTGACGTTTTCACCCGCTTTATACTCATTACCATTGATGCTTACATCGCTGAGCAATGGGTGTTTCGTGAGCAAAGAAACAATGCGGAGCATCTCTTCTTTATCGATCATTAACAAACGATCGTAATGTTCGCGCTCTAGCTCGTCACGTTCAGCTTTTTCAAGCTCAAGAGTACGAGGATCTTTGTCGTACCCTTTTTTCGTGAACACTTTAACATCAACAACAACCCCTTCCATACTTGGCGTACAGTAGAGTGATTTATTAACAACATGACCCGCTTTTTCACCGAAGATAGCACGTAACAAACGCTCTTCCGGAGTCGGTTTAACTTCACCTTTTGGTGAAACTTTACCGACGAGGATCATACCGCCTTGAACATAGGTACCGATTTTTACGATACCGCTCTCATCAAGGTGAGAGAGTTCATCATCACGAACGTTCGGGATATCACGAGTAATCTCTTCGACACCGTGTTTGAGTTCACGTGCTTCCGCCTCTTTTTCATAGATATGAACTGAGGTAAATGCGTCTTCGCGAATCATACGCTCAGACATAACGATCGCATCCTCGAAGTTGTATCCGTTCCACGGCATGAACGCAACGAGTGCATTGATACCAAGAGCCAACTCACCTTTATCCATATTTGGACCATCTGCGATGATTTGCCCTTTCGTTACCATTTGCCCTTGTTTTACGATCGGCTTTTGAAGGAATGTCGTATTTTGGTTGGTACGAAGATTCTTCTGTAAAGGATAATAATCGATAAAGGTTCCGTCTTCATCTTCACCCATCACGTAAATGTGTTTAGAGTCGACTTTCTCAACCACACCGCTACGCTCTGCTTTAACACACTCCCATGAATCACGAGCCACGAGTTTTTCAACCCCTGTTCCGACCATCGGTGCTTCAGGGCGCAATAACGGTACCGCTTGACGTTGCATGTTCGATCCCATCAATGCGCGGTTCGCGTCATCGTGTTCAAGGAACGGAATCAAGCTCGCCGCAACACCGACAACCATATGCGGCGTCAAGTCACGAAGTTCACACTCTTTCGGAGATTTAAGGATAATTTCACCGTCTTGGCGAATTTCAACCAAATCATCAAGGAAATTACCTTTATCATCAACACGGCTAGAAGCCGCTGCAATGATTTTTCCCTCTTCTTGTGTAGCCGTCAAATAGACAACTTCTTTGGTTACGACACCTTCTTTAACAACGTTGTACGGAGCTTCGATAAATCCGTGTTCGTTAACTTTCGAGTAGGTTGCCAACGTATTGATCAAACCGATGTTTTGTCCCTCAGGAGTCTCAATCGGACAAATACGACCGTAATGGGTCGGGTGAACGTCACGCACTTCAAATCCGGCACGTTCTTTAACAAGACCGCCTTCCCCAAGTGCAGATAAACGACGTTTATGGGTAACTTCCGACAACGGGTTCGTTTGGTCCATAAATTGTGACAATTGTCCGCCGCTAAAGAACTCCATAATCGTAGAAGTGATCATTTTTGAGTTGATCAAATCATGCGGCATCAACTCAGTGGTCGGTCCGCTCATTGTTGAGAGTTTATCTTTGATCGCTTTTTGCATTTTGATCAAACCGTTGTGTAACTCGTTACCGAGCAACTCACCGATTGAACGGATACGTCGGTTACCGAGGTGGTCACGGTCATCGATATGACCTTGACCATTTTTAACTTTAATGACGTATTTAACGGTATTGATAATATCTTCGTTGGTCAAAACGGTTACATACTCAGGAACATTAAGTCCGAGTTTGTGGTTCATTTTCATACGACCGACACGTGTCAAATCATAACGTTCCGGATCAAAGAAAAGCTGATTAACGAAAATCTTAGCCGCTTCTTTGGTTACCGGCTCACCGGGACGCATTACTTTGTAAATACGGATCGCCGCGAGATCGTTTTCATCTTCAATGATTTCGGTTTGACGAAGCAATTTTAAAGAATCGGTATCGGCAGCAAACGCATTAATAATAGAGCTATCGTGACCTTCTGCAAGGTCATTCGCGATAATAAACTCTTTAACACCCGCTTCAATCATCTTTTTGAGTTTTGTCTCATCAAGTTGTGCCATGGTGTCGAACATTACTTCACCCGTTACTGCATCGATGATCGGCTCAGCCAAATGGCGCTCTATCAATGTTTCAATCGGGTACTGGATCGCCGTTACACCCTCAGCGATCAATTTTTCCGCTTTTTTAGTTGAAAGTCGTTTACCGGCGGCAACAAGAAGTTTTCCATCCGCATCAACTAAATCGTATCCAAGACGTCCCGCAAATTGTTCAGGATCGAAATCCATCAAATATTTGTTCTCTTCGACACGAATTTTTTGCAACGGATAGAACATTTTTAGAATATCTTGTTTGCTGTAACCAAGTGCACGGAACATGATCGTAACCGGTACTTTACGGCGCTTATTAATACGCATGTAAAGAATGTCTTTCGGATCGTACTCAAAATAGAGCCATGAACCGCGGTCAGGGATGATCTGACCGGTAAAGATCATTTTACTTCCCGCTGTGGTTGATTCTTCTTCTTTGAAGATTACGCCAGGTGAGCGGTGAAGCTGATTAACAACAACACGTTCAACGCCGTTAATAACGAACGAAGTACGCTCAGTCATCAATGGAATGTCACGAATAAATATGGTTTGTTCTTTGATATCTTTTACACCGGTTTTCTCTTTGGTGTTTTCATCACGATCCCAAATCATAAGACGTGTTTTCATACGTAACGATACCGAATAGGTCAATCCGCGTTCCATACATTCACGCACGGTGTACTTAGGACGTCCTACTTCTGAACCGAGATATTCAAGAGAGAGACGATTTTGTGAATCATGAATCGGGAATACCGATTGGAATACGCGTTCGATACCGCTTTTGGTACGATCTTTTTGATCTAACATCAAAAATGATTCATACGAACTTTGTTGAAGTTGTAAAAGGTTCGGTACTTCAATTTGCTGGGGGGTTTTCGCGAAATCAACGCGCAAGCGGTTTCCGGAGTGAAGAGTGTTTAACATAGGCTACCTCAATCGAAGTTTTTGATCCCATAGGGATAAGTGCAAAGTCTATGACTCAAGCGTCCTTGAGTCTATAACGACGTATGGGCACTTTACGAAAGGGTTAAAAACCCGCTTCGTAAAGTGCCCTGTGGGAGGTGGAGGCAGAAATGCCTCCGATCAAATTTATTTGATTTCGACGGCAGCGCCAGCTTCTTCAAGCTCTTTTTTCGCTGCTTCAGCATCTTGTTTAGAGATACCTTCTTTGATAGTTGTAGGAGCGCCTTCAACTGCATCTTTAGCCTCTTTAAGACCAAGACCTGTCATTGCACGTACTACTTTAATAACGTTGATTTTTTTGTCACCACCGTCTTTCAAGATAACATCAAATTCAGTTTTTTCTTCTGCAGCTTCTGCAACAACAGCAGCACCAGCAACCGCTACCGGTTGAGCAGATACTCCGAATTTTTCTTCGAATTCTTTTACAAGCTCAGAAAGCTCGAGGACAGAAAGGTTTGAGATAAACTCAAGAACGTCTTGTTTTGTAACAGCCATAGTAATTCTCCTATTAGTATTTTTTTATGCCGATAATAAAATCAGCGGTTTTTCAAAGCAGCAATTACGCCGCTTCTTCTTCTTTTTTGCGTTTAAGCGCATCGAGTCCGATTGTGAAGTTGCGAACTGGTCCCATCCATACAGATGCGAGCATTCCGAGCAACTCTTCGCGTCCCGGTAGAGTAGCGAATGCACGTACTTTTTTCTCATCAGCGGCTTCACCGTCGATGTATGCTTGACGAATAACAAATTTATCATTCGCTTTTGCAAAATCAACAACGGTTTTAGAAGCAGCGATTGCATCAGCGCCCCATACAAAAATGTTAGTATCAACGATATCGATACCGGACATTTCAGCGTTATTAAGAGCGATAGTCGCAAGGGTATTTTTAACCACTTGTACTTTTGCATCTTTTTCACGTGCAATTTTACGAAGTGCTTCGAGTTCAGACACAGCTAAACCACGATAGTCACACATAATAACCGCAGCAGAAGATTTGAACTCGTTTGTTAGAGTACTAACAATCTCAGATTTCTGTGATTTATTCATAGTTTCTCCTTTCCAGACATACAACTTCAAGCGGGGCAGAAGAATTCTGATTAAGGCCTAAGCCCCCTACTGTCTTCAGTCCATAAGATAAATGACGAAGCATTACTTCGCCGATTAAAGATTAATTAACGAATATCTAATAATTCTTGTGTTTCGAATTTAATTGCAGGACTCATTGTCAATGACAATGCTGCATTTTTGATGTAACGACCTTTAGCCGTTGACGGTTTTGCACGGTTGATAGCACCGACAAACGCTTTAATATTTTCTTCAATTTTATCTGTATCGAAACTCACTTTACCGATACCGGCATGGATGTTCCCTTTTTTGTCAACGCGGAAATTTACTTGTCCGCCTTTAACATTGCTTACCGCTTTAGCGATATCCGCCGTAACAGTTCCTGTTTTAGGATTCGGCATCATCCCTTTTGGCCCGAGGATACGTCCTACTTGACCGACAAGTCCCATACAATCAGGTGCAGCAACAACGATATCGAAGTTGATGTTACCCGCTTTGATTTGCTCAACCAAATCATCGCTTCCGACGATATCAGCACCGGCAGCTTTTGCTTCATCCGCTTTTGCACCTTTTGCGAAAACCGCAACACGAACCACTTTTCCTGTGCCGTGAGGAAGTACAACAGCACCACGGATCATTTGGTCAGCGTGACGTGGGTCAACACCAAGATTCAATGCAATTTCAACGGTTTCGTCGAATTTTGCTGATTTAAGTTCTTTTACGAATGCCGCAGCGTCCGCAACAGAATAGCTTTTAGCCATATCTATTTTTTCACTAAGTTGTTTGTAGCGTTTTCCAGCCATTTGAATTCTCCAATATTAGAATCTGCCGCAAGATTTAGCCTCTTTGCGGTCGAAGAGTAGTGTAGAAATTAATCTACGATATCAACACCCATTGAACGTGCAGAACCNNGCTTTCATGATGAGAGCAGATGCCGGAGGCTGTTTTGTGATGAATGAAAACGTTTTGTCCGCATATACCGTAATAACAACAGGGAGTTTAAAACCTGCCTTATCTTTTGTACGCTCGTTGAACGCCTTACAAAATTCCATGATGTTAACACCACGTTGACCGAGTGCTGGTCCAACCGGAGGGGCTGGATTAGCAGCGCCGGCTTGTACTTGCAACTTGATGTAGCCCGTAATTTTCTTTGCCATTTGTGCTTCCTTTTTTTGAGATTAAATTATTTTTTCGACTTGAGTGTACGAAATATCAACCGGAGTACTACGTCCGAAGATAGAGACATTGAGTTTCAACGTACCGTGTTCGAGGTCATACTCATCCACAGTTCCGGTAAAGTTCGCGAACGGACCGTCTACGATACGAACCATCTCACCGTTGTCGAAGAATACTTTCGGTTTCGGAGCGGAACGATTTGTAACACGATCCAAGATAACCGCGATATCATTCTCACTAAGCGGAGTCGGCTTGTTGGATTCACCGATAAATCCTGCTACACGCGGAAGCGATTGGATACGGTGCTGAAGATCAATAGAGAGATCCATATTCGCGAATACATACCCTGAATACAATGAACGTTCCGTAATTTTCTTTTTGCCGTTTTTTACTTCAATAACATCTTCCGTAGGAACGATTACTTCTGTAATGACCTCTTCAAGATGATTTTCAGCAATGATATTTTCGATAGCGGCTTTAACACTGCGCTCGCTACCTGCATACGTTTGAATCGAGTACCAACGATGTGCCATGTATTTTCCTTAACTCAAAATTGCCGAAACAGTTGAAGACATGATAAAATCTACCAATGCTAAAAACAATACCACAAACGTAACCACGGCGATAACAGCAATAAATGCTTGTTTCACTTGGGGTTTAGTCGGGAAAATAACTTTTGCAAGTTCCATTTTCGCATTATGAATGGTTTGACTTAATGTGTTTTTCATCTATTTCATCCTCAGGACATTTCCAACGAATAAAGCCCGTAAGCATCATTAGTTGAAGATGGGTGGCAGGCCAGGAGGGATTCGAACCCCCAACAATCGGATTTGGAATCCGGCGCTCTACCATTGGAACTACTGACCTATAATTATTAAGAATCCCCGAAGGGAAACAACTTAAAGTTTTGCTTCTTTATGAATCGTGTGCTCACGACAAAATTTACAAAACTTACGTACTGAAAATTTTTCAGTATGAGTTTTTTTGTTTTTAGTAGTGTGATAGTTGCGACGTGTGCACTTTTCACACGCTAAATGGATATTTTCACGCATGTTTTACCTTATGAATCCAACCTCAAGGGTTGGGGAAAATTATGCAAGGATTTTAGAAACAACCCCAGCGCCGACAGTACGTCCGCCTTCACGGATAGCAAAACGAGTACCCTCTTCCATAGCGATCGGGTGAATCAATTCAGCATTGATTTTCACGTTATCACCAGGCATAACCATTTCAGTACCTTCTTGCAAGGTGATAGCACCTGTACAGTCTGTTGTACGAACGTAGAATTGTGGGCGGTAACCGTTGAAGAATGGAGTATGACGTCCACCCTCTTCTTTGCTCAATACATAAATCTCTGCCTCAAATTTTGTGTGAGGAGTGATTGATTTTGGTTTACAAAGAACTTGTCCACGCTCAACATCTTCTTTCTTAGTACCACGGAGAAGAAGACCACAGTTGTCACCCGCTTCACCCATTTCCATCTCTTTACGGAACATCTCAACACCTGTTACAGTTGTTGTTTGAGTGTCACGGATACCAACGATCTCGATAGTTTCACCGATTTTGATTGTACCACGTTCAATACGACCAGTAACAACAGTTCCACGACCAGAGATAGAGAAAACGTCCTCTACCGGCATCAAGAAATCTTTATCAGTTTCACGTTGTGGTTGTGGAATATAAGCATCTACCTCAGCCATAAGCTTTTGGATTTTTGCTGACCACTCACCAAGAACACCAGTTTTTGCTTCTTCAAGTGCACGAAGAGCTGAACCGGCTACGATTGGAGTATCGTCACCCGGGAAATCGTACATATCAAGAAGTTCACGAATTTCCATCTCAACGAGTTCAAGAAGCTCTTCGTCATCAACCATATCTTCTTTGTTCATGAAAACAACGATGTACGGAACACCGACTTGTTTAGAAAGAAGGATATGCTCACGTGTTTGTGGCATTGGGCCATCCGCTGCAGAAACAACAAGAATAGCGCCGTCCATTTGAGCAGCACCCGTAATCATGTTTTTAACATAGTCGGCGTGTCCAGGACAGTCAACGTGTGCATAGTGACGGTTGTTTGTTTCGTACTCAACGTGTGAAGTAGCGATCGTAATACCGCGCTCACGCTCTTCTGGTGCATTATCGATTGCATCGTAATCCATCATTTTTGCGCCGTTTGTTACCGCAAGTACAGCTGTAATTGCTGCAGTCAACGTAGTTTTACCGTGGTCGACGTGACCGATTGTACCGATGTTACAATGTGGTTTTGTACGTTCAAATTTCTCTTTTGCCATAGTGTCCTCCGACTGAATGTGTAAATGAATTTGGAATTATACCAAAAAACAGCTGAAATAGCTTTCAAGCTTTCAAAAAATATTACAATATTATTACTGGAGCTCACGAGCGGATTTGAACCGCCGACCTCTTCCTTACCAAGGAAGTGCTCTACCCCTGAGCCACGTGAGCATAAAATAATGATAAAAATGTATTTTTGGAAGCTTAAAAACTATTTTACGTTTTAAGGTAATGATGAAGTAGTAATTATGAAATGTATACTTCAGCTCCCAGTGGAGCGGGAAACGAGACTCGAACTCGCGACATTCAGCTTGGAAGGCTGACGCTCTAGCCAACTGAGCTATTCCCGCAGATGGTGGTGAGAGAAGGATTCGAACCTTCGAAGATAAAAATCAGCAGATTTACAGTCTGCCCTCGTTGGCCACTTGAGTATCTCACCACGGCCATAATCTGGTCTAACACTGATAAATGTAATGCGTTTCCGATTTCATTCAATGGTGCCGGCACGAGGATTTGAACCCCGGGCCTATTGATTACAAATCAATTGCTCTAGCCAACTGAGCTATGCCGGCATTGGTGAAATGGAGCCGAAATTATATACACTCTTTCCTAAAATGTCAAGCCTATTTTAGAGAAACTCATACGATTGTATAAATAACCTCTTTTTTCTTTTTCGTCTCAACAATTTCGCTTAAAAATAACCCCTCTATATTCAAGGCCAATAGTTCTTGTATGGATCGGACTTGATGGAGAGCAGCTTCACGCAAAAGGGTTCCGCGATACGCTTTTGCCCAGTGACTTACCACTTTCCCCCCCTTGAGAAATTTCAAGGTGACACACTGTTTTCTTGGGATATAAAATTTGTCGTAATACCCAGCACGCAAATCTAAAATCTCATGATCTCCGATCATCTCATTTAATGCGTCACTAAAACCCTCTTTATAATGCTTGTCGGGTAGAAACGATCCGATGGAAGCACCTTGCTTAAGTTTGTAATCGGGAATAGCATCGCCCGCACGGATCGGTCCAAAAAGATTGGAGAAAATAATCGTATGGGTATCAATATAAGCTTGTGCTTGCAGTGTGAGTTGCGTATAAGTAAGATAATCATACGCTACCCCATCGTAGCGCTCAATCGCTTTCATAGTGGGTACTGTTGCAAAAGGGTGTTTGTACCGTCCGTACTCTTTAGTCTCTTTGATCCCGAAGAGTTCATACAACTCCTCATCAGAGCCTTGTTGTGTCAAGGTCTGATACTGTTCAATGACTGCGAGACGTTTCGGATAGAGTTCAGGGAAAAGGAGGCTTTGTTGTGTGAGAGGGGGGAGTATTCCCCCCTCCCGCTTCCCTTCGCTCGGTGAAAAAAGGATGATCATCAGTAATACGCAGCGATAATGGCATAGCTGAGGAAGAACATCATATGCGATGCCCCCTCAAAATAGTTGGTTTCCCCCTCATCGGTCGTTTTCCACACCAAAAGAATCGTCAGCAACAATGCACCGATTTGAAGCGGATTAAAATCGAGAGTCAAATTGATCCCTGAGAAGTAGGCCAACATCATCAAAATCGGTACCGTCAGGATGATCGATACCGTAGAAGCCCCCATAGCAATGTTAACAACGCGCTGAATCTGATCATTACGCGCGGCACGAACTGCCGTAAAGATTTCGGGAGAGACACTGATGATCGCAATAACCAATCCGGCCAATCCGGCAGAAATACCATACTCTTTAGCGATATGAACCCCTTCGCCCGCAAAGATTTCCGCCCCGAAAGCAATAATTGCGATAAAAAAGAAAATTACCCCGAAATTAAAAGCTGTACTGAGGTGCTCAAAAATATAGTCACTCGTCTCATTTTCATCGATCTCCGCGTCTTCCTCCTCTTGAAGCTTTCGTTTCAAACGGAAAAAGCGGCTACGTGCCGTTGCCTTAAAAAAATGGGTATGGGTACGGGTTTGAAAAATAAAAATGATGATATAGAAAAATAGCAATACCCCTGCGATCAAATGGCTGACTTGGGTTAAGGATTCACTTCCATGTTCGGTATGGCTCAACAGCCCCGGCACCAACAAAGCGCTCGATGCGACAAACAAGACGGTGCTGTAGGCGCTGGAGGTCTCTTTGTTGTGCTGCTGCTGCGTATAGGCCAATCCCCCTAAAAATACCGCAAGCCCTAAAAGTACATTTAAATCGACGATTACAGCGGAAATAATCCCCCCCTTAACCGTCTCTAATACTTCGGGAGAGTGTTTGACCTCCAACAAAATAACATACAGAAGGATGATTTCAACCGCTACGGCACTAAAAGTGAGAACAAAACTGCCATACGGTTCTTGAAGGCGTTCAGAGAGGATATCAGCCACTTCGGCAACGGTCAGGGAAAGGGCGGCAATACCGACCGCGGCGAACAGTGTCGCCATAAGAGAATCATGCTGTGCATGAAAAATAAAAGCAAGAGCAATAGAGATAATACCGATAAAAATATCCCAATAGTCTTCAATAAAATAGCGTATCCGCCTGTCCAAGTCTTTATCCTTATTATAAGAGAGTAATAGAAAGAATCATACCATAATCAATGATAGGATCAAATCCACCCTTTTCGTTTAAATATATATACCGGTAAAATAGATGAGATAATCATCATACCGATAGACATTAAATACCCATATTTCCAGTGAAGCTCAGGAAGAAGATCAAAGTTCATTCCGTATATGCTTGCTATCAAGGTTGGCGGTAGAAATACAACATTCACAATCGTAAACATCTTGATAACTTTATTTTGCTCAATGCTCAATACACCGACGAAAATATTTTGAAGGTAATCAAGCCTCTCAAAATTAAAATCGGTATAATCAATCAGCGATTTGATATCTTTTAGCATGATTGTAACATCATGTTTTAATGCATGTTTGTATTTACTGGATTTTAAAAAGGAACTCAATATTCGCTGCTTGTCGTTCAAATTTTCGCGAAGCTGCATATTCAGATCTTCCAATGAAGAGATTCGTTCCAAAATTTCTTCATCTTCATTGGTATAATCAGTCAAAACATGTTTTCGGACTCGAGTAATATCTTTTGATAACTTTTCAATAATATCTGCATCCGCATCAATTCTAATATCTAAAATTTGGCAAAAGATATCATATCCTGTCTCAAACTGTTTCGGAGTAGCGAAAAATTTTCGGTTAAATTCATCAAACGTATAAAGTGAAGTGTAGCGTATAGAGATCAATAAATCACGGTAAAGGATAAAAGAGACGGTTTCATTGTGAGAACTCTCAGGTCTGGTGACTAAAAAATAGCTGTTGATCTCAATCCGATCAGACTCTTCCCAGTAGCGTGAACTGATTTCAATCTCTTCCGTCTCTTGTTTGGTCGGAAATTTTATATTGAACGTATTCTCAATAAAAACGATCTCATCATACGTCGGCATCAGCATATCGATCCAAATAACTTTATCGATTACTTCTCCATCGAGTTCTGACATTGTATCGATAAACGCTATCGCATTTTCATTACGGACATAACATTTAATCATGAGCCTACTCCTCTTTGTTAAATCGCCCTTTATAGGAGCACTTTTGGCACAACTCTTCACTGCAGATTCCCTTGGAAAAACCGTCAGTTATCGCGGAAGAGCGTTTTGATGTCAGAATTTTACCCAAATTTGTCTCTCTAAGGTTACCCAGTTCCATAATCCCTTCTGAGTCCAAGCAACACGGTACTACACGACCATCCGATAAAATCCCTATTTGCTTGCTCAATCCTTGGCAATAGCCATCACCGACAAACGCATTCTCCAGATTCGGCCATTCAAAATAGTGATCAAAATGGAGCAGTATTTTGGAGGCCAATCGAATCGATTGGCGCTCTCCGCTAATCAAAGAGGCAATCATCCCCTCCGCCAAATCAAAATGGCTCTCCAAAAGTTCAGACAATCGTTCATTAAAAGCGTTCTCACTTCTCTCATCATCCAAATTCCAAAGTCTCAAATTGATAAAAAAATCGCTATTTGTGGAAAGTTTCTCATCACACAACTCTAAAATAGGCTCCATATAGCTTTCAAAGGTTCTTGAAACACTGTTTTTATTGAAACTGTTGAGAGAGATATTGATCTGCCGAAGAGAAGGGTGAAAAAGGGGTTTACGACGGATGGAATCGAGATAAAATCCGCTGGTGGTTATCATTACTTTTAATCCAACGTGATGCGCAATATCAAGATACTCTCCCACATTACTCAACACCATTGGATCACCCATCACATGGAGCGCAATTTCATTTGTATACGGAAATAACTCTTCGACTACTTTTTTAAAAAATGGGAGTTCCATCGTTGTGGACGGTTTTGTTTTCGGAGGGCAAAAACTGCATGAGAGTCCGCAAACATTGGTTATTTCAACATAAGCACGACTGAATTTCATTATAATCCTTTTATGCAAACCTTAGAACTACTCAACCAAACCCTAAATACGAATGATGCGGTCATGCTCTATTTTAGCGCACCCACCTGTAACGTCTGTCATGCCCTAAAACCAAAATTGGTTGAGGCGATTAGGACAGAATTTCCAACTTTTGTTATTGAAAGTATCGATATCGCTGAAACCCCTGAAATCGCATCCCATTTTACCGTTTTTACGATTCCTACGGTGCTTATCTTTTTTCAGGGACGGGAGTTTTTGCGAAAAAGCCGGCACATGAGTGTCGGAGAAGTTATTTCTGATATCCGCCGACCTTATTCCCTTATGGCAGGAAACTAACGATCCCTGCTGTTACGGCAACATTGAGTGACTCCACTCCGCGATGCATTTCTATCGATACACTGTGGGTCGAGGCACGCATCACCGCATCGCTGACCCCTTCAGATTCATTACCTAACACAAAAATAGCGCGAGACGGAATTTTCAGTGTATGAATATCTTCTTTGGCATGAGAGGAGAGGGTAATGATTGCCGTATCTCTCAGCCCTAAAATTTCAGACAAATCTTCACAATAATAGATCGGTATTTTAAACAATGTCCCCGCTGAGGCTTTCATCACCAAAGGAGAGAGCTTTGTGCTGTTGCGACG
>DLUI01000044.1:0-14155 GCA_002742695.1 Sulfuricurvum kujiense | reverse complement strand
TTGCGGCCGTACAAGGTAATCAGCGAATCAAAAAAACGCTTCTTCTCTAAATATTCAGGAGAATCCTGCATTAGATTTTTGCCGCAACGGCTTCCGCAGTAAATCCGAATTTCTCAAACAGTTTATCGGCCGGTGCACTCGCACCGAACCCATCCATCGCAATGACGGTATCGGCAAAACGGTACCATTCAAGACCTCGTGCCGCTTCAATCGCAACACGTTTTGTTCCTGTTTTGATAATAGTATCGATGTAACTTTGCGGTTGTTCCAACAATAAGTCAAAACACGGAACACTCACAACGTTAGCGGCAATTCCGCGTGATGAGAGGAGTTCGGCAGATTCGATTGCCAAACCGACTTCAGAACCCGATGCCATCAAGGTCACGGTTGCATCTTTACGTTCTACCAATAGGTATCCGCCGTTTTCAACATCTCCGTGAACCGCGGTAGGGAGCAACGGAAGATTTTGGCGTGAACAGACAAAGGCTGATGGTGAGTGTTTCATCGAAAGGGCTTTTTGCCAAGATTTGACATTTTCCACACCATCCGCCGGACGGTAGACGTAGAAATTCGGTAATGCTCTAAACTGACTCAAATGCTCGATCGGCTGATGGGTAGGGCCGTCTTCACCGACACCGATACTGTCATGCGTCCAAATAAAGAAGTGTTGGATACCGCTCAACGCCGCAATACGGGCGGATGGTTTTAGATAATCGCTGAAAACAAAGAAGGTTGCACTAAACGGCATAATCGGTCCGTATAATGCCATCGCATTTGTAATGGAGGCCATCGCGTGCTCACGGATACCGAAATGGATGTTTTTACCCTTAGGGAAATCACCCATATTGGCAAGTTCCGTTTTATTAGAGGGGCCGAGGTCAGCCGATCCACCTAAGAATCCCGGAATTGCTTTTGCAATCGCATTCAGAATAATTCCGTTTGTATTACGGGTCGCATCCGCTTTTTCGAAACTAGGCCATTGGATACGGCTGAAATCAGGGTTCATTAACTGCTCATACGCTTCATTTTGTTCCGAAAGCGGCAGCTCTTTAAGACGGTGATTCCACTCGCGTTCTGCTAGATCTCCTTTTTCTATAGCGCATCGGAAACGCTCTAAAATATCTTCTTCAACACAAAATGTCTTCTCAGGATCAAAACCTGCTGTACATTTAGCCGTTGTTATGACATCGTGTCCCAAAGGGGCACCGTGTGCATGGTGAGACCCTTCCATTTTACCGCCCCCTTTGGCGATAACGGTGTTGGCGATAATAAGTACTGGACGACTGATCGTTTTGGCTTGGGTCAATGCACTGTCGATTTCATCAAAGTTGTGTCCGTCAATCTCCAAGACTGCCCAGTTTTGAGACTCGAAACGGTCTCTCATATTTTCACTGAGACTGAGCTCAGTCGATCCCTCGATCGTAATACGGTTTGAATCGTAAATCAATACCAGATTATCCAATCCCATGTGCCCTGCGATGGAACACGCTTCGTAGCTGATCCCCTCTTCCAAGTCACCGTCACCGCACAAACAATAGACATTATGGTCGATCAATTCGGCCGTTTCCGAGTTAACTTTGTTTCCGACATATGCAGACGCCATCGCAAAACCGACGGCATTGGCTATCCCCTGCCCCAAAGGTCCTGTGGTGATCTCAATCCCTGCCGTGTGACCAAACTCAGGGTGTCCCGGAGTTTTGGAATCGAGCTGGCGGAAGTTTTGTAGATCCTTAATCTCCAATCCGTATCCCCACAGATAATAAAGGGAATAAATAAGCCCTGTCCCATGGCCGCCTGAGAAAACAAGACGGTCACGATTCAGCCATTTCGGATTTTTCGGATTGTGGTTCATGTGCTCAGAGAGAACTACGGCAATATCCGCTAATCCCATCGGTGCGCCCGGATGTCCTGAATTGGCTTGCTGAACCATATCTGCCGCTAAAAAGCGGATTGTATCTGCCATTTTTTGGCGCATTGCATTACTCATGATTTAGTCCTTGTGTCGGTTAATGTAGTGGTTAAGTGTTGGTGACAATTCACGCTGCAAATTCTCATCAAAACTTTCCATTCTTTGTGTTATTTTATCTGCTAAAGTATTCGCTTCTTCCATCGCCCGCTCAAAGCCAAGCAGCGTTACAAAACTATTTTTAGCTTCATCATTGTTGGTTGTTTTCCCCGCTTTTTCATCATCTTGGGTAACATCCAAAATATCATCTTGGATTTGGAACAACAGCCCCAAATCAATTCCGAAATCATATAATTCGTTCGCGATGTCAGAGCGTCCCACAATGAATGCTCCCATTTGAAGAGATGCAGCGATCAGTTTCCCCGTTTTATGAATATGGAGCATCTTCACTTGATCCAATTCGAGGCGGTAATTCTCAAAATAGCAATCAATCGCCTGACCCAAAACCATCCCCGCTACACCGCCGTTGTGAGCGAGGGAGTGAACTAATTTAACTATGACGCGATCGGAGAGCGGTGCATTGGAGAGTACTTCAAATGCATACGTATTAAGGGCATCTCCCGCTAAAATAGCGCTCACTTCATCATAGGTTTTATGCAGTGTCGGAATACCTCGTCGCAAATCGGCATTATCCATGGCAGGGAGATCATCATGAATCAAAGAGTAGGTATGAAGCAATTCAATCGCCAATGCCACATGGTAAGCACTTTGGGTTAAGAGGGGGTTATAGGCTCGAACAACCCCTAAAAGGAGAGCAGGACGGAATCGTTTTCCCCCTCCCGTGAGCATTTGACGTAAAGATAACTCATAATGGGGATGAAAACTTGGAACACTAGGAAGGTGTGATGCCAAAAACGCTTCAAACTGCTTCATATTTATCCCACTATTTTTTAGCGAAATAGTATCATGCGAGAGCTTATATCTTCTCAATTATGTCGGTGATAGCGTTCTCATCATCGACTAAAACGACGGTCGGTTTGTAGTTTTCAAGTTCCTGATCATTGTAGGTTGCATACGCAACGATGATGATTTTATCGCCTTTATGTACTTTACGTGCCGCGGCCCCGTTAAGGCAAATATCCCGCTGTCCCCGTTCGCCGAGAATAATATAGGTTGAAAACCGCTCACCGTTATTGATGTTAAGGATTTCAACTTTTTGTCCTACACGCATTTTAGACGCTTCCAAAAGCTCTTCATCAACCGTAATCGAGCCGACATAGTTAAGATTCGCATCCGTTACCGTAGCACGGTGGATTTTACTGTAAAGCATTTCGATCAACATTGCTTATCTGCCCATCTGCTTCATCATATCAGCCGGAGTGATCGGTGCATCCCACAATTCTGCAGGGATTACGTACTCTTGAACCACTTCGCCACCGATAATATGACGATCGATAATTTCGTTAATTTTCTCTTTTGTAAGCCCTGCATACATGACATGTCCCGGTTCAACGAGCATAATAGGTCCAACATTACAGCGATTCATACATGAAGTACGAATCGGCTGTACCGTAGCGATCAAACCTTTTTGCATCAATGTTTGTGCCAAATGCTGAAACAAATCCTGAGTTTGCGGATTGACACAACTCGGTTTTGGCATCCCGGGAGGGGAGCTTTGTTCACACTTGAAAATATAAAACGCCGGTTGTGGAAGACCCATCAGCTGCTCCTTATGGATTCGGTGAATATATTCACCGGAAAATAATTACGGCATTATAGCCAAAATAAACGCGTGGTTATTAAGCTCCACCATGCAGTCATACTCTTTAAGGNNATTTGAGACGTCTCATCCCCTTTGCCCAAAATCAAAACAACTTCATCTCCGCTGCGATCTTTGAGCGCTTGTGCTATGGCACTGCGGCGATTAACATCAACATAAACGTTGCTTTTGTCTTCAATTCCCGCCAAAATATCTTCGATAATAGTATCCGGATCTTCAAAACGGGGATTATCACTGGTAACATAAACTTTTTTGGCATAAGAACTGGCGACTCTACCCATCATAGGGCGTTTGGTTCGATCACGATCACCGCCTGCACCGAATACTACGAGCACTTCTTTCTCTTTAAGAGCATTGAGGACTTGTTCCATTCCATCGGGAGTATGGGCAAAATCAACAATAACAAGTGGATTTTCACTCACCACTTCCATCCGTCCGCTCACACCGCCGAAGTTCTCAACCGCATCGGCAATTTTCTCTAAGCTCTCTTCGGTCACCAAATGGACTGCCGCCATTGCGGCGGTAATATTGTAAAGATTGAAAAAACCGTGCAACGAAGAGGCAAAAGGGGTATGCTCTTCAAAATATTTTAAGACACCACTGACACCGTTATTGAGAGAATAAGCAATAATTTTATAGGTTGCGGGATTTTCAACACCGTAGGTAAAAGCATTTTTAAAATTGAACTGCGCTTTCGCCTCATCTTTGTTGATTAGTTTCTTTGTCTCGTCTTGAAAAAAGAGGTTTTTGATACGGGTGTACTCTTCAATACTCTCATGATAATCAAGGTGATCTTGGGTGATGTTGGTCAAAACTTTAAGACCGAATGTAATGCCGGCAATTCGCTCTTGCTCAATAGCGTGAGAGCTCACTTCCATAATAAAATATTCGCATCCTGCGGCAATCGCATGTGCCATATGCCGATAGGTATTAAGTACGCTCGGTGTGGTTAATGTTTTTCCCTCTACGGGAGCGTCATTCATAAAAAATCCGCGTGTCCCTTGCATCGCTGCTTTGTGCCCCAAATCGAGCATCAATGAGTAGATAGCACTCGCCGTTGTCGTTTTGCCGTTTGTTCCGGTAATTCCGATAACACATATCCGATCCAGCCCGAAAAGCTTCCAACACTCATCCGGAGTTATGATCGAGTGTGCACCGCGTGCAATCGCATCTTCTTTGTATCTCTCATTTTGTTTTGTAATTAAAAAAGCGCATTCACTGCCGCAATCACTCGAATTTTCACTTATGTATCGATAAGGCTGAGCTTCAATCTCAATTTTCAATGCTTTTCCCCTTGGCTAAACGTCGTAATAAATTGCGAAGCTGTCGATCGTTCGGATAGACACCAAGAGCGCTCTCAAGATAGCTCAGTGCCATCTCCTTATACCCATGATCGATCAAATTATCCAAAAAATCGACAAAATCCTCTTTTTCGGTAATAATGACTCGGGTTGAAAACATTATATTTTCAAAAATACGGTTAAAGTCATTATCACTTTCTACCAGCTCTTTAAATTCCGTATACATAATACCGTCTTCATACGCCAAACGCTGCTTCACGGTCTCATCAAACAACCCGGAAAGTTGTTCCATTGTTCCGTCCATCGTCTCTAAAATTTCAGAGATAATAATGTCCGCAGAATCGGTATCTTCACTTCGTAATATCGTATAGTAGTCAAAAAGTGCTTCTCCGGCACTCTCTCCGCTCATCGCCATATCGGATAGAATCGCACCGTTATACGCTTCTTTAGACTCCGGATAATCTTTAAGGGCTAAAGAGTAATCTCGAAGTGCTTCCGTGTATTGACCCGCCAAAAAATGTTCGTTTGCTTGTTTGAGGGTTTTTGTTAAATTGATTGTTTTCATTATTAATCCCTCCTCTTCTTCTATTAATATCGGCACAATCAGACTAAATTATAGTGCGTCGATTTGATGTTCCATACCGTGTGGTACATTGATGACGACCAATTCCGGATGAATATCCATCCGCAACTGACGTTCAACGCCGTATTTCAAAGTATTTCCACTGCTTGAGCATCCAATGCACGCACCTTGAAGTTGTACATATACTGTACCATTTTTTATACCTAAAAATGCTATATCTCCGCCGTCTAATGCAAGATTTGGACGTATTTTATCAATGACATTCCGAACCGGTTGCATCAATTCTTCATCACTAAATGGAATCATGGTTATCGTACCTTTTAAAGCTCAAATATGGCGTTATAGTATAAGAAGTGGACTAAACATGTACTAATGCAAATAGGGTAGTTTTCGAGTGAAGCTCGATTTAAGGGGTTGATGGGTTATTGAACTCGTTAAACGAGTTCAATGTATGCCATTGGTGTAGCATCACCACGGCGGATACGAGTTTTAACGATACGGGTATACCCGCCGTTGCGCTCAGTATATTTAGGGGCAACTTCATTAAGAAGTAATTTCGTCGCCTCTTTGTTTTGCAATACAGCAAACACAGCGCGGTGAGCGTTAGCATCACCGGCACGTGCAGTTGTAATCAATTTTTCAGCGAATGAACGAAGTTCTTTTGCTTTAATCAACGTAGTTTCGATTTTACCGTGTTCAATCAACGCAATGCTAAGGTTGGTCAACAAAGCTTCACGATGTGCGCTCGTTCGACCTAGCTTGCGGTATCCGTGACGATGTCTCATGATACTTCCTCTTTTATAGTAAGCTTATTCAGCTTCGATTTTCTTTTTGATTGCACCGATGAGATCATCAGCCAAATCTTGCCCGACAGTGTAACCGTATTCCGTGATTTTTTCTAAAATCTCTTCAAACGATTTTTTGCCGAGGTTTTTAACCTCTTTCAAATCATTTTGGCTCATCATAACGATTTCGCCGATGTATTTGATGTTTGAGCGATCCAAACAGTTGAAACTGCGTGCACTCAATCCAAGGTCTTCAATACGTGCACCCAAACGTTTAAGTTCAGGATGTTCGTCGCCACGCTCAGTTGCAGCAGGAGCTTTGATGCTCACTTCACTGTTAAACACAGCCATTTGAGCATACATTACTTCCAATGCATTTTTAAAAGCGTCTACCGGAGAAATTTGTCCGTCGGTAACGATATTGATAACCACTTTTTCAAAATTCGGGTTGTCTTCAACAAGAACGTTTTCAATAGCGTATGTTGCTCGGCGAACCGGAGTAAAATAGGCATCTAACGCAATGTATCCATCACCCAAAATATCCCGTACATCTTCGCTCGGAGCGTATCCGATACCTTGATGAATTTTAATGCTGAACGTTAACGTTGCATCTTCATTCAATGTAGCTAAGAATGAATTTGGGGTTACCACTTCGACATCATCATTATCCAAATCACTTCCATTGATTTCACAAGGGCCTGCAAAACTGTAAGTGATCTCTTTCTCTTTAAGACCGTTTTTCAACTTGAAACGGATCCCTTTGAGGTTAATGATGAAATCCGAAATGTCTTCGAGCATACCGCGCACTGAGTCAAACTCATGCTTAGCACCCTCGATTTTAATACCGATCGGTGCGAATCCAACCGAGCTGCTTAGCAAAAAGCGACGGATCGGATGGGCGAGTGAAACTGCAAATCCGGTTTCAAACGGATAAGCAATAATGTTCGCTTCGTTCGCGCTGATTTGCTCGACGACAAACTCTTTCGGAAGAAGCGGTGATGTCTTAATTTTTTTCATGCTGAACGCCCTTTCTTTAATGATTATTTCGAGTAAAGCTCGACGATTAGACGTTCTTCAACTGGAATAACAACCTCTTCACGCTCTGGAAGACGTGTGAAAATACCGAACGCTTTATCTTGATCGATGTCAACCCATGCCGCAAGACCGGTTTGGTTGGTCAACTCAATCGCGCGAACGATTTGGTTGTTCTTTTTACTTTTCTCGTGAATTTCTACTTTTTGACCCGGTTTTACGCGGTAAGATGGAATATCAACACGTTTCCCGTCAACCAATACGTGACCATGGTTTACCAATTGGCGTGCAAAACGACGAGTCGTTGCAAATCCCATACGGTAAACAACATTGTCAAGACGTTGCTCAAGAAGCATTACCAAGTTCGTACCGGTGTTACCTGTACGACGTTTTGCTTCACCGAACAATGAACGCATTTGTTTTTCGCTCAAACCGTACATGAATTTCGCTTTTTGTTTTTCACGAAGCTGTGTACCGTATTCAGAAATTTTTGTACGGCGTTGACCGTGTTGTCCTGGTCCGTAAGGACGTTTGTCAAGGGCACTTTTACCTGCAAGACGACGCTCACCTTTTAGTCCAAGGCTTACACCGAATCTTCTTTCGATTTTTTCTACGGGTCCTCTATATCTTGCCATTGCTAAACTCCTTAGACTCGTCGGCGCTTAGGCGCACGACATCCATTGTGTGGTAGTGGAGTAACGTCTTTCATGAAAGAGACACGTAGACCTTCAATCGCACCAACACTTTTAACTGCTGTTTCACGGCCAGAACCTGGACCTTGAACTTTAATTCCCACTTCTTTAATTCCGTGGACCATTGCTTTTTCCATCGCAGATTCTACTGCTTGTTGAGCAGCAAACGGAGTTGACTTTTTAGAACCTTTGAAACCAAGGGCACCAGCCGAACTCCATGCGATCATATTTCCCATTTCATCTGTTACCGTTACAAGGGTATTGTTGAATGAAGCCAAGATATGTACGATACCTCGAGCAATATTCTTCTTTACGATTTTTTTACGGGTTGCTTTTCTTTTTGCCATACTCTAATCCCTTACTTTGTGGCTGAGCCGACGGTTTTCTTTTTACCTTTGCGCGTACGAGCATTGGTTTTGGTTTTTTGACCACGGCATGGGAGACCTTTACGGTGACGAAGACCACGGTAAGAACCAAGATCCATCAACGCTTTAATATCCATAGCAACTTGTTTACGAAGGTCACCCTCTACAGCGATACCGCTGCTTCGGATCTCTTTAGCAAGCGTTGCCGCTTCATCTTCGCTGAGTTCGAATACACGCTTGTTGTAATCGAGCCCTGTAGCATCCAAAATTTTGCGTGAAGTATGTAAACCGATACCATAGATATAAGTTAATGCATACTCCAAACGTTTTTTCTTAGGTAAGTCCACACCAGCAATACGTGCCATGCTTATCCTTGTCTTTGTTTATGTTTTGGGGTTTTGCAGATTACGCGAACAATCCCTTTACGTTTGATGACTTTACAATCATCGCACATTTTCTTCACTGAAGAACGTACTTTCATCGGTAGGCTCCGTTGATTTAAATCACTTGCTTCTCGTAGGTGAGATTGATCGCACCAATACTTGTAACTACGATTGAACGCAGTTATAAACATTCAATTCTATTTGTCCNNAATCGTCTTCAGACGATTCGTATCATGAAAGGGGTCTCTAGAACAGCGTCCAGCGTTTCGAGTTTTGTCATTAAACCGTGAAGGGCGCGTTCCGTCGCTTCATGGGTAGCAAAGAGGAGATGGGCACATTCGGTTTCAGAAGGGCGCTGAATAACGGCTTCGATCGAAATGGCTTCATCGGCAAAAAGACTCGTAATCTGCGCCAAGATTCCCGGCTTATCCGAGACACGGAGACGAAGATAGTATTTAGAACAGATATCATCACTGTTTTTAAGATGAAGTCCCTCTTCAAGCGGATGATTAAATCCGAGCATCGGAGAGCGTTTTCCCGAGCGGACGATATCGATGATATTAGCCACTACCGCACTCGCCGTTGCATTACCTCCCGCACCCGGACCGTAATAGAGAGTTTCACCGACACGATCGCCGACAACACTGATACCGTTCATCACACCGTCGATTTTGGCGATCATGGCATCTTCTTTAACCAATGCCGCATGAACACGCAGTTCTACCTCGGCATCATCACGCTTTGCGATTCCCAAAAGCTTGATCGTATATCCGAACTCTTTGGCAAACGCGATGTCAGCAAGGGTGATCCCCTCGATCCCTTCGATCAAAATCTCTTCGGGCTTCGCATCAATACCATAAGCAATCGAGGCAAGGATAAGAAGTTTATGTGCCGCATCAAATCCGCCGATATCAAACGTCGGATCGGCTTCGGCATAGCCCAGCGCTTGCGCTTCGGCTAACACCTCGGCGAATGGGGTCCCTTCATTCATCATTTTCGTCAGCATGAAATTACACGTACCGTTCATTATTCCCATAATAGAAAGGATATGATTGGCAGATAATCCATCGCGCAACGCATTGATGATCGGGATACCCCCGGCCACACTCGCTTCAAATTCAAACGGTATCTCTCCGGCAATATCTTGAAGCTCATAACGATGGTATGCCAAAAGAGCTTTGTTTGCCGTTACAACGGCTTTACCGTTCTGAAGTGCCTTTTTAACAATCTCAAGGGGAAGTTCTATCCCCCCCATAAGTTCTACGACAATATCAATTTCGGGATCATCGACGATATCATACGGGTTTTGCGAAAGGGAAATAGTGAGGTCGGAAAGTTTTGAGAGATCACGCCCTACGCCGCTTTTCACTACGATCTCATCACCCGAACGTGCCGTAATAATATTTTTGTTCTCTTCTAAAATCTGTACGACGGCACGCCCTACCGTACCGACTCCGATAACACCGACACGTGTCACTCAGGTGCCTTACAATTCAAAGTACTCAAAAATTGTTTGATATTTTTTGCCGCTTGTCGAATACGCTGATCATTTTCGATCAATGCAATACGGACATACTCATCGCCGTAATCGCCGAAACCGATCCCCGGAGCTACCGCAACATTTGCATCAACCAAGAGACGCTTTGAAAATTCCAAACTCCCCATATGAATGGCACACTCAGGAATTTTAGCCCATACGAACATCGAGGCTTGATTACGGCGTACCGGCCATCCGGCTCGGTTAAATGCCTCGATCAAAACATTTTGACGATGATCGTATTTGTCGGTAATCTCTTGAACACATGTTTGATCACCTGTGAGGGCAACGGTAGCGGCAACTTGGATAGGGGTAAACATCCCATAATCCAACCAGCTTTTGATCTTTTGGAGTGCACCGATCAATTTTGCGTTTCCGACGAAGAAACCGACACGCCATCCCGCCATGTTGTAGCTTTTTGAGAGGGTGAACGCTTCAACCGCAACATCTTTTGCCCCCGGAACCGAGAGGATCGATGGGGTTTTATAGCCATCAAACGTCAAATCCCCGTAGGCGATATCGCTGATAATATAAAAACGCTCACGTTTCGCCATTTCGACAAGACGAACATAAAATTCCGGTGTTACCGTCGCCGTGGTCGGATTATGGGGAAAGTTTACGACGACGTATTTTGGTTTTGGAAAGGAGACATGAAAGGCTTCTTCCAAACGCTCGAAAAAGAGGTCTTCATCGACTTTATAATCTTCATCAAACGGAAGTTTCATTTTCTGAACATTTCCCCCTGCCAAAATAAAGCCGTACGAATGGATCGGATAGGTAGGATCGGGGACAACGACAACATCACCCGGATTGGTGATGGCATACGCTAAATGAGCATATCCCTCTTTAGATCCCATAGTAGCAACTGCTTCGGTATCGGGATCGAGATCGACATCATAACGACGTTTGTACCAGTCGCAAATCGCTTGACGAAGCTTTGGGATCCCTTTGGAAACCGAATAACCGTGAGTTTTGGTTTTTTCTGCCGATTCAACCAATTTTTTACGAATATGTTCAGGAGTATCGCCGTCGGGATTCCCCATACTGAAATCGATAACGTCGGCACCTGAGCGTCTACGTGCCATTTTAAGCTCGTTTACTTCGGCAAATACGTATTTTGGGAGGCGTTTAATCCGGTCAAATTGGATTTCATCAAACATGGCTACAACCTGTGATTAAAAAATTGCGCCATTTTAACATAAGAGACTTAGTTTAACTATAATGCGACCACTTATCGTCCACGGCTCATCGACTCGATCCACATCCCCTCTTTTAAAACTTTCATCCCCTGTGCATTGGAAATTTTCAAATAATAGGCACCTTGAGGAAGTTCAAATTCCAACTCCTCTTTAGGTTCTAAGGAGCGAAAGGAGGATAAAAGAGACATGGAAGCATCCAATACGGCAACATCGGGATACCATTCTCCTACATAAGGGGGGATGATACGGATATGTTGTCCCTCTTCGACACGAAACCACTGAGCAACATTCACCCTCTTGAGCTCAGTCCCCTCATCACTCCCAAGGAGCGGAAGATTCCACTGTGCGTTTAGGGTATCAAGAGTCATAGTAAGATCACTCTTATCTAAGTGGGCTTTCTCTATCTTAATACCTTGTTCTTTGAGATTTTCACTTAAAGCAGTGGGGTTAAACCCTTTAGTGCCGATGGCGGTACCGCTCAATTCGCCAGAACTGTTTTGAACATCAAGTGTATTGATATCCAATTTATACCCTATTGCATTAAAAGCCTGATTGATTGTTCGTACGCTGAGCGTTGCATTACCCGAAAAAGAGATATGTGTATTAATGGAGCCCCCCAAGAGGAGAAGTGGGGTACAAAGAAGAGTGAAAAAATATTTCATAACCACCGTTTTACCAGTTTTTTCCGCCGTTTCGTTCAATAAACTCTTTTTGGGTGATTTGTTTCAATGCCCCTTTTTCACAGACAAAATGGACGGTATTTTTATCATTTAAAAGGGTTTTTCCCTCAGGATATTCGATCTCGACTCGTCCGTGTCCCAATACAATCAACCAACTTTTTGTACTATCGATGATAATAGGGTCACCCGTAATTTTTTGGGTTTTTGCCCCGTTTGAGAGATCGATTATCCCGTACCATACTTTGAACTTCGGATGGATAATAAGCTGTGTAGACGACGCTAAAGGCTTGGCAGCAGCTATAGGTGCAGGTGCCACACTGCTTTGATTTACTTCCGAAGTTACCATGCTACTAGCGGTTAGATTCGTCTCATTGTTTTCACTGAGATTGGTATCCTTCATCTCGTCCGAAACCTCTACGGCCAAGGTAGTAAGATTCATAACACCTTCACTCGGTTCCGTGGACATTTTTCCCTGTAAAAAGTATCCGCCTGCCATCAGCAAGATGATTAAAAGCATCCCTGCCACTACCCATTTAGGCTTGGAATTGGAAGTAGATTGCAATATTACCGATTGCTTTGGTAGAAGCATATCCGCATTGTTACGGCAAAACTCAGTGTATTCCTCTTTAATCCCGCTAAGATCAATGTCGTATTCACGCTCTAAGATTGATATGTAGCCCATGAACTGGACGCGCCCTATTTCACTGTAAGATTTGGTCATAACCAACTCTACTTTATCACGAGAAATATGGGTTCGCTCATGAATTTTCTCTGTCCCCAGAGCCTGTAAATCTTCGAACGTGTTACATTGTTTCATCTCATTCTCTCCATTAAGATTGCGCCGGCTACACCGACATTTAAAGAATCAAAATCATGCGCCATAGGGATAGAGATACCGACATCGAGGCTCTTTTGGACTCTGCCGCTAAGCCCCTCTCCCTCATTCCCCAGAACCAAAACCCGTTTTGCGGCAAATGCCGCTTCCCGCACATCCACGCCATCCATAACCGCACCGTAGACCTGAAAGCCTGATTGCTTCAGTTCATGGAGCACATCATGGATATTATGAACAATCACTAACGGCATATCAAGTGCGGCACCGCTGCTGGTTCGGATCATCGCCTCTAAATTCGGCTCTTTAATACCGCTGATGACCAGTGCCTGAACCCCTAGGGCATACGCACTTCGGATGAGGGAACCAATATTGCCCATGTCGGTAATAGAGCTCAAGACCACGATGAAATCACATTTTTTGAGAAACGGTGACGCATACGGTACCACTTGAGATATCTCGGCGATAAAGCCCTGATGATTCCCCCCCTTGACCATCGACTGTGCCGCTTTTTCAGGGATACGTTTAATCTCAAAACCCATTTTCATGAGGGATGAGTACTCTTTTTTATCGACCTCTTTTGCCAAATAGAGAACTTTGATTCGCTCTCGATGACGTTCTATTGCGTAATAAACCGGTTGTTTTCCATAAATAAGCATGAAGTATTATATCCTAAGATTGTAAGAGGCGTGTATAGCACTCTTTGGGATTTTCGCCGGTAATGCGGGCGATCAGTTTGGAGGCCGCTTTTTTGGGGATATCGAGAGAGAGGATATCTTGTTCACTCAACGATGAGCCTTTGGTTTCAGAGGCTTCAATCACCACAACCCACTCTCCTCGTATCTCTTTTTCCATTTGAGGGATTAGTTCGGAGGCAATACCTCGGTAAAATCGCTGGTACCGCTTCGTCAACTCTTTGGCCAAAAAGATTTGACGCTCAGGAACCGCAACGGAGAGTTCGATAAGTAATTTATCAAGACGTTTCGGTGACTCATACAGTATCGTTGTGTATCCGTTAAAGAGTGCTTCTTGAAGCGCCGATGCTCTGTCGTTTCCCTTATGGGGCAAAAAGCCGAAGAA
>DLUI01000089.1 GCA_002742695.1 Sulfuricurvum kujiense | reverse complement strand
TTACTCGATTTCAGCGTCGATGACGTCGTCATCTTTTTTCGCGTTTGATGAAGCGGCTTCACCGCCTTCATTTTGTTTGTACATTTGCTCTGCCATTTTGTGACTCGCATCTGCCAATTTTTTGGTAGCCGCTTCGATCTCTTCTTTCGAAGCATCGGTATTTTTCAACACCGCTTTCAATTCTTCGAGAGCTGACTCGATTGCCGCTTTCTCAGATGGATCAATTTTCTCTTCCATCTCTTTGAGAGATTTTTCGGTTTGGCTTGCCAACGCATCTGCCTGATTACGCAAATCAACAATTTCTCTGCGTTTAGCATCTTCGGCTTTGTGGCTTTCAGCGTCTTGAACCATTTTGTTGATCTCTTCTTCGCTGAGTCCAGAGCTTCCAGAAATCGTGATTGACTGAGATTTACCTGTCCCTTTATCGGTCGAGCTAACGGTTAGGATACCGTTGGCGTCGATGTCAAACGTTACCTCAATTTGAGGTACACCGCGTGGCGCGGCAGGGATACCGGTAAGCTCGAACAATCCGAGAGATTTGTTGTCGCGGGCAAACTCACGCTCACCTTGACCTACAGAAATGCTAACCGCTGGTTGATTATCTTCTGCAGTCGAGAACACTTGCGATTTTTTAACCGGAATAGTGGTCCCTTTTTCGATGATTTTTGTCATTACGCCACCGAGAGTTTCGATCCCGAGTGACAATGGGGTAACGTCAAGGAGAAGTACGTCTTTAACGTCTCCGCGAAGAACTCCACCTTGGATAGCGGCACCTGCTGCTACGACCTCATCCGGATTTACCCCTTTGTTAAGAGTTTTTCCGCCGAATTCATCGGATACCATTTTTTGTGCGATTGGAAGACGTGTTGATCCACCGACCATGATAACTTCGTTGATTTCCTTGTTGCTAAGGCCTGCATCTTTCATCGCAGTTTTGATATGGCTGATCGTCTCTTTAACGAGAGTATCGATCATCCCCTCGAATTTAGCACGGGTCAATTTCACAACTAAGTGCTTAGGCCCTGATGCGTCTGCGGTGATAAACGGAAGATTGATCTCTGTTTCTTCTGCTGAAGAGAGCTCTTTTTTCGCATTTTCAGCCGCGTCTTTGAGACGTTGAAGCGCCATTTTATCCGCTTTGAGATCGATACCGTGATCGGATTTGAACTCGCTTGCGAGGAAGTCTACGATTTTATTATCGAAGTCATCCCCACCGAGGAACGCATTACCGTCAGTTGAGAGAACCTCGAAAGTCCCCTCAGAGATTTCAAGAACCGTAACGTCGAACGTTCCGCCCCCTAGATCGTAAACGAGAACTTTTTCATCCCCTTTTGAATCCAAACCATAAGCAAGTGCAGACGCAGTAGGCTCGTTGATGATACGAAGGACGTTAAGACCTGCAATCGTTCCCGCCTCTTTGGTCGCTTTACGCTGTGCATCATTGAAGTACGCAGGAACGGTAATAACCGCATCGCTGACCGCTTGCCCGAGGTAGCTCTCTGCATCCGCTTTCAATTTAGAGAGGATTTTAGCCGAGATCTCTTGTGGCGTGTAGATTTTACCCGCAACATCAACCGCAGCCATACCGTTTTTATCCACGATTTTATAGGTAACTTTGTCGTGCGCCTCTTTTGCTTTCTCTTCGTTCATCATAAGACCCATGATACGTTTGACCGAGTAGATCGTTTTATCCGGATTTGTGATCGCCTGACGTTTTGCAGGATCACCGACGAGGATTTCCCCTTTATCGGTAAATGCTACTACGGAAGGAGTCGTGTTTTTTCCCTCTTTGTTCGGGATAATTTTTGCTTCGCCGCCTTCATAGACTGCAACACATGAGTTTGTTGTTCCTAAGTCGATACCAATAACTTTTGACATNNATTACGACCATTGCATCGCGCAATGTTCGCTCTTTATATCGAAACCCTTTTTGGAAAGTGTTTACGATAGCTCCGCTTTCATGCTCATCACTATCCACACGCTGTACGGCGTTATGAATATCGGGGTTGAAAGGTTCACTCTCATCGACAGGAGTTACCCCGTGTTTTTCGAGAACGCTTAAAAGCTGTTTCATCGTGAGTTCAACACCCTCTTTGAGCTTTTCAAGCAAAACATTTGCATCTGCTTCGATAGCCGTTGCACCGATTGCCATTGAGAGCGAATCGACCACGGGGATCAAATCTTTTGCAAATTTTTCGTTCGCGTACTCTAGCGCTTGATATTTCTCACGCTCAAGACGTTTTTTGATATTGTCGAAATCGGCATGTACGCGAGCGTACTTGTCTTTCAACGACGCTAATTCAGCCGTAATAGTTTCTAATTCATTCATGCTCTCAGCAACAACTTCTTCACCCTCGTTGAGGGTAACGTGTTCTTCGCTGATTTGCTCTTCATTGACTGTATTTGACATGATTTCTAAAGACTCCTTTTTTGAAATCCAGCGTTATTATAGTACATTGAGTCAACTGTTGTCAAGTGGTATATGATAGTTTTTATGCAGAATAGTTGAGTCTACTCATATCAAGTATATATACCGACCTAAAATGCTATAATAAGCCTAAAAAAGGGAGGGACAATGTTACTAAGAGTCAAACAGCTCTATCCTCTAGTATTACTTGGGATTTTTGCACTAACTCTCTGGTTTGTACCCCCGCCGCTCGCCATTACACCAACAGCATGGCAACTTTTTACGATTTTCCTGACAACTATTATAGCTATTTTAGGTAACGTACTGCCAATCATCGCTGCATCGGTCATTGCCCTTGCCGTCAGTGTCTTATTCGGAGTCATTGAACCTTCAAAAGCCTATGCCGGATTTTCGGAAAGTTTTATCCTTATGATTATTGCGGCTTTTTTAGTCTCCCATGCCGTTCATAAATCGGGGCTTGGGAAACGGCTCTCTTTACATATCATCCGCCGTTTCGGCCACTCTACCCTGGGTCTTGGCTACAGCCTCATCGCAACCGATATTATTATCGCCCCTGCGTTTCCGAGCAATACCGCCCGAAGCGGTGTCCTTTATCCGATTGTTTACGGTCTGGCACACGACTGCGATTCAAAAGTAGGTGATAATACCCAACGGCGAGCGGGAAGTTATCTGATGATGACTTCGATGGCGGGACTTACAATCTCTTCAGGGCTTTGGCTCACCGCAATGGCAGTTAATCCCGTCGGCGTCGGTATTGCCGAGAAGATGGGAATCCATATCACGTTCGGAAGCTGGCTTTTATACGCGATTGTTCCGACACTGATCGCGTTTGCCCTCATCCCGTGGATGCTCTATCGTATCTACCCCCCGGAAATGAAAGAGACCCCCGATGCCCCTCAAAAAGCCGCAGTCGCGTTGGAACATATGGGGCGCATCAGCCGTAACGAGTGGATCACCGCCGGCGTCTTTGTCTCGATGTTGACCCTTTGGGCCCTCTCAGGGATATTTCCTATCGATAAAGCGGCGGTTGCCTTCGGAGGATTAGGAATTTTAATGGCGACGAGAGTATTCGGAGTCGATGATTTCAGAAGTCAAGGAGAAGCTCTCAGCACCCTCATTTGGTTTGCTATCCTCTTTGCGTTAAGTACACAGCTTGCTGAAATGGGATTTATGGGAGCGGTTGCCAACCATTTTACCCTCTATCTGGTCGGACTCTCATGGATGTTGGTTTATATCCTTCTAATTGCCGTTTATGTCTTGATTCACTATCTCTTTGTTTCCCAAAGTGCCCATCTTTTGGCGCTATTCGGTATCTTTTTAGCCGTCGGTGTTGGAGCGGGGGTTCCGGGAGAATTGATGGCAATGATGCTGCTGTTTGCCACCAACTTTAACGCCACGATCACCCCGCAGGGCTCTTCATGTAACGCGATCTATCTCAGCTCCGGCTATATCAGTGCTCGGGAAATCTATATCTACGGCGGGGCGGTAACACTCCTCACTTTTCTCATTTTTATCCTTATCGGTACGCCGTGGATACTGGCACTCACATGAAACGTATTCGCAACTTTCACCACACCATGCCAGGGAGAGTGCTCCTCTTTATTCTCGGGTTGATTGTCCTCCTCGCGTTGCTCCTCTTCACTCCGGTTGGAAATCGCATTATGAACCCTATCGTCGAGAAATCACTCACCTCAGCACTCTCAACGCCTATTCAAGTTCAAGAGTTTTCCCTCACCTATAACCGTTTTCAGCTCCTTATCCAAGATGACTTTGGCAATACTCTCTCTACCCAAGGGGGATTTTCGCTGCTGACGCTCCGAATGTATGCCCATTACCGAATAGAGTGTTTTCAGAAGAGCGGATTTAACCCTATTGCTCAGCCGTTTAAAACAGAAGGCTCCCTCAGCGGCGGTATTGCTTCTTTCACGATACACGGTACCGGAAATATCTTCGGAGGCAATCTTCTCTACCAAACAGAACTCCACCGCTTTCATCTCGCCTCTCTCCATCTCAAAATGGAGGAGATCGGCTATCAAAAGCTTCTCCATCTGCTTGGCTACCCCTCCAAAACGGACACTTTGCTCAGCGGTGAAATTACTTTAAGAGGGTTCGATCAGCGTGATATAGAGGGAGAAATTTTCCTCAATACCAAAACCGAGCACTTTACACCGACACCGATTGTGGAAGATAGCAACGAATCGTTCACTCTTAAATCGTTATTGGCAGATCCTAACGGGCAGGTCAGACCTTTTCATATAAAAGTGAGTCTCGATGCTTCGTTAGAGCACGCCGGAGTTTTAGAGCAGTTTGTCGGTGTCCCCTTAGCCGGAGGATTAACATTGAAAGGGAGAATCGAAGGGGATGAAAAGCTCTTACGTCTGCGTGCCTCTAGCGATGTTGCCCGGAGTGATACTTCACTCACGATTCTTATCCCCGATTTGGAACCCTCTTCCATCACTTTTGATCTTAAAGGGGGCGATGCCGAACAAACCTTTGGACTGTTTGCTACCCCCTCGCCTATACAAGGAGAAATCTCTGCCTATGCGGAACTCAATGCCAGCAGCGGACACATCAACATTGCTATACTCAATGGGGTAACGATCCCTACTGCACTAAAGCAACACTATCAGATCACACAGCCTCTCATTCATTTTGATGCGGATGTCAATGCCGATATAACACAACAAGGGGTTCATTACCAAGCCTCATTCACCTCTGATTTAAGCCGTATGGAGATCGATACTACGACAACGCATGATCAAATGCTTCGAGAACTTTTAAAGACTCTGCGCTAATCCGATCACAAAGGGGAAATTTACCTCTTCTGATCAACAATCCCTTTATGAAAAATATTGCTTCCGTTCTCGAATACCACGATCGTACCAAACATCGCCCTTTCAAATACGCGGCAAGTTTAGGCTATATGGAGTGGGCAACTCAACCTGATCCTTTTCGGCGTTACGAGGGTGCAACTCTCATCCCTCTCACTCACTCTGAGCTAACACCCCCGTATCACCTTCTTTTTCAAAAAGATCCCTTGCCCACTGCACCGCTGTGTTATGAATCACTTTCACAACTCCTTCGCTATTCACTGGGACTGGCCGCAATTAAAAGTCATGGCGGCTCCTCGTGGGCACTACGCTGCAATGCCAGTAGCGGGAATCTCCATCCAACCGAGTGTTATATTATTGTACCCTCTATGGAAGGGATTAGTGATCACGCCACCCTCTCCCACTATGCGCCCCGAGAACATGCGCTGGAGCTGCTCCATACCTACGATTCATCTTTAGAAGAGGGGACGTTTCTCATAGCCCTCAGCTCTGTTGTCTGGAGAGAAGCGTGGAAATACGGAGAGCGATGCTGGCGCTACTGCCAACTGGATGCGGGACACGCCTATCAAGCGATCAACATTGCCGCCTCAATGCTCGGATGGAAATGTGAATTACTCAGTGTCGATTCGGCTGAGATTGCTTCATTATGCGGACTTGATCAAAGTGAGCGTTTTGATCCGAATGAAAATGAGACTCCCGATATTCTGATTCGAATCGGAGGTGGAAATACCCTCTCTTTGCCTCATACCCCTAAAATCCTCTACAATGCAAATCGGCTCAGCTCCGCGCATCATCTTTGGCCTGTTTTAGAGACAATAGAAGATGCTACTGAAGGGATCTATCCCCACATCCCCCATGTAGAGAGGGGAGATTACCTTCCCGCCCCTTCCAAAAGCTCAGGAGAGATCATTCTCAAACGTCGCAGTGCACAAATGATGGACGGAAGCGGAATAACGAAGGAGCAATTTCGATCACTCTTGAGTGCCTCGCTGTTTTGCGAGAATACAAGCGATGCCAACTTTGTTCTCTTTGTTCACCGTGTCGAGGGGCTGGAAAAAGGACTCTAT
>DLUI01000019.1 GCA_002742695.1 Sulfuricurvum kujiense | reverse complement strand
CTTATGGGGCAAAAAGCCGAAGAAAAGCATTTTCGTCTCTACAAATCCGCTCGCTACAAACGCGGTCAATGCCGCATTTGCTCCCGGTAAAATATCATACGCAATCCCCTGATTCAAACAATAACGCACCAGCATCTGCCCCGGATCGCTGATCCCCGGCATTCCCGCATCACTCACATAGACGACATTGGCATTAAAAAATTCAGGGGTGAGTTTAGAAATAAACTCCGCCTCATTGTGTGAATGAAGACTCAAAAATTGGGACTCTGTCGTCGTAAGATTATGGCGCTCTTTGAGTAAATGGATCAGTTTTTTAGTAACACGGGTATCTTCGCACAGGATAATATCGGCAGTGGATAAAACATCAAGAGAACGGAGTGAGATATCAGAAATATTTCCGATAGGAGTGGGGACAAGAGATAACACGGAGCCTCTTCAAGTGCGGTTTACTGCACGTGAGCTTCCCGCTGAGGGAAACTTAGCGTTAGCGTAGCCAAAGGGATGAATTCCTTTGGCGTACAAATTATGAATTAAGTGCGTAACGTTTTTTGAATTTATCGATACGTCCTGCTGTGTCTACTTGACGCTCAGAACCGGTATAAAACGGATGACATGCGCTGCAGATATCAACACGGATTGTATCTTTAATGCTGGTTGTTGTGAATGAGTTACCACATGCGCAGCTTGCTGTACACTCTACAACGTTCGGGTGAAGATCTTTTTTCATAGTTTTGCCTTGTGATCGACGGCGTTGTACGTCGGTCTGTATAGTTTTATATCCGTACGGGGGCGGATAATTGGAGGCGAATTATAACGAAAAATTTCTTTTTTTACAATGATATTGTATTAGTCCATAACATTTGGCACTTCTTGACTTGTTGATAATAGGTTGTTATAATTTTGTTGCTAACATTACTTTTCTTGTGTTCAATGGAGAGGCAGAACTAAGGTCGGGGGACTTGATCATCCCTTGACCTTTTTTTTTGCCCTCCAAAGAACTCTACTCTCGTCATCCCCGACCTGATCGGGGATCCAATTTGTTTGCACCTATGCTCCATTGAGTATAGCCAAGGGGTTTATGCCCCTTGCCCCCCCTCAAAAAGCACTTCACTTTTCAAAAACAATCTTTATTACCTCGCGTGTAACCCCTTTTTTGTAAACATTGATCGTATTGTTGTCGATACAATTTCTCATCTGTAATAAACTTAGTTTGCGTATTACACTCTTTTAAAGCAATGTCATACTTTAACAAACAATCGTTTTTACTACTGCAACCGCTCAACATCACTATTATTACCGATAGCATTGATGTCATTTTTAATTTTGATAAAACTTTCTGTGTTTTCATTGATTCCTCCTGTATCTACGCATTCGATAAATATTCGATTTTCCTCTTGAAGATCTCCGGTTGACTCTCGAAACATTTTCTCTCGGCACTCATTATACGTGACCAACAGTCTTTGGTATGCCTCTTCAGCTTGCCGTTTAATATTTTCATCACTCACTTCTGATATATTTTGATCTTCCATAAATTGATGAGGATTCAAAATAATCGTATGATTATCATGCGTTGTGTAATAGATTCGATTATCGATAACCGTCATATTGGTTTCTTCACCAATCAGTAATTTCCCAAGCTCAACCGCAGGCAATATTTTTACAGGCGGTTTGGATAGCGGTATTTCTCTCGGTGGTGGAACAACGGTTCCAGCAGAACCAGAAGCTCCCCCATCGCATCCATCCATCATAAATATCGCCAGTACGAACCCAGCCATCTTCATACTCTTACATCGATTCATTTACTCCCCTTACCTGAACCGCAACCTATTCATCGTTGTTTCCCTTTATTCGCCAATCTCGTCATTCTTCGGCGTGCTTTTTTCTGAAGTGTACCAATTCCAAAAACGGTGTAGTATCCGCTCTGAAGATTTTGAAGTATCAATTCCCGTTTCAGTCGATCAAGTTTTATCGAAACACTTTTGTTCGCCGCACTATCTGTCATAACTGATTTTTCTAACGGTACAAAATCCTCTTTGACAACCGCTCCATTGACAGAGAGATAATCAAACAATGATTGCCCATTTATCCCCGCTTTTTTGAGAAATTTTTCATGATTCATTCCCAAAGATAAATCCATCGGCGCAACGGAGACAATGATTTTTCCATGAACACTATGCCGATACTGGACAATTCCGGTTTTCGATGAGACAAGACGACGTCTACGTTTCATGACAACACCTTCTCCTGCATAATATCTACTTCCCTTTTGAGTTATTAGTACCGTATTATCACCGATTGGTGTGTATCGAGCTTTTTTAACTCTACGATGTTTACGGTCTGTTTGTAGTGATATCATTTTCATGCTATTTTCCCCTTAGTCCGTCCACGTAGTACCAACCGACTGAGATACCATTTAACCATGTCTGGCGTAAAACGGGTTCTTTCAGCGATCTGTTTCACGTACTGATGTTTATTCGATTTGATCAGATTGATCGTACCTTTCAAAAATCCCAATTCTGTTAAAAGCACGATCGTCTCATTCGTTGTATTTTGCTCCGCTACTTTAAAAATATGTCCCAATACCTGAAGAGCACCCTCTACATTCTCATATTTTTTTAAATAATCATGAGGAAGAATTATAGGATTATACCCGTAACGGATATAATCGTCATTCACTGCTTGTGCTTCAGGACTTTGACACAAAAAATATAAACAGTATTTTTCTATATTTTCCATTTTCCCCCCTACCTTACCTGCACCGCAACATACTCGGAGTCGGAGTCGGGGAAGCTGCCGTCGACACTACCGTCGTAGCTAAGCACACCGGCGTGCCCGTTGGTACTAGGCGTAGCAGACCAGTAAATGCTATCCTGCCACCCCACTGGCGTTCCACTCGTTTGGTTGCCACTGTTATGGGCAGCCCAAATAGCCGCGAGATCGGTATAAGTGCCATTGTCATTCAAGTAGTACGAACTAGTCTCATTGGCTAATCCTGTCCCGCTGGTAAGAAGAGCAAGATTAACCCCATTGAGGGTGGCATAGCGATAATCGTTGGTTGTGCCGTAGTTACCGTCAACGTTTTGCACCGTCGTATTGGCTACGCCGTTGATATCATACACGAAGAGTCCGTCGAGAAAATTATGAGTCGTGTAGTCCACTCCACCATTCAGTGCTCCCGCATCGGCACTGGTGCCATCACCTGAAAGATCCCAAAAATAGTACCAGTTGCCGTTTACCGATACTGGGGCAATCAGGTTTCCATAAGCACCTAGATTGATGTTCGCCTGAGCAAGAGTTATACTGAGGGCGGAAGATCGTTTGCTCTCCCATGTTTGCGTCTCAGCATTGAACGCTTCACCGCTCGTAACGGCATAATAGGTCGTACCTGCACTAAGACCTGTGAAATCCCCGTTGGCGTTCGAAGCAACGAGGGTGGTGAGTCCCGCATCACTATAGAGGACTACCGTGACGTTACGGACTCCGTCGGTATCGGCGAATGTCCCTGCGGTAGTGTTAATCGTGGTAGCCGTCGCCGAATCGAGTGTCGGTGGGCTTGCGGTGGTCGCGTTATCGGTGAGTGCGGTCGTGCGATGAACACCGTTGCTGCTTTGGAGATTCATATTAGCACCGAACGTCATCTGCTCGAATGCGTGCAGTTCGGAGAGGTGCGGTTTAATGTTGGTCGGCATACGGTAAGTGGAGAGATCAGAAATATCGCTAAATGCGAACTGTACTCCGAGACTGGCGTAATGTGTTTTTTGAGAGAGGCTCTCGCTGTAGGAAGCGGTGAGGTAGCCATAGCTGAGTGAATAGGTGTTGGCTATCGCGTTATCGGTGTGGGTATAGTAATATCCCAGTTTGACATTGGAGGTGGGATAATAATCGACCCCAGCACCGTAGCTGTTCTCATCTTTGGTAAACTCTTTGTATACCCGCCCCGCATTAAATGTGGTATCGAGTGTCCCTACGGAGGTATCGAAGCGTTTGGCGATTTCGGCATAGGCGCGGTTAGTTCTCTCATCATCGATAGCGTATACCGTACCGATAGCAGAACCCTCTAGTTTGGTCGTACTGCCTCCGAGTTCCACATAGAGATCATCATCGATCATATATCCTGCACCCAACGCCGCTGAGTATTGGTTGACCTTTGCGGAGGTGTTATCGGGAGCGTAGAGGCGTTGGTTGATGTAGTTCCCCCCGAGTTTAAAGTAGAGCTTTTCGTCAAAAGGGTTAAATTTGATCACCGTCCCCACTTTGAAAAACTCTGCGGTGTTTTCCATCATCACTTTGAGCGCTTCGGTATTATAAAACAGCCCGCCACCGTTGTGGCTGGGGTGGTTTGCATCGGTTTTTGCGTTGACTCCGTACACGGAGATGAGATCGTTGCGTTCGGGTTTTGGAAGGGTTGATTCCTCTGCGTGCAATGTTGAGCCTAGTAGGGCAACAGCGGCTATAGTGGATAGTGTTTTAGTCATATTTGGGTTCTCCGGTTTTTATAAGTGGTAGGGGTTAGGTGACAGTAAAGCTCAGGGGGGTGATGTGGTGTTTGTGATACTGAGTGATTGTGAAAATAACGAAACGAGGGAAAAAGTTAGAAGGTTATAGGATGCGCGAAAGTGCCGCGTAGTCTCTCTCTCTCTCTCTCTCTCTCGAAGAGCGCAGAGGTAAAGAGCTGTGCTGATAGTAGCTGTGTGTTTTCATTGTGAATATTGTAGCGAAATGGGATTTAATTATGCAATGTTTATGTTAGATGCTGTGATTAAAATGTGGGCAGTGCGTATAAAATTCACATTTTACAATAACCTTGATACAATCGCCACCGCCGCCGTTTCAGAGCGTAAAATCATAGGCGAAGGGAACAGACGAACGCGATAGTCGCTAAACAATTTGCGCTCAGACTCATCAAATCCCCCCTCGCATCCTATCACGACCGTATCGATCACCTCATCACGCCCCAACACTTCCCCGCCAAAGTCTAAAATCACCGCTTCGGGATTGTTTTTTAAAAAGGTACTTATATTAGGGGACTCGCACAGTTCAATCACCGAAGTTCGACCGCACTGCATAATCGAACTCTCCATAATACGCTCAAAGCGCTCAAAATCGAGACGAAAATTTTGCTGTGATCGGCGACAATGGATAAAGGTGATTTTGTGAACTCCCAGTTCGGTAAGCATCGGCAAGGTTTTTTCTATCGTTTTCGGATCCACCAAGCACCATCCGATATGAAGGGGGCGTTCATTTTCACACAACGCTTGATGATGGCTTTGCAGTGAAAAATAAGCATTGCGCCCATCGGTTCGCTCTAACCGATAGCGATACTCCTCACCCAAACGTTCACGTGAACGAAAAGCGATTAAATCCCCCGCTTTGTGACGTCGTACTTTAATTAAGTACTTATAATCATCACCGCTGACACTTAATTCATTCGTACCGACATTATTGTGCAGTAAAAATTTCATTGTAGAATCATCCAAAAAGTGATCGCAATCAGTAAACTTATCTCAATGCCCAAGAAACGAAACGCTTTTTTCTTATAAAGTTCAAACGCCCCCTCTTGGGTAATATCGGTTTTACGTTTAAGCGTTTTGTACCGTTTTGCTTCAAGTATGATCATGATAATGGCGATAGCAATCATCGCAATATTGGCAAAGGTAAAATGAAGGTGTTTCGCCGCCATCATCACTGCCCCCGTAAAAAGGATCAAAGCGATCAATGAGCCTGAGATCGGCATCACAATCCGCATCCGTTTAGAATAGCGGATAAGATGATGAGAGAGGGATAACATCACGATGTTAAACACAACTACCCCCATCAACACAATAACCCCGAAGTAGTGGATATTAAGTCCGGTTGTATACATAGCTTCCATAAAGGGGATTTTACCTTAAATTGCCTATAATCACTCCCTAAATCACTTTCCGATGATTGAACATTTAATGCATTGAGGAAGGATACACCCAAGGAGAAGCAATGGCAATCACCGTAGAAGAGGCACTCAATCTGGTTTATACCCTTACCTTGCCTACACAAAGTGAGATTGTACCGATCGAAAACGGTATTCACCGTCTCCTCTGCGAAAATATTATCGCTTCCCATTCTCTCCCCTCTTTTGATAACTCGGCGATGGACGGTTACGCGGTACGGGTTGAAGATGCGGGTAAAACACTCCAACAAGTGTGTGTGATTTTTGCCGGTAATCCTGATGATGTCCGTATGGTGGAAGATCAATGCATCCGTATTATGACGGGTGCCAAAATCCCACAGGGGTGTGAAGCAATCGTCCCCATCGAAGAGGTGATCGTTAACGGAGATCAAATCACCTTCCCCTCCACCATAAAGCCCTCACAACATATTCGTCTCAAAGGGGAAGATATTCAAGCTGGGATGGGGTTATTGAGTGAGGGGACGATGCTGTATGCCCATCATATCTCTCTCCTTGCCTCACAGGGGATCACCCATGTCAGAGTCTACCGCCGTCCCCGCGTTGCCCTCTTCTCTTCAGGAAACGAACTCAAAATGCATTATGAAGCGTTGGGAGCCAATCAGCTCTACAATACCAACACCCCTACGTTCGCCGCACGCGCGCAAGAGCTGGGGTGTGAGGTGATCTTTACCGGAACGGCATCTGATTCTCTTGAGTCGATCCGTGAGCATATCGAGCGCTCTTTGAACGCGGATTTGATTATCACCTCAGGGGGTGTCAGTGTCGGGGATGCCGATTTTACCAAAGAGGCTTTCCAAACCCTCGGCTTTGAGAGTGGTTTTGAATCGGTGGAGATCAAACCCGGTAAACCGACGACATTCGGGCGTATCGGCAATACTGTTATCCTTAATCTTCCGGGAAATCCCCTCGCGGCAGCTTTGTGTTTCGAGCTATTCGGACAAAGTGCTATTTTAGCGCTGAGCGGTCGTGCGGATAAATATCTCTCCACCCTCACAACAAAAATTTCTGAACCGTTTACAATGAAAAAGGGGAGACGTTCCCTCATTCCGGGGTGGTTTGACGGAACCTCTTTTACCCCGAGTGAAAAATTCGGTCCGGGAATGGTATTGCCGCTTTCACGTGCCAACGCGTTTATGATGGTGGATGCGAGTGTGGAGGGATTTGAAAAAGATGCTGTTGTGAAAATTATTCCGACACGCTGGTGCATCAGTTCAGAGAAACAAACTTCTCTAATAACACTTTAAACACTCACGGGGTTGACGAACGTCTCTCCCGCTAAAACTTTTTCCCACAGCTGTGGATCGCTCCACCCTTGGCGTACTTCATCGCTAAAATGAATATCTTCCAGTTTAATCAGTCCCATCAGTTCCGAATAAGCGTCTTCTCGAAAACACTGTGCGTATCCTGTCTCGGTTTCATGAACAATGATACTGTTAAGCCGTACCATCTTTTCGCCGTTGACCATCTTGGTAAACCATACGAGTTTGTCAATCATAACAAACATAACACGGCTAAATTGCTCACACGAAGGGGAAACCGGAAGCACCGCCCAACGGTTCGAGTGAGCCTTCATCGCTTCAATATACTCCGCGTCGTCCCCGTCCCAAATAGCTACGGCATGATCGAAACTATCAATCAGCTCTTTTATCCCCTGCTTCATCAATCCGAAATCATAGACCATCTGACCGTGATCCAAATAAGCCGATTCAAACAATACTTCGACTTTATACGAGTGTCCGTGAATCGAGGCACGACATCGCTGAGTGGAACAGCCGCGAACGACGTGGGCGTTTTCAAATTTAAATAATTTACGAATTATCATAATCTACCTTAGCATTTTGAGGTCACAAAATGTGACCTCAAGTGTTATACGTATTATACACCGTGATTTTGATCCCAGATACGGATATGAAGACGATCAGAGTAGATAAATCCGCGTCGTTTGCACAGCTCTATCACCGCTTCGCAGTTCGCTTCGATATGGGCTTTATCGCCCCCTAGCGGCATACAGTAAACAGGGGTGAAAGGGTGAGGGGCGATGATCGCATCAATCTCCTCTTCCATATGGCTCCCTAACGAAGGCTCATCCACGCTGAATTTAAAAAAAGACTCTTTGGTATTGGCGATGATCGCACCGTAAATCTCCGGTTTTACCCGCCGTTCATACGGCTCGCCGCTGTTGGAGAGTTTCACC
>DLUI01000040.1 GCA_002742695.1 Sulfuricurvum kujiense | reverse complement strand
AGTTCTTTCGTTAACTTTTTGATGATGAGGACGGGTCGTGCGAAATTATCACCTTTACCGTTTTGCTCATATCCTACATTTTCACCTATCTTCGCCCAAAATATTTCTCGTGGTTTAATCCCTATGATACGTGTATTATAGTCCGTGTCTTTTTTGACTTCATTCCATTCATCAAATTTTTTCATTATTGTCCCGCATCGTTTTGATCGGCTCTTATTTTACCGAAAATAATATTCAACGTTGTATTTTATTGCATAGTACAAAAAATGCATTTTTTTGGATAAATATCCAAAGGATACTCCCATCAAAAATCGTCTGGAAAAAATACGGGTACAGTTCCTCTTCGACCATCCGTTTTTAAGCGTTTTAGCCCTCTCGATTCCCCATAAATACCAGAACAACCCCCATATGCTCTTCGAGACCGACGGGGTGAGTATCCGTGTCGATGAGAGCAAGATGTTGGGGTATGATGATGCACGCCTCAAATACCTCTATGCCCATGTACTGCTCCATATCCTCCTCAAACACCCGTTTCGAATGAAGGATCGCGATAAGCCGACGTGGAATCGCAGCTGTGATATCGTTATCGGACTGCTTCTGCGTGATTTTCAGCGCGTCGGTCAAGCCGATGAAGAGGCGATGGTGATTGAATCATTTCGCGACAAAAGTGTCGAGGAGGTGTACCATGCCCTCTATCGTGAGAGCGATGAGGGGGAAGGGCAACAATCCGAAGAGAATCCGACTGAGCAAAAGATGGATATTATCGAACATGAGGGGGACACGCAGGTAGCCGAGGAAGAACTCGATGCGCTGATTATCCAAGCGATGGGGGCGGCGCGGAAGCAGGGGAACATCCCCGCGTCACTTTTAGAGATGTTCGATGAGATCACGAAACCCTCCATCGATCTGCATACGCTCCTGCACACCTATATGTCGGAGAGTTTTTTCGATAAAGAGTCCGATTTCTCTCACCCCAACCGCCGCTTTATCCATCAGGGGCTTTATCTCCCCGGATACCGCTATGACCGCAACCGTTTGAGCTTTTTTATCTTTTTGGATCGCTCTATGAGTATTACGGGTGACGTTTTTTCCCGATTTTTAGGGATAATTGACTCTATCGTACGCCTCAGCCACGATTTCGAGGTGAGCGTCATCCCGTTCGATGAACGGGTATATAGCGAGGAGAAAAAAAGCTACGATGCCCAAGGGATATTGCCGCAGATAGAGTTTGCAAAAGGAAACGGGGGGACGCAGTTCAGCCCCGTTTTAGAGTTTCTAAATTCCCATGCTGGGGAGAAAAATTTGGCGGTGATTCTAAGTGATGGCTATTTTACAGTTGATAAAGCTCCCGCGATGCAGACACTGTTTTTACTGAGTGAAAAACAAAATTTGAAAAGGTTTGAACGTTATGGAGACGTCGTCTACTTTGACTTATCGTGAGCATATCGAAGCCCTAAAGGACGATTTGGACTTCGAAGAGCAGGGGGATGCGATTTATCTAGAGCATTCGGATGATGAAGCAAGGCTGTTATGGGCATTTCACCGTCCCAGCGGTTCTCATCCTATCCAAGTGGGAGATCCCAATACCGATGTGGCGATTATGGCGTTTAACCACTCCCGTCTGGGGGCATTGGAGCGCTTTATTCGTCTGAATCCCGCAGTAATCGACAACCATGATTTGCGTCGTCATATCCGAAACCGTAGCCGAATGCTCTTTCGTGCCCTCGTCGATAACGATTTTAGCGAACTGTTGGAGGTGTTGAGACTCTTTCCGGTGTTTATGGATCAAGCGTGCGATCAGATGGTACATGGACGGATTTGGAATGAGAACTTTGTATCAGCGCTTCGTGCATCGCAGTTTTTAGAACTTGCCGAGGATCATATTAGCGATACATTGTGTGAGGGGGTATTGCGACGATTAAAACCGCTGAGTCATTATAGCTTCGATGAAGCCAAAGAACTTTTATCGGAATTGGTATCTCAGGCACAGAAGTTGCATCAAGTGATTAAAGCGTATTACAGTGTGGAGTTCGAAACGTGGCTTTCTCGTGAAAAGCTCCATCCGCTTCAGAATATCGTACTGACAAAACAGATACATCAGTTAAAGGGTAATCATGAATGAATCAACACTACGGGTCATGCAGGCGATTTTTTCGTTGAGTGATGAGATCGAATACAATATCTATGAGGCGGTAGATATCGCCGAATACGCGCAGATGGATACGGATGAGGTGCGTAGCATCATCAGCAATCTCTATGACGAGGGGTATTTGGGAGAGTGTATGACGGTTGGGGATGATGGCTTTGACACCTTTTATCTGAACAAAAAAGGGCGTACGCTCATCGGGATGGAATGATGATTAAGTTAGTGGTCTTTTATGAAAAACCTTTTTGTGCCGCGAATGCCAAGCAAAAGCAGATACTACGCGCATCGGGTTGTACCCTCATCGAACGCAACCTTCTCGAACACGGTTTGGAGAAAGATGATTTACGGATGTTTATGGGAGAGAGCGCGGTGAGTGAGTGGTTCAACCCCGCCGCACCCGCGATCAAAAACGGTGAAATATCTCCTGAGAGACTGGATGAAGAGTCGGCGATGGAGCTGTTGATGGGTAATCCGATTTTGATCCGTCGTCCGTTAATGGTGATCGGGAGCGAAAAATTGTGCGGCTTTGATGCGGACAAGGTCTCCGAAGTGTTGGAACGTTACGTCGAACCGATGCCGAAAATCAACTGTATGGAAAAAGGGTGTTTGGAG
>DLUI01000098.1 GCA_002742695.1 Sulfuricurvum kujiense | reverse complement strand
ATAACCAAATGGCTGAGATTGAGAATTTTCTTCATCCTTTTTCTATTGTCATTGACATTCAGCACTATTGCCAAAAACATAATATGAGTAAGTTACTCTCTTCTAATTGCGTCCAAGAGGGATGGGAGATTGAGCTACGAAATCATTATCAAGAGAGACAATGGCTGGAGGCTCAGATCCCTTATGTGAGGAATATAATGGAGTGGATCGCTCAAATCGATGTCGCGGTTGCATCGGCCATCAGTGCTCAAAAATATGCGCTGGTTCGTCCAAACATCGTTAAATCATCGAGCGAGAATTTTTTACAAATAAGCGGTCTGCGCCATCTGCTGGTGGAAGCACAGGGAATTGCTTACGTTCCTAATGATATCGTGATGGGGGATCGCGATTATCTCGATCTCCCTTATCCCGATACGGTTATGTTGGACTCCAAAGTGCATGACGGCTCAAACATTCGCGGGGTACTTCTCTATGGAATTAACTCCAGCGGGAAGTCTTCGTTGATGAAAAGTATCGGCATTGCTGTAGCTTTGGCGCAAAGCGGCTTTTTTGTTCCGGCAAAAGCGATGAAATTTTCCCTCTTTGACGGCCTTTATACGCGGATACAATCGCGGGACAATGTGGCAAAGTCACTCTCCACTTTTGGGGTAGAGATGCTGGAACTCAATACTATTTTTAGCCGTGCAACTGCTCGATCTCTCATATTAGGTGATGAGATCAGCCACGGTACCGAAACATTGTCTGCAGTTGCTATCGTTGCGAGTACTATTATGGAATTATCCCGTAAAGGGGCACTTTTTTTAATGACGACCCATTTACATCAACTCTCTATGATTAGCGAGCTTAGCCGTTTGCGTGAAGTGGTTCATCTCCATTTGAGTGTCCGTTACGATGAAGAGAGTGACCGATTGATTTATGATCGACTTCTTAAATCGGGGAGGGGGAGCAGTGTGTACGGTTTGGAATTTGCCGAATCGCTCCATATGAATCCAAACTTTTTAACCAATGCCAAGCGGTTACGGGAAAACTTGGCCAAAGAGTATGATGTCCTCGAGTTGGGTAACCAAAAAGAGTACATTAAACGGTACCGTGAGGTGGTAGCATCAGAATGTGTCATCTGCGGAGCGTTGGTTCGAAATCTGCAAAAAAATCCCGCTTTAAAAGAACATCACCATCTTATTCCTTTATGTGAAACCCATTCACGAGAAATTTCGCAAGGCAAAATCAAACTGCAAGGTTTTATAATGACACCGAATGGTTTACGACTTGAATATGAGACGCAATTAAAAGAGGATTAACATTGAACGTTATTGAATTGTTTAAAAAGCTTCTGGAATCTCCCAGTGTCACCCCAGAAGATGGTGGAATTTTTGATTTTTTAGAAGATTATTTGGAGGGGTTTACCACTGTTCGCATTGATCGTGAAGGGGTGAAAAACCTGTTTGCCTATCGTCGTTTCGGAGAGGGAAAACACCTCTGCTTCGCAGGACATGTCGATGTCGTCCCCTCAGGGGAGGGGTGGAACAGCGATCCGTTTGTAGCAACCGAGAGTGAGGGATATATCTATGCTCGCGGTGCACAGGATATGAAAAGCGGTGTGGCGGCTTTTACCCAAGCACTTAAAGAAGCATACGATTTCAACGGCACTCTTTCGATTCTATTGACCTCCGATGAAGAGGGGCCGGCAAAATACGGAACAGTAGAAGTATTAGCCTATCTCAAAGAGCATAATCTTCTCCCCGATGCCGTTGTGGTGGCTGAACCGACGTGTGAGGCTGTTTTCGGTGATGCAATCAAAGTAGGGCGTCGAGGTTCGATCAACGGTGTGATCGAAATCATCGGAAAACAAGGACATGCGGCGTATCCTGAAAAAGCGATCAACCCTGTCCATCAACTTGCCCCTGTGTTATCCAACATTGCGGGTGCTTTTTTAGATGAGGGAGATGAGTATTTTGCCCCGAGCCAGATCGTGATTACCGATATCCGCGCAGGAATCGAAACGACCAATGTCTCGCCGGGTAAGCTGAAAATGATGTTTAACGTCCGCAATTCGACCCGTACCGATCAGGAGAAGATAAAATCTTTTATTGCGAAACAGATGGGAAAATTGGAGTATACGTTGACATTGGATCAGTCGGCCTATCCGTTTGTCACCGATGCGGATACGGTGATTGTTCGGACGTTATCGGATGCGATTCAAGAGGTATGTAAGGTTACGCCGAAAAATTCGACGGCGGGGGGAACATCAGATGCCCGTTTTGTTGCCGCGTATGGGATTAATGTGATTGAATTCGGAGTCATCAATGACACGATACACGCCCCTAATGAACGGACATCGATTGCTGAGGTAGACAATCTTTATGCTGTTTTTACAAAGTTAATTCATAATTTTCGGTAAAATTCGGTTTTTCAAAAAGGGTTTAAATGAAAAAATTAGGGCTATTAGCACTCTTGATGGCTAATCTTTTTGCGAGTGATATTGCTTGGAACGATACGTATGCGCAAGCACAAGCTAAAGCAAAAAAAGAGGCAAAACCTATGTTAGTTATTATTACGACTGAACAGTGCCGATGGTGTCGAAAACTTGAAGCTACAACGCTTTCTGATGATGAGGTCGTCTCTAAAATAAACAGTCGTTTTGTCCCTGTCCATTTAACACGGGACAAGAGTGTGTATCCTAAAAACCTGACTGCAAAAATGGTACCGATGAGCTATTTCTTAGACGGCAATGGCAAAATACTCCATTCAATGCCCGGATATTGGCCGGTTGAAGATTATCAATCGATTCTCGATGACGCATTGCGTAAAACAAAAAAGTAAAGGAAAAATAGTATGAAAAGTATCCAAACTCCGAATGCACCTGCGGCTATCGGACCCTATTCACAGGCGATGATCGCGAACGGAATGGTTTTTACCTCAGGTCAAATTGCATTAACCCCTTCAGGAGAAATGTTAGAAGGAGACGTGAAAGTTCAATGCACGCAGGTGCTCGCCAACCTCAAAGCAGTTTTAGAAGCATCAGGGAGTTCATTGGATAAAGTTGTTAAAACGACTATCTTTTTGGCAGACATGAATGATTTTGTAGCCGTTAATGCAGTTTATGCCGATGCGTTCCGTGATCATAAGCCTGTACGCTCCACTGTAGCTGTGAAAACATTGCCAAAAAATGCACTTGTAGAGATTGATGCTATCGCTTTAATTTAAGCTTAAATAAACGTTGGCTATAATTCGCCACTTTTTGTAGACTTGTAAGTAAGGAACGCTAATGTACGCAATTATCAAAAACGGCGGAAAACAGTATAAAGTTCAAGAGGGTGATATCCTTTTGTTCGATAAAATGGGACTTGATCCTAAAGCCACCGTCGAAATCAAAGAAGTTCTTGCCGTTAATAACGGTGAACTTAAAACCGGTACTCCATTCGTAGAGGGTGCTGTTGTTACTGCTGAGGTTATCAATGAAGGTCGTGACCGTAAAGTCGTGATCTACAAAAAACGTCGTCGTAAAGACAGTAAATTGAAACGTGGTTTCAGACGAGATCACACACGCGTTCGCATCATTAAGATCGCTGCGTAATTATTTAAAAGTAGGAGGACAGCATGGCTCATAAGAAAGGTCAGGGTAGTACACAGAATAACCGCGATTCAGCGGGACGTAGACTCGGTGTCAAAAAATACGGTGGTGAATTCGTAAGAGCAGGTAACATCGTTATCCGTCAACGCGGAACAAAAGTTCACCCGGGTAAAAACATGGGTATGGGTAAAGACCACACATTGTATGCGTTGGTTGACGGTGTCGTTGCGTTTGAACGTAAAGACAAAAAACGCAAGCAAGTTTCTATCATCCCTGCCGCATAATTTTCACTTACATCGGGCTATCGCCCGATTTTGAATCCATTTCCTAAATTATCTTTTTAATCGTGTACTTGAGAATCGAAGTACAGTGTTAAGCAAATAATAGTTGTCTCATTAGAGGCAAATGTTCAAAACAACTTTAAGGACATCCATGTTTAGTGATAGTGTAGAAATTACCGTCTCCTCAGGAAAAGGGGGAGCAGGGTGTGTTGCTTTCAGACGGGAGAAATATGTCCTTCAAGGTGGTCCTAACGGCGGTGACGGCGGCCGCGGCGGTGATGTTTATTTCAAAGTAGACAACAATACCCATACTCTTGCACACTTCCAAGGGAATAAAAACCTCAAAGCCGATAAAGGTCAACCGGGATCCGGCTCTAATATGGCCGGTAAAGCGGGTAAGCGACTCGTCGTTGTTGTCCCTCCTGGAACGCAGGTTGTCGATGTTGAAACAGGCGAAGTACTACTTGATCTTTTAGAAGACGGTAAAGAGGTTCTCTTTTTAGAAGGGGGGCGAGGCGGACTTGGAAATGTCCACTTCAAATCCTCAACGAACCAAAAACCGATGTACGCTCAGCCGGGTGAACCTGCGATTACCCGAGTCCTTCGGCTTGATCTTAAACTGATCGCAGATGTAGGGTTGGTGGGGTTCCCGAATGTCGGTAAATCGACGTTGATCTCTACCGTCTCTAACGCTCGTCCCGAAGTAGCCAACTATGAGTTTACGACATTGACTCCGAAGCTCGGTCAGATTAATATCGGTGAATTCGACTCGTACATTATGGCCGATATCCCCGGAATTATCGGTGGGGCATCTGAGGGAAAAGGGCTTGGGCTTAAATTTCTTCGCCATATTGAGAGAACAAAAACTCTCCTTTTTATGATTGATTTGGCATCATATCATGAACTGGAATATCAGTATGAAACCCTCAAGCAAGAGCTTGAGAAATTTTCACCTCTTTTAGCAGAGCGCAATTTTGCGATCGCCTTGACCCGTGCCGATGCGATGAGCCCGGAAGAAGCGATAGAAAAAACCAATGCCTTTTTGAAATTGGTAAAACTTGATCCGGTTAAAAAGAGCCGATTCGCGTTTAGTGACGAGTATCCGGTCTATGAACAAGAAGATTTTGACAGAGCGTTTTATGACTCTAAAAAACCGGCATTTATAGCACCGATCTCTTCAGCGATTAATCTTAATATTAAACCATTAACCTACGCACTCTATCAAATGGTCGTAACGGAGCGTAAATGAAGCGGATCGTCGTTAAAGTCGGCAGTGCGGTTTTAAGCGAACAAAATCGAATCGCAAAAGACCGAATGCAAAATTTGGTCGATTTTATTGCTGAGCTTAAAAAAATGTATGAAGTGATTCTCGTCTCTTCAGGTGCCGTTGCGGCAGGATATACGGAACTGAAACTCGATAAAAAAGTGCTGGCGAACAAACAGGCACTTGCATCGATCGGACAGCCGATTTTAATGAACAAGTACCGCAAAATGTTTGA
>DLUI01000041.1 GCA_002742695.1 Sulfuricurvum kujiense | reverse complement strand
ACCTCTTGGAGCGTTTGAGCGTTGTTCAACCGCGTACGCAAGTCGTTATTCAACTCCGAGCGCTCTGCGATGAGACGTGCTACCTCCTCTTTACGATCCAGCAGTTTTTTCGAATAGCCGTAGATGCTCTCAAACTCACGCAACTGTTCATCCGTAGCACCGCCTGTCATCTCTTTGCGGTAGCGGGCGATAAAAGGGATGGTGGAACCCTCTTCGAGGAGTTTTAGAATATTGGTAACGGTTTTGGCGGTGAGTCCCGTCTTTTGGGAAAGTAGATCATTTAGGCTATTCATCGGTTTCCTGCATTTTTGGCGGCAAGTTCACGCGCTTTGTCTTTTTTGCTCTTCCCTTTTCCCTTGATTGGATCGGGGCCTTTGACTTTGGGCGGTGGAGTTCCTGCGAGTTCAAACCCCTCGATCTGCTCACGCGGTAGCTTAATAGAGGAGCGTTTTTCGATCAATTTAAAATGATCCCGTTCAGCGAATCCGATAAACGAAATCGCCAGACCCGATTTCCCCGCACGACCCGTCCGTCCGATACGGTGGATATAATCAGCCGGAGAGCGGGGAAGATCGAAATTGATAACGCAGGTTATGTCGTCAATGTCGAGTCCCCGTGCGGCGATATCGGTAGCAAAGAGGATACGGATTTTTTTCGCTTTGAACTGCTCCAATACATACCTACGATCCTCTTGGAGGAGATCGCCGTTAAACGAGTCGGCCGAAAATCCGTATTTGCGAAATTTCGCGGCGATATTATCCGAGGCTCGTTTATTCGCCATAAAGACCAACACCTGCTCCCATTTTTCACTCTCAAGAAGATGTCTCAACAAAGGACCCCGATTTTCGGGATTCACTTCGATAACCCGCTGTTGGATACTCTGTACGGTCGGCATCTCTGATTCTATAGAGATATGGATCGGGTTTTGGGTGATGCGAGAGGCGATCATCTCCATCTTTGGCGGATAGGTCGCGGAAAAGAGCAGGTTTTGACGCTGTGAGGGGATAGCTTCTAAAATCAGTTCCAGCTCTTCAGCGAATCCGAGGTCGAGCATTTTGTCGGCCTCATCAAGGACAAAAAATTCCAAATGCGACAAATTCATCTGCTTTTTTTTCAAAACGTCGAGAAATCGCCCCGATGTTGCGACAAGAATGTCGCACCCTTGTTGTATTGCGTAGAGCTGATCACCGATACTCTCACCTCCGATGACACTCACCACTTTCGGTTTTATCGGAAGATATTTTCCCATACTCTCAAACGTCTGAGCCACTTGTAGCGTCAATTCCCGCGTCGGAGTGAGAATAAGGGCTTTGATCTTCCCTTTCCCCTCGCCGCGCGTTGCCGACCAAAGCTGTAAAATCGGCAAGACAAAACTGGCACTTTTGCCGCTTCCCGTTTGCGCACGGGCAAGTACGTCTTTGTGCTCTAAGACAAGAGGGATCACTTTTTCCTGAATAGCGGTTGGCTCAGTGTAGCCCTCTTCGCTCACCGCACGGTGAAGCAAAGGTGAAAGTCCGAGTTGTGAAAATGGCATAGAAGTTCCTCGTAAATAGTATGGGAAGTATAAGTTTATTTAGGTGTCAAGCGGATTAAATACGATTTGATCTCCCTCGTATAAGAACATAAAATGCATCTTACTTTCCAAAGCTCCACAAGGGATCACGATGGACACCATAATAGAGACGATCAAAAAAGAGTTGCGGAATCAGACCACGATCCCCTACTTCGGGTTAGGGGTGTTTGAGGGAATACTAACCAAAGAGGGAGAAGCTGTCCCGCATGATAGCGATTCGCTTATTTTGGCGATGAACGGGGGACGTGCGATGTCACCGCGCCTTATGTTCGAATACTCCCGTGCCGCGATGCATCTCGAACAGCGTCGCGGGGTTGAGTATATGACACAGCTTATGACCCATATCTATACAAAACCATTCGAACCCACCCCGCTGCACAAAGCGATAGCCGATATGTCCCCGCGCTACATTGTCGATACGAACCGTGACACCAAATTTCAAGAACTCTTAGCCTACACTCCGCACTGTCTTATCATCGGTAAATCACGGATCATGGGTCATTTGAACCGTTATGAAGTGTACGAATACGATGTTGAAAACCAAAAATATTTTTTAGTCGATGACGAAGTGCTCGAAACGGCTGAGAAAATCCTCTTTAAACCGATGGGCTCACCCCTTCCCAATCCAACCTTCGTCATCTCTGACGCCGATTACGTCGATTGGCTCACCGAAGCGATGGGGGGATTTGCCGTTCCGAAGATCCTCAAAACTTACCGCAAAGCGAAAAAATACCTCTTTTTGGGAACGTCGTTCGACCGTGATACCGACCGTATGGTGGCCAACGAACTGAGTCTGGATTTAGAGGGGGGCTATGTCATCACCGACAAAGAGCTGGGTAAAAAAGAGAAAAAGTTCATCGAAAAACACCATATTGAAGTGATCCCTATGTCGCTTCCTGAATTCATCAAAGCATTTGTATAAGGAGCCTCGTATGCCGTTTATTCCAACCGTCAAAGATGTTTCACCGCGTGGAGAGCGTTATTTTGACCTCTTTTCCAAACTCCTCGGAGATCGTGTTATCGTGATCACCGAAGCGATAGATGATCATATGATGGGGGTTATCGTCTCCCAACTGCTCTATCTGGAGGCCATGGACCCTGATGAACCGATCCATATGTATATCAGTTCACCCGGCGGTTCGGTGATGGCGGGATTAGCCATATTAGATACTATGAATCTCATCAACGCCCCTGTTCATACCTACGCTATGGGGCTTGTCGCGTCGATGGCGGCGGTACTCTTTACCTGCGGCGAAAAAGGGCATCGCTATATGCTCCCAAATGCTGAAGTGATGATCCATCAGCCTCTCGGAGGCTATTCAGGTCAGGCGAGCGACATTGAGATCCATACCAAACATATCCTGAACCTCAAACGCCGCCTCTACGTGATCCTTGCCGAGGCAACGGGTAAAAGTACCAAAGTGATTGAAAAAGAGTCCGACCGCGACAATTATATGGAAGTCTCGCAGGCAATCGAATTTGGTCTAGCCGATGAAATCCTCACAAAATTCACCTCTAAGGATGTCTGATGAGTACTGAAAAATCGTGTTCATTTTGCGGGAGAAAGCAAAGCGAAGTGAAAAAAATGTTCTCTTCCGAGACGACCCATATCTGTAACGAGTGTGTCACCACCTGCTCGGCAATACTCCAAAAAGAGGTACGTTACGAGCAGCGCTCCGCGATGCAGCAGCAGCTTCCGACTCCTGAGAAAATCGTCGAGTTTTTGGACAAATACATCATCGGTCAATATGACGCGAAAAAAGTGCTCGCCGTCGCCCTCTATAACCACTACAAACGGATCGAAAACCCGATCTACAATAATGTCGAACTTGAAAAATCGAACATTATGCTCGTAGGACCGACGGGAAGCGGTAAAACTTTACTCGCCAAATCGCTCTCTAAAATCATGCAAGTCCCCTTTGCCGTTGCCGATGCCACCGCACTTACCGAAGCGGGTTATGTCGGTGAAGACGTCGAGAGCATCCTCAGCCGCCTCCTCGCCGCCGCGAACTACGACATCGAACTCGCACAACGGGGAATCATCTACATCGATGAAGTGGACAAAATCGCCCGCAAAGGGGAAAGCTCCACGATGGGTCGCGATGTCTCAGGCGAGGGGGTACAGCAAGGGTTGCTCAAAATCCTAGAGGGTGCCGAAGTGTACGTTCCCGTAAAAGGGAGCCGTAAAAACTCTACCACCGAAACGGTATTGTTTAACACCTCTCACGTCCTCTTCGTCTGCGGAGGAGCCTTTGTCGGTCTCGTCCCCGATACCCATACAAAAAAAACGAACAAAGTGGGATTCAGCAAAAGTGCCGCCGCCGATGCCAAGCCGAAGAAAATCGATGCCAAAGCGCTTGTCCATTACGGGATGATCCCCGAATTTATCGGACGTATCCCCGTCGTGGCACAGTTGGGGGAACTCACCAAAGATCAAATGATCCAAATTCTCCAAGAGCCGGACAACGCCCTTATCAAACAGTTCCAAGCATTGTTCGACATGGACGGTATCGAGTTGAATTTTGAAGATAAAGCCCTCGAAGCGGTCGCGCAAAAGGCTATCGATCGCGGTGTCGGTGCACGTGGGTTACGTGGGATTATTGAGGAGGCAATGCTTCCGTTGCAGTTTAGCTGTCCGTCGAAGAAGAATCTCCAAAGCGTCACCATCACCGAAGCGGTCATCGACAATCCGGATAATGAGCCTATCTACGTTTACAAAGAAGAGCACGCTGAGGCGTGAGGCTTCTTGTTCTCTTTTCATAATTAAAGTTCTGAAAAATCCGAGTGATCCAAAAGCTCTATTTTTGCTTTTAAAATCGGTAGTTCTTGTGTCGTCAAATCCCACACGATTCTCGGATCGACTCCGAAATATTCATGAACGATGAAATTGCGAAAATCTTTTACCAATCGCCACTCATAATCGGGAAAACGCTTTTCTAACAGATCGATAATCGCGTTGATCGCTTCACCGATCACAATATATTCCCGTAATGTCGCACTGTAGGTTTTTCGATCATTCAAAAATCCCTCGAAATCAAGCCCTCTCACATAACTCTCTATCGCTTCAATCGATTCGATCATATCGCTGACATAGAGATAATAATCGCGTTTAGACATAAATGATCTCTTTGCTCACGAACTCTTTAGCAATCGGCTTCAAAGTGCTTTCGATCCCAAGGTCGATTTTAGGGTAGAGATTGGTTTCTAAATAGTGTTTCAATCCGAAAAAACTTCTAAATTTGTTAGGGGCATCGATCTCGACGGCAATATCCACATCGCTCTCTTCGTTGGCTTCGTCTCGTGCGTAACTCCCGAATAATCCGATTTGAGTGACACCGAAACGCTCGTGTAATGTCTCTTTATGATCTGAAAGAAAATCGAGAATATTCAATTTTGAGATCATAGTCCATCCTCTAGCAAGATTTAAAATTATAGCCCGATTTTGCGTAGTAGCATCAAGCGTTATTTTTATGTATTATAGCACTATCGTTATAAAGCCTTTTTTGATACGGCTTCCCCCCTCTCGAACAAATCTTGCATTCTCTCTTCATACTATCCGACATATGAGGACAAACAATGAAACGAGTCTATTTAGATAACAACGCCACCACCAAACTCGATCCTATCGTCAAAGTTAAAATGCAGCCTTTTTTCGAAGAGCTTTACGGTAACCCGAACTCATTGCACCAATACGGTATCGAAGTACGCCCCTATCTCAACGAAGCGATGGGGAATATGTACGACGCCCTCAACGCCCCCGATGCCGATGACATCCTCATTACCTCATGCGCGACCGAGAGCAACAATACCGTCCTCAAGGGAGTCTTTTTCAAACACATCCTCCGCGATCCATCCAAAAACCATATCATCGCCTCAGCAGTAGAACATCCTTCGGTCTTAGAAACCCTCCACTTTCTCGAAGAAAACGGTGCCGAGATCACGTTTGTCGATGTGGATCAATACGGTTATGTAAGTGCCGAGCGGGTTGCGGCGGCAATTACTGACAAAACGATCCTCATCTCGATGATGTGGGCGAACAACGAAACGGGAATGATCTTTCCCGTCGAAGAGGTCGCCGCCATCGCGAAGGAGCGCGGTATCTTGTTCCATACCGATGCGGTGCAAGCGATCGGAAAAGTTGCGATCGATCTCACCGCAACGCCGATCGATTATCTGACATTTTCGGCACATAAATTCCACGGACCGAAGGGGATCGGCGGGTTGTATGTCAAAAAAGGAAGCGAACTCCCTAACCTCCTCCACGGCGGGGAGCAAATGGGGGGCAAGCGTGCGGGAACTCTCAACGTCGCATACATCATCGGAATGGGACTGGCGATGAAACAATCGGTGGGACATTTGGCAAAAATGAACAGCGACGTTCGTGCACTACGCGACCGTCTCGAAGACGCCATCTCTCAACTACCTGACACGTTCGTCGTCGGAGATCGCGCACGCCGTACACCTAACACCATCCTCATCTCACTACGCGGTATCGAAGGGGAATCGATGCTGTGGGATCTGAACCGCGCTGGCATCGCCGCCTCTACGGGGAGTGCATGTGCTTCCGAATCGCTCGAAGCCAATCCCGTTATGAGCGCGATAGGACAAGACCCAGAACTCGCCCATACGGCGATCCGCCTCAGCCTCAGCCGTTTCACCACCGCCGATGAGATCGACTACACCATCGACGTATTCATCAAAGCGGCGGAACGTCTGCGCTCGATCTCCTCAACCTATGCCTACACGAACGAAGTTGGCTGATGCGCCCCTACCGCAATATCAGTGACTCGGAACTCGAAGCACTCGGGGCAACGCGCGAATGGAACAGAGAGTTTCTCCTCTCCCTAGCGCTCCCCGCACACATCCTCTGGGTACATACTGCCAGAGAAAAATACCATCGCCTTGATCCGTATGATTCATGTCTGGTACGTACGCTCACGATAGAGCGTATCCAAGGAGACGTGATCAAAACCGATTTCGGAAGTTATTCCCTCGATACGGGGAAAAATATCTTTTATGCCTGCGGTTGTAAAAAGTTTTGTGATTGTTACGGACAGCTCTATCCGCTGATAAAAAACACCCAACAATCAGCTTCATAATAAAACCGCTTATTCTTATACAAATACCTCTGCAATGTGCTATTATAGTACGCAAATTTGACTAAAGGTTTTTGATGAGTTTCTCGGAAAAAGAGGTATTTTTAATCACTGAAAATGATGTATGCAGTAAGCTTTTTCAATCCGCCATCGACACTCAAACCAATTTAATCATCCTCATGCATCACAATACTCCCGTACTTTTTAATAAAGCGTTTCAAACTTTTACCGGTATGCCGAATGTCAAAATGTTCCTTCGTGAATTCGGTTCCCTTTTAAACCGTTTTGTACCGCATGACGCCTATTTTCATCCCGGTAAAGTCGAAAATCCTGATATGTGGACTAAAGACTTTTTGAATCTCCCCGAAGAAGAAAGAGTTGTCAGCATGATCAACTACCGAGCAGAACCGTACGCTTTTGCAGTTACCCTCGATCAGCCGGTAGAAGAGTACACTATTGTCTCATTTACCGATATTTCGCAAGATCTGATCAAACGGATTATGATCGAAAATGATGTCAGTATTGACAAAGAGAGCGGTGCATTCAACAAAGATTATTTTATCCATACCGCTAAAAGCTTTCAAAACGCCTCAGAATTCAACAAAAAAGCGATCGGTATTACGATGATAGAAATGGCATCTTCCGATACTAATGCCGAGAAATACCTGCACGACTTTAGTTCCAGTATAAAATGCAATATTCGCCAAAGCGATATGCTTGTACGATGGGATAAAAAGATTTTTTTGTTAGCCTATCTCATTGATTCGGCCGATAATGCTATGAAGTTTAGCCGTAAACTGCTCGGCGTAATGAGGGAAGAGCCTTTCGAAAATCTCAAATCGATCAGTATGCGCCTCGGTACAACTATGCAAACGGATAATGAGGAAATATCCGATACGATCTCACGTGCCGAATCAGCACTGAAAAAGTCGTCGGAAAGTTCGCCGACTACCCTTCTTTAAAAAAGGAGCGAGCCTCTTTTTTGGTCAAAATCGACCAGCGGTACGTCAAATAATAGCAGGTGGGCATCCTTATTGACCGTAATCTCAAATGGTTCATCTCCTAGGATTTGTAGTTCGTCACGCTGTTTTAGAGTATAGCCGCACACATTTACCTTTCCGTCCACAACCAATAATAACCGTCCATACCCTCTCTTGGGTGGATCGGATACGAGAGTATGTCCAAAAAATAGATGTGATACCCGAATATTTACATCCTGACCGATTTTCAACGAACCTTTCTTGCCGCTGCCGCTAACAATAAGCGCCCATCGGTTAATTCTGTCCAAGTCGCAGCGGCGCTGTTCATAGAGTGGAATCGTCCCTTTTCGACGGGGGATAATCCATATCTGAAACAACTCCGTCTTCTCTTTGGACGAAGGATTGAATTCTGAGTGTTCAACTCCTCGTCCTGCTGACATATACTGGATTTCGCCCGCCTTGATTATTCCGTGATTCCCTTGCGAATCTTTATGCTCCAGTGAACCTTTCGTAACTATCGTAATAATTTCCATATCTTGATGAGGATGCATATCAAAGCCGCTTAAAGGTTCTATACAATCATCATTAAGGACACGCAATGCACCAAACCCCATCCGATTACGATTGTGATAATCGGCGAAACTGAAACTAAATCGGCTATGTAGCCATCCATGCTCAGCTATTCCTCGTTCATCGGCTTTATGGAGAAAAAACTGCATCTGTTCTCCCTTTAAACAAAATATCAATTATTTTACTTTTAAAATGTTCATTAAGAATAAACAAATTATATCATTTTTGAATTAAATAAATTGACATAAAAAGTATACCTTTGTAAATTCATTTTATACATCATATTCAGCAACCAATTCAGAACGGGTTAATCGCAGCCTCTCGGCCAAAACGGCGGCAAGGGACTGCATAAAATGAAATGCCGCTTTTTTATGGTGTTTTTTAAACAGATCAAAATTCTCACGTGTTATGCAGTACAAATCGGTATCAGCTCCGGCAATCGTATCGGTATAGTGGGGAACCCCCTCTAAAAAGGAAAACTCACCGAAAAAATTGTTTTGCCCCAGAGTATTGATATGGACACTTTTTCGATTTGGATAGGGGAGCATTATCCGCACTGAACCGCGTCGTATCAAAAATATTTCCCCATTCCCTTCCCCTTCGGAATAGATCACCTCCCCTTTTTTGACACATCGGCTTTCTACCAGACTCAGCAGCTCTTCTATGGTCTCATCTCTGCGCCCTTTAAAGAGATCAAAATCGTGAAGTTCCAACAGTTCTTCACTCTTTTGTTCCGGCGAATACTCTTTTATGATTTTTGTTTCGGCCCACTCAATCGCATCGTCCAAATCATCAAATACCTTGATCGGACTCAAATGTTTAAGGAGTCCGACTTGATTAAAATAGCTTTCCAAATCATCACCGCTCGGTAATTTATGAGGCAAACGACATAGCATAAGATATCCGTCGCGTTCGTGAAGAATGTCTTTAATCTGCAACAGAATGTGTGCTGCCGTCAAATCGACTGTTTGAACTCGTTTCATATCCATTATGATGTATTTTTTATGCTGTAAATCGTCTTGCAGCATTGTATAAAGCTGGTTTGCCGTTCCGAAAAAGAGGCTTCCATGCAATTCATACACTGAAAAATTCTCCCCTTTTTCACACAAAAGTGTCTCTTCGTCCCGACTTCGAACGACTTTGCTTCTCGCTTCACTTCCATCTATGTGTCGATAGACGACCGATGCGCCGATTTGCTGCACGATGTATAAAACTACAGCCAATATTAGCCCTACCCCCGCCGCCGCAATCAAGCTCACGGAGAGTGCGGTAATAGCAACCGCGACAATTATGAAAAAATCGAGTGCCGTCCGGCGTGTTCTCAACAGCTTCACACTGTGGCGATCGATCATACGTAAACCGATAACGATCAATATTCCCGCCAATGCGGCAACCGGAATCCATGCGATAAAGGTTGCCAGTACGAGAAACGCAACAACGGCCATAATCCCCTCGACAAATCCGGAAAGGCGTGTTTTACCGCCGCTAGAGATGTTCACCATCGTTGCCCCCATCGTTCCCGATCCCGGCATCCCCCCGATCAATGCCGAAACGATATTACCGGAGCCTTGAGCTATGAGTTCTTTATTGGAGTTGTGAAAAGAGTGGGTCATCGAATCGAGGATAACACACGTTTTAAGGGTATCAATCGAGAGCAATGCCGCCAATGTCAATGCCGGAACCAAAAGGAGTACCATATCGTCCCATCCGATATAGAGCATGGTTTCAAAACGTCCTGTAAACATCTGGACAAAATTGATCCCCGCACTTCCCCCTAACTCCCCAATAACAAAAGGGTTATTTGCCTGAAGCAAAGAGGGATCAATCAAACCAAAGGCAAAATAGGCTCCGCTCCCAACCACCAATGCGGTAATCACGGCAGGAATAGCACGAAATACTTTATTGGCATAAAGCATCGTCCCAATGGTTACCAACCCCACCGCAATACTCTGCCATTGCCAAGCGCTCGTTATGTAAAACGAATCCCAAAAATAAGTTCCCTGAGGAAGCCCTAAAAATATCGGAGCCTGTGATGCAAAGATATAAAGCCCTACCCCGCTTAGATATCCGCTGACAACCGGAAAAGGCATATATTTAATCAGTTTTCCCAATCCGATCACACCGAAAGTGATCTGAAACAACCCTGCAATCAAAGCAACAATCATCAGCATCACAAAAACAAGATCAGCCCCTACACCTTGATTAATATACTGCAGAGCAAAAGCGGCTAATACGGCAGCCGCAGGGGCACTCGGAGCAGAGATCAACCGATCCGTCCCCCCCATAAGCGATGCGACAATTCCTATCGCCGCTACCCCTAAAATACCGGCAACCGCACCGTAAGCACCATAGTGCCCGCCGATCACCGCATAAATCGTTACCCCAAACGCGATAGCTGCAGGCAACGCCACCAACATCGCCGCCGTTCCACCCCAAAAATCACCTAGAAAATTTTCTCTTTTAAACATCAAATCCAATCCCATACCCAATCAAATCATTACAGTAATTTATTGTATCTAAAATAGGATTGGGGTTTGACACTCATGTATATTCATAAACACGATCGTGCTACAATCCCCTCTATGAAACTACTCTCTTCCGATACCCGTCTGGGCATTTTGTATATGCTGATCGCTTCGTTTTTATTTGCCCTTACGATGGTGTTTGCCAAACTCCTCTCAGGTTCCATGGGGTCGGTCGAAGTGACGTTTTGGCGTAACGCTATCGGGTTGGCCGTTATCGGCGTATTTGTTTTACGCAAACCTATCCATAACATCGGAGGCAAACCGATCACCCTCATTTTTCGTGGGGTGATCGGTACGATTGCCTTGCTCACCTTTTTTTATACCATCAGTGCGACTTCTCTCTCCAATGCCATCGTCTATGCTAAAACGGAGCCTATTTTTACCGCGCTGCTCGCTTTTTTACTACTGGGTGAGAAACTAAAATCACACGCCCTCCTCGCTGTTATGATCGGATTTGTGGGGGTGGCGATGCTCAGCGGTTTGGAAATGGGGTATTTGCATATTATGGGGATTTTGACAGGGTTTCTCTCTGCCTTGGCGTATACCAGTGTACGAAGTCTCAAAGCCTATTATGATGAACGAACCGTCGTCCTCTCATTTATGGTGTCAGGGGTAGTGATCCCTCTCGTGCTGATGATGATAGCGGAATATACGACCTCAGAGCTGTTTGCCTTTGCCCTTAATCCTTTTGTTATGCCGAGGGGAAATGACTGGGTGTGGATTGCTCTGATGGGAATTGCCGCCGCATACGGACAAATCTATATGACCCGTGCCTATTTTTATGCCAAGGCGGGGATCGTCAGCACGGTCAGTTATTCTGTTGTGTTATTCGCGACGTTTTTCGGGATTATGTTAGGGGATGTTCTCCCAACCCCTATGGTCATTATGGGAGGGATATTGATTATAGTGAGCGGTATTTTACTCTCTCGGCAGAAATAGGCGTTTACAATTTAATATGTTTCGTTAAATCGTCCCCTAATTGATCGAGGGGCATTTTTTTAACTTCAGATTGCTCTTTTTTCGGGACAGCCATTCCGCTGATATTCCCTTCTCTCGGGACTGATACAACTTCAGAAGGTATCTCTTCTTCAACCGTTTCAACCGTTGTATTCCCATCAGAGATACGTTTCTCTTCCAGATAGGCATCTAAAAAAAATGCTTTAAACAGTAAAAAAGCAAAAGCAAACATAAAAATATAGACTATTAATCGCACTTTTTCACCTCCAATTAGGTTAAATGAGTAACGTATTTTATCGTATATTGTTAACCGTTTCTAAATAGCTTTCTATTGCAGTCATATTTGGAACGATTAGGCAGTGTGTTGAGCGATAAGGAGAGAGCCTCGCACGGAAGCTTTGAAAATTTTCATCTTTTCCTGTGTGATAACCGCCATTGCACGTTCGCGCTCTTTTTTTATCTGCGCATACAAAGTTGCCGTAGGATTGGCTCGAGACTGGCGAATCAGTTCATAGATAGTATCATCAAAGAGCGTACTTTTATACGGCGAAAGGTGATCATAGAGTGCCATAAAAAGGGCACGCTGTTCTTCATCCATTTTGCACGAATCATCGGTAATTTTAAGCGCGACCGTCACCGCACAATCACAACCAAAGGTATCAAGATCGCCGGCCACTTTCGCAATAGGAGTCACATTATCCTACTTCTTCTAACTCTTCAGGCTCTTCTTGAACCAGTTTTCCGATACCGCGCTCGCTTAGGGGAATATCCTCGCGAAAGCTTTTGGCTTTGTAAATCGGTGATCTGAGTTTCCCCTCTTTGTTTACGCCGAGTTTGTAGATCTCTTCGTTACGGAAGTGTTCGTCAAACTCGGCCGTAAACGGCATATCCCACGTAATACACCCGATACTCGGACAAATTGCCGCACATTGAGGATCATCGTAAATACCGACACATTCGACGCATTTGTCAGGCTGAACGTAGTATTGTTTTTTCCCCGTCGGATTGGAAGTATCATCCACAATCGCGTTGACCGGACATTGTTGCAAACACGCATCACAGGTGATGCAGGTATCGTTGATAATAACAGCCATTAGAGTAGTTCCTTATCTTTGGATGTGTGGACAATGCGTTGCAGCCACGGCGGCGGATTGCCCAATAAAAGTTCTTGAAGCTTTACAATCGTCTCATCGATTCGATCATTTTCACCTGAGCGTACCGGATAGATTTTAGAAGCCAGTACCATTTTTGAAGCGGTAGGCCCTATCGCGGAGCAATAGAGAATATCCGCCTCTTGAATAGTACTGATTTTGTAGGCAAGTTTTTCGTGCTCATCCGCAATCGCATCTTCGGAACTGTCGAGTGTCTTGACGTATTCGGCACTCTCGGCAGTGATACGATAAAGCTCAAAGCTTTTCGACCAACCGAAATGTTGATTGACAAAGATACCGTCAGTGGAAGCGAATGCGATGAGCACAACTTATCCTTTTAAACCGCTACCGCTTCACGTGCTTCACGAGCAGCGATAGAGATATCATCACGGAATGTTTGCGGAGCTACTTCAGGTGAGAGAAGACCCCGTTTTTTCGATTCGCTGATAACATACTCAGAGCTGTTAACGTAGTAGTCATTGAACTCGGCAGTGTATGGCATATCCCAAACGATACACCCCTCGGTAGGACAGGCTGCGGCACACGCAGGTGTAGTAGCATGCCCGACACACTCGATACATTTTTCCGGTTTTACGTAGGTATATTCCCAATCATCACGCGGTGAATCACTCTCACTTGCGATTGCGCTTACAGGACACTCATCGATACACGCATCACAGTTAATACAAGAATCAGTAATCATTACGGCCATAATAGACTCCTTAGTTAGTTTTATACAATTGCTCTTTGCATTTTTCATACGAGGTACTATCCAACAAGGGAGTGAGTTTAATATCCACCGCTTTTAAAAGCAGTGTCACCTCACACCCCTCACATAAGTGCATCCGCTCAAACGCGTCGGTTGTAATGAGAGAGTTCATCATTCCGCATGGGGTATCGACACTCACTTCACTAAGAACCAACCCCTTACGAAAATGTTGCAGTTCGCCGTTGAGATGATTTTCAATCGATACACTCCCCTCCTTTGCACCTTTACAGATCGCAATTGCTGCCTCTTGGATACGGCATTCAACCTCATCGCCGATACGAAGCCATTTAGGGAGTTCTGTTTTAAGAAGTTTTAATTCAGTATTATTAGCGCGTACGGTAATACAGCTAAAAAACGGATCGCTTTTGATATCTTCAACCCGTGCTGTAAAGGTATTCATGGTAAACCTCCTACCAGAGATAGATCACAATTTTTTTATCAATGACCTTTTCAAACTGTTCCAGAATCATCCCCGCCGTCGAGGTAGGCCCGAGATGACATCCCGAGCACGCGCCCAGATAGCGAAGCCAGATTTCAGGGGTATCACCTCCGACATAATTCACCAACTCTACTCCGCCGCCGTCGCTTGCGAGGATAGGAGCAAGATTCTCTGTAATAACCGATTCTATTTTCGCGCGCTGGGAGAATTCATCCATCATTCGAAACGTGACATTTATGTCGGTAGCTGCATTCTGGTTACTGACGTACGTAAGGAGTGCATGGGCTTGTGTTTCTCCCGCATGGGCGGCTTTAATCATCCATTTCATCGAGTTTAGAACATCATCGTTGCGGAGCAAAATACCTAGTTTGAGTTGAGCGGTAGGCATATTGGCCTCTGCGGCTACACTATAGTAACGGATCGATTGATCTTTATCGGCGGTAACACCGATCCCGTTCTCATACATACCGCCGAGATAAAACGAAGCAACTTCATGGCCTTGTGCCGCTGCACGATCAAAAAGTTCAAATGCCTTTTTAATATCTTTGGCAACACCGAATCCTTTGACATACATCGTTCCGAGATTGACCATAGCGTCGGTGTTCGTAGCACTCAACCTTTCCCAAATCGATTTTGCCACGGCGAACTCTTTACGATCGTATGCACCAATCGCGTTCTCCATCAATGATTCTGCTTCCATACCCTTCTCCTAATAGTGCTCTTTATAGGGTACTTGGTGCAATTGCCGTTCTAATTCAAAGAATGAGATATGCATAAGCGTTTACATCAATGGACAAAGGAGCAGTAATGATCGCCATCCCTGTGGAACAAAACAGCGATAATCCTATGAGTACAAAACTCTTCGGTAATGCCAAATTTTTCGCCTTAGTTGATCCAAAAAACAAACACTATACCGTTATCGCCAATGAGGGGTGCGGCAACGGTATCAAAACCGCTCATTATCTGTTAGCGGAAGGGGCGACGTCCGCTTTGTACGGATTTTTAGGAGACGGCCCTTTTCATGTGATGGTACGTGAGGGGATGGAAGTGTATTGGCTCGGGAAAGAGACAATGCCTCTAGCTCAAGCGATTGAAGCCGCCTTCTCTGAATCTTTGGTTCGGGTTACCCCTGAAAATGCCGATAGTTATCTCGATCCGGGTACCAATGCGGGTGTGTGTGAATGCGGGTGTAGCCATGAATGAAATTATCACGAACGAAATGGAAGAGATTCGTCGACTTATTGTTGAGACCGTCGCTAAACGTAACGCACTCAAAACCGAAATGGCACAATGGTATGAAGCGCACAGTAAACGGTTTGCGCATACTAATGAGCTCATCACGCTCGATTCAACCCTCAGTGAGCTAGACAGTCACTATAAACGGCTGTGGGATTACCATAACACAAAACCTATCGCATCCTAAAGGAAAAACTATGAATGAAAATCTGCGAAGAGAAATCTTGAAACATGCCAAAGTAGCGTTTGAGCGGGCTTGTACGTTACGGGAAAATGAGAGAATCGAAGTCTATCTGAATGAGGGTACGGTAAAAGTAAGCGATGTTTTAAGCGAAGATGAAAACATCCTCTACAGTCCTAATCGTATCTTATGTTATCAGGTGTGGGGGCATGATTATCTCGAAGAGGAGATCCGCGCATGGATCGATCAGGCCAGAGCAGAGATCAGCCCCAAGCCGCTGGAAGAGAGCATTGTCGAAACGCTGAACGCCATTGCGGCATCCAAAGGGCTCACCCATGAGGAGATCACCTCCGCAGAAGTATTCGCCAACCTGAAAATGGATCAGTTAGAGCAAATCGAACACGCCATCATCGAATACTGGTGGGATAATAAAGAGGTTGAAAATGCCAAGTCGCTGGCATTGGAGCAAATCAACGAAGCACTAAAAGATATCGACTAAAAGAAGAACCATACTAAAAGAGCGGCGGCGATAGCAAGATTTACCCAGCTTCCCCCCTCTCCAAACATCATGACTAAAAAATCAAAATAGTATTTCTCCACTCCTCCCGCATGCAACAGTGCCTCTTTGGCATAGGCGGTGATCTCTGCACCCCAAATAAAAGCGATAATCTCAGGGACAATCAAAAAGAGGACGATCCCCAGAAACCCCCACACCGATTTTTCAGGCTTCATAGCGATAAGGGCTTTTTTCGTAGCCGGACTTTGAGCGATTTGACGGGCTTTAGCATGTAGTTTTTGTTTCATAAGCGGAAGTTTACCCTCTTTATTGATAGAACAATAATTGTATTGAGAGAGTTAACTAATCTTGAAGGAACCCCAATGTCTATCCAAAGCTACATCAGCGAAAACAAACTCGAATGGATGATCGTCTACAATGCCCCTACCGATGCGTACAAATACGCCTATCGCGGATGCCTCGTCGTAACAGAGGGTAAAGTGATCACTGCCGATAAAAGTCTCCCTCCAAAAGAGATCGTTAAACAAGTTATCCTTGCAACCAACTCGGACAAAATTGACTTCTTGGCGTGTGAACTCACCTCATTGGATATTTTTGAAGGTTTCGTAGCGAAATACAAAGAGTTCTTGACTCCAGAGGGAAAATATCTCCTTTTCGTCTCCGACATTATCGGAAAAGGGACATTTGTGTATGAGGGAATCACTTTCCATGCCTTTTCATTGGATGAGAGCTCGGTATGGAATGACTTGCTCGATATCGCCGATCTCTCAAAAGGGGATTTGAAAAAGATGTCCGACAAAGAGAAAATCGATGCAGTATGTAAAGAGGTTCTACGCAGTAATCTCCGTCTAAGCGAAAAAACGTATGAAGAGATCAAATCGTTCCAACGCGGCGGAAAACTCTCTTTCGGAGCGGTATAATCCTCTCAAATTTCCCTTTTTTGGGAAA
>DLUI01000055.1 GCA_002742695.1 Sulfuricurvum kujiense | reverse complement strand
TAATTTACGTAAAATAAGGGGAGTAGCATCCAAACCGTTGGCTTCAAGATAACGTGGCACTACCGCCATCCGCTCATATAAATCCAAGGTACGCATGGATGCTTCAAACAAGGCATCATGCACCGGATACTCGCCGTAATAACCTCCCAGTTCTTTGAGTAATGATTCAATCATCTCAAAATGGCGCACCTCATCGTCCGCCACAACAAGCCAATCCATCTCAAATTTTTCACCGCAATTACGAAAGCGATACACCGCATCGAGAGCCAAATCGATCGCGCTGTACTCGATATGGGCAATCGCATGGAGAAGGAGAACTTGTCCTTGTGAAGTATTGAGTTTAGTCCGTCTGGGAACCTCTTTGGGATCGATGATCGTACAATGTTCGCGATACGAGGGGTGGGTAAAAACGATAGGCTTAGTTGCGCTATCGCGTGTAATATCGCCGCGACAATAGGCATCGTAAAACTCTCGAAACAGAGCTATCTTCTCACTCGGCGNNTAGAAAAACGGCTGAATGAGCACAACACGTCGGAAAAGGGAGCTAAATACACCCGTTCCCGCCGCCCTGTGATACTGATGTATAGCGAAACGTGCACCGATAAAAGCACTGCACTCAAACGGGAACTCGCGATCAAACGGATGAAACGTGCACAGAAAGAGGCGTTATGGACCTGTGGATAAAAATCGCCCTCATCCTCCTCATAGCAGCACTGGTTTACCGCGAAATCCTCAAATCAGCAGCGCAGCACCATGAACGCCCTATCCAAAAAATAAACGCAAGTTTTACGAGTCTTGTGATGGTAAGTGCTACAGTAGGTGCTTTTACGTACATTGGGATGAAAATGACATGGATCGAAACACGCGATTTGCGCCCCTATATCCCTAAAAACTCTCCCCAAATGGTGAGTCTGTTTGATCGCGGCGTCATTGAACTAGAGGGGATGGTGATCAAAACCAATCTTGCCGAAAAAGGGGAACTCTCCACCCTCGCCGATAAACTGACTAAAGAGTGCAATAGCGATCAAGGATGTGAAGTTCAAAAAATGTTTGACTATGTCACCCATATCCCTTATAAAACTGACTATACCAGCCGTAATGCCAAAAAAGTGGTAGAGAGTAACTGGGGTGATTGTGATGACAAATCCAACCTCTTTGCCTCATTACTGAACGAAAAAGGGTATGAGTATCGCTTTGTCTATGTACCTCATCATGTTTTTGTCATTGTCCACCTAAATGATACCGACGACCTCCCCTTTCTAAGTGCCAGACTTAACATAGAGGGGAAAAACTTCTACTATGCCGAAACTACTTCAGAGGGGGCTAAAATCGGCGAATTCAACGGACAATTCCCTCACTCTTTCGAAGGGATTTATGATTTAGAGAACAATACACCGGTAGAACTCGAGAGTGTCTCTTTCGGAATGAGTTAACGAGAGACAGAGTGCCCGATTTATGCTAAAATATGACTAAAAAAGAGCCTACTATGGAAATCCTCAAACGTCCTATGGGCGACTATCAAACCAACTGCTATATTGTTAAAATTGACGGAAAAGAGATTATCATCGATCCGGGGATGGGGGCAACGGAATGGGTAGTCTCTAATGTCAAAAATCCCGTAGCGATCCTCAACACCCACGGTCATTTTGACCATGTCTGGAGTAACAGTGAACTCCAAAACAAGCTGAATATCCCCCTCTACACCCCCAAAGGGGATGTAATGTTGCTACAAAACAGCACATGGATGCCGGGACTTCCTCCGTCAACTCCCGATATTGAAGTAGACGGTGACCAAACATTCGACATCAGCGGTATCGAAGTGAAATTCCACCATTTTCCCGGCCATTGCCCCGGATGTTCCATGATCGAGATCGGTGATGTAATATTTAGCGGAGATTTTTTATTCAAAAACTCAATCGGGCGGGTTGATTTCCCCTATTCCGATCCAAGTGCTATGAAAGAGAGCTTGAAGAAGTTTTCAAAGATGAGGGGGGATAAAACGCTTTACCCAGGACATGGGGAAGCGACGAGTGTCTATGCGGAACAGCAGCATGTCGCGTACTGGATTCGCTCGATTTAAGGCTCGATATTTTTCAAAAGGTCTAGACGAAGGACATGGCGCTCCGTAACGACCGTTTTGAACTCCCCTTCAAACACTTTAATCTCATGAACGAAGCCGCGAACCGTGACGTTACGCTTTCGACCCTCTTTTTGATGTTCGGTCGCTTCAAACGTAACACTGTCTCCGACTCTCACAGGCGCTAAAAAAAGGCAGTTACATGAGGCTAAGACGACATTGGGCTCATTGACGGCGACCATAGCGGCAAAATCGGCTGCACTGAAAATAAATCCGCCATGTACCAGCCCCACGTCATCGGCACGCATAACTTCTGTCGTATCCAAGACTACTTTTGCGTACCCGCTTTCCAACTTAATAATCTCTCCGCTGTAAACGGTATTGATTCTCTCATGCGTATTCAGTGCCGTTTGCGGACTGATCGCTACTTGAATCATCTCATTCATAATATCTGTCGCTTGCTCTTTAGCCAAAATTACCCTCTTTTAATCCGTATGTATCCCCGCTTGGGTGCAGGGTAGCCCTCTATTGTTTTACTACTATCGGCAGGATCGAGAAAATCTTCAAGGCTTTGCGATTCAATCCAATCGGTTTTACGCTGTTCATCCGATGTCGTGAGTACCGTCCCCAACACTTCAACGGAGGTAAATCCGGCACGGATACACCAGTTTTCAAGAGCTTTAAGGGTCGGAACAAAATAGACGTTGGTGATTTTGGAGTAGCTTCCGCTCGGACAAAGAGCAACAGGTTCCTCACCGTCAATGATAAAGGTATCGAGATAAATCTCTCCCCCCTCTGCTAAACCTTGAGCAAGAGCTTTGAGCATCGCAATCGGATCACTTCGGTGATAGAGGACACCCAGACAGAAAATGACATCAAATTTTTCTTCATAATAGGGCAGATGCTCCACTCCGAGGAGTTCATAGACGATATCACTTTTGACAAAATGGTTGATAAGATCAAACTGCGATTGAAAGAGGGCTGAGGGGTCAAATCCGACCACTTTGGCGGGTGCATCTTCGAGAAAACGGAACATATAATAGCCGTTGTTACACCCGATGTCGGCCACTTTTTTACCACTCAGGTTAAAATGGGGACGGAGGAAGTTGTATTTGAGGTCTGAACGCCATTCGGTATCGATAAAAAGACCGAACAGATCAAACGGCCCTTTTCGCCATGGCATCATAAGGCGGGCAACACGTTCAAGTTCTGCGATATTTACCGTCTCTTTGGTCGTTACTTTTACAGTATTGCCGAGTTCGACAGCAGATTCAATTGTTGGAAGCTGTTGTAGCGCTTCACGCAGCGGAGCGATATTTTTCCATGTCATCCATTTTGAGCGCTCTTGCCGAACCGTATTTAAATCCATCGTGACTCCTCACATTTGTCCTGAAATTTTATCCGTTTTTGGCTAAAATACCCCCATGCGAATAGAAAAAAAAGCCACCCTTATTTCCACTATTGTCGCCTTTTTGTTGGTGACGTTTAAACTTACTGTCGGCATTATCAGCGGTTCTGTTGCTGTTTTAGCCTCTGCTATCGATTCACTCCTTGATATGGTCGTATCGCTCTTTAACTATTTTGCCCTGCACAATTCCGACAAAGAACCGGATGAGAATTTTAACTTCGGCCGCCGAAAACTTGAGCCTCTCGCCGCTGTTATCGAAGGGACTATTATCAGTCTTTCGGCACTCTTTATCCTCTACACCGCCATCTCAAAAATGGTTCAGGGGAGTGTCATAGAGCATTTAGATCTCTCGGTCGGGGTGATGGTGGCATCCCTCGTTATCACGGCTGGGCTGGTTTTCTTTCTCAATCATGTTGCAAACAAAACAGGAAACATGGTAATTGCAGCCGATGCTCTCCATTATAAAACCGATTTACTCAGTAATGGTGCCGTTTTAATCTCGCTCGTATTTATCTCTTTTACCGAATACACGTTTATCGATCCGTTACTCGGGATCGGAATCAGTATCTATATGATCTATTCCGCATTTCCTCTTATAAAAGAGGGGATTCTAATGCTTCTTGATGCCGCGCTCGATTCTGATAGCGTTGCCAAGATTACAAAGCTTTTGAACTCTCAACTCGATATCAACAGCTACCATGATTTACGTACCCGCCGCTCGGGAAGTGATATCTACCTGAGTGTACATATCGTTTTTAGTATCAGCACCTCTTTGTATGATGCCCATATGGTCGGAGATCGAATCGAGTTGGGTCTGAAAAATCTTTTCCCCGAAAACAATGTATACGCCCTTATCCACCTCGATCCGTATGATGATTCTGAAGAAGAGCACTTAAGTTAAACGTATTAGTTAAGAGATACAATATATCCGATAAAATTATTAAAATCATAATATAAGGATATAGTAATGAGACCTTTTTTCGTCATTCCTCTCACTCTAGCTTCCACACTTTTGATCGCATCACCCTCATCGCAAGAGCAAATAGCCCTAAAAGGGAATCAAATTTCAAGTGCATTGCTCCAAAAACTCGGCGGTGAATTAAAAAATCAAATGCAAACCGCCGGTGTTATGGGAGCACTCCATTTTTGTTCTCAAAATGCCCTAACACTGACGGAACAAGTAGCCAAAGAGTCAAAAACATCCATCAAACGGATCAGTATCAACTATCGCAATCCGGTGAATAAAGCAAATGCGGAGGAGACAACTCTTCTACAAGAATGGGAGAAACTGGTTAAAAATGGCCAGCCCCTCCCCTCTCATAAAGTCGTTACTATTTCAGAGAACAGTGCCATGTTTTATAAACCGATTGTGATAAACAATGAAGCGTGTTTAAAATGTCATGGAAATGTCGAGGGGGATTTAGCAAAAGTAATTAAAGCGACGTATCCTGAAGACAGGGCGACCGGCTATAAAATGGGAGATTTACGAGGGATGATCGCCGTAACTATCGAACGCGACTAAGGGGGAAGCCCTTAGTTCTTTTAACGTGCATACTCGATAACTCTGCTCTCTCGGATGACATTCACTTTGATCTCTCCTGGAAACTGCACTTTTTGAGAAATCTCATCGGCAATCTCTCGGGCGATCAATACGGTCTCATCATCATTGACACTTTGAGCACTGACGATGACCCGCACTTCACGACCCGCATTGATCGCGTAAGCTTGTTTAACCCCCGCTTTTTGGGTGGCGATCTCTTCGATTTCGCTTACTCGGCGTAAAAAGCTCTCCAATACTTCCCGCCGCGCACCCGGACGGGCGGCAGAGAGGGTATCGGCCGCACACACCGCCGCACACTCGATACTTTTGATCTCTTCGTGACCGTGATGGGCATAAATAGCATTGATAACCACAGGATCTTCGCTGTAGCGTCGGCATAGCTCGGCACCGATATCGACATGGTTACCGCCGTTATCTTGCGTCAACGTTTTACCGATATCATGAAGCAACCCCGCCCGTCTTGCAAGCTTGATATCTCCCCCCATCTCTGAGGCCATAATTCCTGCCAAATGAGCAACCTCTAACGTATGAGCAAGTGCATTTTGACCATAGCTTGAGCGATATTTGAGTCTTCCGATAAGTTTCATCAGCTCAGGATGAACACCTTGAAGTCCAAGCTCAAAAATGATCTCTTCCCCTTCACGTGTCGTCGCCTCTTCAAATTCATCGCACACTTTTTGGTATACCTCTTCGATACGTGCGGGCTGAATACGGCCGTCTTGGATCAAAAGTTCTATCGTTTTCGTCGCAATTGCACGGCGATAGAGATTAAAACTGCTGACAATGATCGCATTAGGCGTCTCATCGATGATGATATCGACCCCGCTGACCATTTCGAGGGTTTTGATATTACGCCCCTCTTTACCGATAATACGCCCTTTTAGCTCATCATCATCGAGGTGTATAACACTGATGAGCCGCTCTGCCGCATACTCTCCTGCAAAGCGTGAGGTTGCCTGTGCCAAAATATAGTTGGCCTTGCGTTTAAGCAGCTCTTTGGATTGCTCTTCTAATTTGCGTAGTTCTCTCGCTAAATCCAGACGTTCATTCTCACGTATCTGGTCTAATAAAATCATTTTCGCTTCGTTCACCGATAAGCCGGAACGCTGCTCTACAATCACCTTTAACTGTTCACTTTTTTGGCGGTAGTCTTCTTTTAATTTCTCTAAAGCACGCTCATTACGTTCTAAATTAAGCCGTCTGTTTTCAATTGTATTTCGCTCGTGTGCAATCTTCTCTTCTTCACTATGTCGAAGAACTTCAAACTCACGTTCAGCACGTTCCATTTTCTCTTCACGCAAAGAGAAATCTTTTTTGACTTGCTCAGACGTCTCGTCGTACCGTTTTTGAGCCTCTTTTTCGATCTCACGCGATCGTAGTGAAGCACGCTCTAAAATCAGGTGTGCTTCATTTTCAATCGCTTTGGATTTCGCTTTCGCCTGTTCTAAATAGAGATCAAAATGTGAGGCGGTAATCTTTTTTGAAATTAAAAATCCGACTAACCCGCTGATGAGGGCAACTGCGCCCCCTACGAGTAGTTCGTTTAACATTGGTTTTCCTCATGCCCTGAGCCCCGTATGGGGTAATGAGCAGATCTCCTTGCACGTCGTAATCATCACATACATTTTGCGTCGTTTGACACGCGCATGATTGAATAAAAATCGTAAATGGTTTCGTTTTCAGGGTCGGAAAAAATCGATCATACATCCCTTTACCGAAACCTACTCGGCGCAGTGACCCGTCCACCCCTACTACAGGGACAATAGCTACATCTATTAAATTATATTTTCTATACGAATTCCGCGGCTCATAAATCCCAAAAGCTTTACATTCCAACGGGTGCCTAAATGGTACCATTTTGAAACTGACGCCATCCATAAACGGCAAAAATACCTTTTTATCCCGCCGTAGCGATCGAATTGTTTTGCGAATATCGGCTTCAAAACCGATCGGCCAATAGACCAATATCCGTTTTCCTTCCAAAGCTTTTATAACCTGTTGTAATTGCTTGTTAACGGTTGCATCACGAACCTTTTTAGTACTAGGAGAGAGAGACTTGAGCCGATTTAAGCAATGAGCTCGAAAATCACTTTTGGACACTTTTTACCTTTGCTTCGTTATAATCTTCATTATTTTATCTAAAAAAAGGTTTTGTATGCGTTTTTCAACTCTCCTAATCCCTTTACTCTCATTCACCCTTCTTTTTCAAGGATGCAGCGAAGAATCCGAAAATGAAGCCATGGTTTCAACCGCTAGCTTTACCCTTATGGATACCCAAGGCAGAAGCTACAGTGTTGAAAAGCAAGGAACCAACTTCACCCTTGATGCCGGTGATGACAAAGTTGTCCTTTTTGATATCTTCGCCACATGGTGTCCCCCGTGTCAAGCAGAAGTGAAGCACCTTGGTAATTTACAGAAAAAATATGGAGAGGATCTCATCATTATGGGGATCACTATCGAAGAGGATAAAAGTAACGCCGAACTCGAAGCTTTTCGTGAAAAGTTCAAAGGGGGAGATTACCTTATCGCGAATAAGGCCGACAATCAAAATCTCGCTCGCGCCATCGCTTCAACTATCGGAGTAGGACAACAATTCCCGATTCCTCTCATGGTCCTTTATCATAACGGAGAATACGTCACTCACTACGCCGGAGCGACTCAAGAAGAGATTCTCGATCGTGATATTGCTCTGGCATTAGGGAAATAAATTATGTTTTCATTTATAAAAAAAGGGCTTCAAAAAACCGTTGAAGCAATCAGTGCGATTATTCCTGAGAAAAAAGCAACAATTAGTAAAGATGAACTCGAAAATATCCTCCTCGAAGCCGATGTCGAATACGATCTTGTCGAAATCATTCTCAGAGAACTGTATCAAAACGATATTACCCGCGAGCAACTCCGTTCCAAACTTCTAGCAACGCTGAGTTTTGCCCAAAATACTCTCCCCGACAATCCTAATAAACCGACGGTGACTCTCATCATCGGCGTTAACGGTGCAGGAAAAACAACCACCATTGCCAAACTGGCGCAACACCATCTGAACAACGGTGAGCGAGTTATTCTCGGTGCGGGCGATACCTTCCGTGCCGCCGCCATCGAACAACTCACCCGCTGGGCGGATAAACTCGAAATCCCTATCGTCTCCTCCCGCCAAGGGCATGATCCCAGCGCCGTAGCCTACGATACGATCGAATCGGCGAAAGCACGCGGTTTCGAGCAGGTGATCATCGACACAGCAGGACGCCTCCACACCCAAACCAATCTCGGCAATGAGTTGAAAAAAATAGTCCGTATCTGCGACAAAGCCCATACCGGAGCACCGCATCGTAAAATCCTCATCCTCGACGGAACACAGGGCTCTTCGGCGATTGCCCAAGCCAAAGCGTTTAACGAGATGGTAGGGGTGGATGGGATCATCATCACCAAACTCGACGGTACGGCCAAAGGGGGATCGGTATTCTCTATCGCCTACGCCCTATCGCTTCCGATCCTCTATATCGGTGTCGGCGAACAGCCCGAACATCTGATACCGTTTGATAAATACGAATTTGTGGATGGAATTTTGGATGCGATTTTTGGGGAAGAGTCTACTAAATAATGGCAAAGAAAAAAAATGTCCTCTTCGAATGTCAAAACTGCGGGTTCACCACCCCGAAGTGGATGGGGAAATGTACCAACTGCGGCGGATGGGACAGTTTTGTCGAACTGAGTGAACAACAGCAGGAGGTGATCAAACTCACCTCCACATCTTCACCCTCAGCAGGCACAAAAGCCAAAGAGATCACTCAGATCGTCGAAGAGCATACCGAACGTTTTTCCAGTGACGATGCCGAACTCGATATGGTGCTCGGAGGTGGAGTCGTTCCCGGCTCACTTGTCCTAATCGGTGGAAGCCCGGGTGTCGGGAAATCGACCCTGCTTCTCAAAATCGGCTCGAATCTCGCAAAACAAAATCGTAATGTTCTCTACGTATCGGGTGAAGAGAGCGAAGGACAGATTAAACTTCGTGCCAACCGTCTGGGGGCGAATGTCGATAACCTCTATCTCCTCGCCGAAATACGGCTGGAACAGGTACTTGCAGAACTCCATGAGCGCGCTTACGAGTGTATCATCATCGACTCGATTCAAACCCTCTATTCCGAAACCATCGCTTCAGCTCCGGGATCGGTGACGCAGGTTCGCCAGATCACCTTTGATCTGATGCGGATCGCCAAAGAACGTCGTATTGCGATCTTCATCATCGGTCATATTACTAAAGAGGGGTCTATCGCAGGGCCTCGTGTCTTGGAGCACATGGTCGATGTCGTCCTCTATTTCGAGGGGGATAGCGGACATGAACTCCGAATACTTCGCGGATTTAAAAACCGTTTTGGCCCTACGAGCGAAATCGGGGTGTTCGAGATGCGTCACGACGGACTCGTTTCGGCGAAAGACTTATCCTCACGCTTTTTCAACCGTACTAAATCCCAAAGCGGCTCTGCCCTCACCGTTATAATGGAAGGGACTCGCCCGATAGTGCTCGAAGTTCAAGCACTCGTGAGCGATACCCACGCTCCCAATCCAAAACGTCAAGCAACGGGGTTTGAGAACAACCGTCTCAACATGCTTTTAGCTCTTTTAGAGCGAAAACTTGAAATCCCTCTCAATAGCTATGATGTTTTTATCAATATCACGGGGGGGATCAAAATCACCGAAACCTCTGCTGATTTG
>DLUI01000080.1 GCA_002742695.1 Sulfuricurvum kujiense | reverse complement strand
CCAATACGGTATGGAAAAACTTCTAGAGCGTGCCCAAACGCTAGGGGTAAACGGTTTGATTATCCCCGATGTTCCGTATGAAGAGGCGAAAAATTATCATAACCTTTTTGAGAGCAGAGGCTTGGCCAATATCACTTTCGTCGCTCCGACCGATGGGGAAGAGCGTATACAACTGATTACTGCCGAAGCGCGCAAGTTTATCTATCTCGTCGCCTATGCGGGGATCACGGGGAGTGGAAAAGCGGAAGATTTGGCTCCAACCTTAGCGATGATTAAACGTCATACGCAGACGCCCGTTTATGTCGGTTTCGGTGTCAATGAAAAAACGGCAAAGGAAAAAGTGCAAGGGGCGGACGGTGTTATCGTCGGTTCCGCAATTGTCAACCTCCTTTTGGATGATACCCTAAGCAATACACAAAAGATTGCACAATGCTGTGCACTTACCCGCACAATCAAATCTCTTATCAACGAATAAAGAAGGTAGAGAACCCCAGTGTACATGGAATGCATGTCTGGGCTGTTCTTTTCCTCTCCTTTACCATACCTCTTTTCGGTGATAACACCATCTCAAGCAGTGTGCCAAAAGATTATACCCCTACGTTTATCAACGTCAATGAAGAACTTCCCACCCGCTATAAATCCGTCGTCGAAGATTCTCTCTATTTGCAGTTAATTATGCTCTCATCGATCGGAGCACTGGCGATGATGCCTGAAGATATTACCAACTGGAATGCGGCGAAACTCGAAGAAAAGTCGCTCTCTCAGCGATGGAAGGAACATGTCACCACAACACCTGTCTGGGATAATGACAACTGGGCTATAAACTACATCGGTCATCCTATTTCGGGTGCTTGGTATTATACGATGGGACGAAACGACGGGTTATCGATCGGAGAATCGGCCGCTTTATCGGCCTTAATGTCCACTTTTGTCTGGGAATACGGGTACGAGGCTTTCGCTGAGGTTCCCTCGATTCAAGATCTCATCGTTACCCCTTTGTTCGGTTCTATTTTGGGGGAGGGGATGTATATCCTTGAGGGGAAACTGGATCAAAAAGGGGGCGAGGTTTTTGGCTCCAGAGCTTTGGGAAACGTAAGCTATTTCTTTCTTGACCCGTTGGGACGCATTACCGATGGGATGAAAAATGCCCTCTTGTTTTTCAGAATTGATCTGGACGTAACGATGAGTATCCAAACGTATCCTCAGTTTCGAGCAATACCCCATCATCTTACGGGTGAGCCGACCGATTCGATCCTCTATAGTGACCGTGAAATCGGCTTCATTATCACCTTTCGGTAGAGTTTGCACATTACCCTTTCATTTACGCAGCTTAGGGTATAATTGCGTCATGACTTCGGTTATCCTTTTTTCTTGTGGGGGCGACATGGCTTCGACTGGATCAAGAAGGTTTAGGTTGCATTGCCGGACTGAGCAACTCCGTTATACGGCTCACACTTGCTTAAACGCAAACAACACTAATTACCGTCCTGCTTACGCTGTAGCGTAAGTTTAATTTAATTTAGGACTGCGCTACCTTCCTATGCTATAACTGGAAGGGCTTGGCGTATAACCCCTGTGATAGCTATATTCTTGGAGTGTCTCGGACTTGAATGAATTTAGAGAATTGGATGATGTAGCTTTGCACGTTGTGTGATAGTCATCTGAAAAAGAAACAACGTTACTAAGCATGTAGACGCCTTTACAATCTTGGTTTAGGACTCCGGTTCAATCCCGGACGCCTCCACCAAAACTTTCATCTTTAATCCATGATATAATTTTCTGATAATACACACTCCAAAAGGGGACGTTATGTTAGCCTATCATCTTGAGTTACAAGACGAATCTGTAGCAGATAAAGTGATTGCATTTCTCCGATCACTCCCAGAAAACACCGTAAAACTCTCAAAAGAAGAGTATGATGAAGAACTCGAATGTATGATCGACGAAGGATTCAATTCGCCCCTTGTAGGGACACACGAAGAGGTGTTTGCCAAATTGGGCACAAAATATGCCTCATAATATCGTCTATCTTGAACATGCTTACACTGATCTTGAAATCATTTTAGATCATATCGCCGAAGATTCCCCCTCTCGCGCCGTCGAATACCTCGAATTTCTCAAAAACGGCATTTCGAAATTATCCGATTTTCCACACTTGGGTGTTATGTGCAAACGTAAACACATCCGTAGAGAGTGCCGTGTTCTGATCATCGAGAATTATTTGGTATTCTATAAAATCGATGAAATAGTACCAACTGTCATTATCGGTAGGGTTTTACATCGCAGTATCAATTACAAAACAAAAAAGCTTTTTTAAAACTTCTAAATCATCTCTCAACTCATTACCCAAAGAAGACGTAACTCTAGTCGTTATGGGGATATTTAATCAGAATGAGTGGAAGAAAGAATAGGAATAAGTAGTCTGTCCCCTTTTCTGTTTGGGTATTTGAATAATTAAACAAAGAAGTCTATTTATGAAGAATTTTATGAAAATAGGTAGGGAAGAATAATGTTAAGAGTTTCCAAGAAGACCTTTAATTGATTCATAAATTGTTGAGAAACCAGTTACGTCTTCAGCCATTTTTTTAATATTACCAGTGGTATCTGCTAGATCACCGCTAATACTTGCAATAACTGAGGAAAAACTTTTTACAGAATGTAAATATTTAATCATTCCTTGTTTCGCCTGTTCTTGGTCAGGCGCAGATAGTTTTAGTTTTGAAGTAAGTATATTTGCTAGTCTATCAATATGTTCTTCATTTGTATTGAGGACAATCATTTCTTTAAAAATATCAGCACTATTAAAATTGAGTTGATTAATGACTTCTTCTCGTTTTGCATTGAAGCCTATTTCGTAAAATTGTGTTTCACTAAGACTATAAACGTGGTTTTGGTTACATTTAAGGCAACCATAGATTTGTATATTTGTATCATCATCAATATCTTCAGCATTTAATGATTCTGATATTTCATCAATATCATCTGTACATTTGAATACATAATATTTTTGTATTAAGTCACTATGCTCTGATAAATATGTTAATAATTGGAATGCTTTTTCTTCTCCAATTCCTGAAAACCCATCTATAACTTTAGGAGATAAATTTACATTAGGTTGTTTTTTAGATAGATTGGCAACATAATTAAGTAGCGTAAAGTGTAATATACATGATAAATCTTTTATTTCATGTATTTCACAGAAATTCAATAATATTTTCTTTAATCCCATCACTTTGCTCCCAATTTGCTCTACTCCATATTTTTAACAAGTCATTACCAAATAACTCTACATTAATATTAAAATTATCGTGTTTTAATCTCATTCTATCGAGATTTAAAGTATTTGATCTTGTATCGGTGAAAATAGCTTCGTCAGATAAACTATCATTAGGATTTTGGGCTAATGTGTCGTAAATTCTATTTGAATTATCATCTTTGGATTTTACACGTTTTGGTCTTAGTAAATGATTATCGATCATAGTGTAAATTGCATTATCTATATCTACGATTTCAAAGAATTCATAAAAATTAATATTGTATGTTTGGAAGATGATATTGATATATCTGCGAATATCTTCTGCTATTTTTACACCATCTCCAATTGGATCTATCGTAAGAATTAATTTTCTATTTACATGGTTATACCGTAAATGTAAAACCTTTCTAAGATGTCTAGGAATTAAAGTTTGTGCTCTACCATCTTCACTTTTATGCCATACTTCTTCTACCATATAAAAGTCTGCAAGAATTTCAAAATTTAAACCATTTGAAGATACTTTAATGATAGATAAGTCACCTTGGTTTTCGATATATGGAATATTGGGTTGATAGGTTATTGATACTAGATTTTGAAGAATCCTTGAAATATCAGCTGTAGTTTTTAGTTGATAAAGTTCAATGTATTTACTACCATTTATATCTGCAATCTCTAACATATTTTTTAATTCATCTGTAGAGTTTGTATTGTCATAAGTGTTTTGAAAGCCTAAAAGTCGCGGTAATCTTGTATAGTCAGTTTTATTTAAACGTCTCTCGATTTCTAGCTTATACAATGCGTTTCTCTCCATTTCTTATTTATGATAGAGCACCTTAACACAATTATATTAAATTATATTTTAATTTGAGTGCATTTTAACTTTATAAGATAAACTTTTTACTGTGAATTTTAATTATAAGTATTTTAAATATTTATTAAAAATTATATTATGACTATAAGCTATGAGGTAGTGATTGGTTTATGAAAAAAGAATTTAGTTATTGAATAAATTAACTTTTGTTGTGCCCATACTGTGTCAGTAGAGGGCACTTTTTGACAGCTAGTGAGATTAAAAAAGCCCAATAATCCGAGATATAGGTAAAATGGAATTAAAGGGGACAGGCTACTTTTTTACTTAATGATGACTGTTATAGTTGTGTTTGTCTTGACAAAAAGTATCGCTTATGATACATTTAGTAAAATAAAAAGTATCAAATATGATACTGAAAAGAAGCTACTATGTTTAAATCATTAATACTCTCTGCACTCAAAAAACAAAAAGAGGCTCTATCTATCCCTTATGAGGCTATCGCTACTCGTTCAGGATTAGGGATCGCTACTGTTAAGCGTGCATTTTCGGGACATGATATATCACTTGATACGCTCGACAAAATAGCGATAGCTTTGGGATGTGAGATTGCAATAAAACCGAAACAATCGGCAAAAGCACTCTATCAGGCGCAAATCGAGAAAAAAGCGCATGAGATTGTGAACCGAGTGATTCAAACTTCTGCCCTCGAAAACCAATCTCCGAGAAGCGAAGCGCAAAACAAAATGCTCTCCCAAGCCAAAGCAATGATCTCTAAAATGCCAAAATCACAAGTTTGGGCATGATTACGTTTGACAAAGAGGGGGAAACTCCCCTCGACGATATATCAGGACTGAAACTCAAAAAGATTACCACCCGTGCAGAACTGGACGATGCCGAAGCGCAAAATATTCTAAAAGCCTATGTTAAATACACGCTCAACCCGTCGGCTCTCAAAAAAGTAACGTTTGATTTGAGCTTTTTCCGTAAACTCCATAAAGAGATGTTCGGTGATGTTTGGAGTTGGGCGGGAGAATTTCGTACCACACAAACCTCGATCGGTGTCGAAGCCAATCTGATTCATCAACGTTTGTATCAACTTCAAGATGATCTCAAATATTGGGAAAGTTCTTGGGATTATCAAGACACTGCGGTGCGTCTGCATCATACGTTAGTAAAAATTCATCCCTTTCCAAACGGAAACGGTCGATGGGCGCGACTCGCTACTGACTTATGGCTCTTGAAAATGGGGTATCAAGCTCTTTCATGGGGTGGGAATATTACCGAAGTGAGTGATGCGCGATTCGCTTATATCGCTTCGTTGAAAGAAGCGGATCAAGGCAACTATGAACCGCTTAAAAGCTTTATGTTTAGTATTTAATTCTCATAAATATATATCTATGAGAATAGTATTAATGTAGTTTATTTTTTGCATACTCTTAAAAATATCGTTATTTAGCCTTTGTTTGATAGAGGACGCCTCCACCAAAACTTTAAATTATTTACCTTCCTCATAAAAGAAAACTATCATGTAGCTATTTAACAATCGAGTGTAAAGTGAAGATTGAATACCTACCCCATATTTTGGAAGAGTGGGAGCAAGAGGAAATTAGAGAGGATATGTTTCTGGAATAAACACCTTTCTGATTTCATAAACTTCTTCTTTTCGATCGAGAAGTGCTTGAACACAGTCCGGATCAAAAAACTTTCCTGCTTCAGACTGCAAATAATCGAACGTTTCATCTATGCTTCGTCCTTTATGGTAAGGACGAGGATTGCTCATTGCGTCAAACACATCGGCTACGGCAACGATACGGCTTTCAATAGGAATATCCATACCTTTCAGATTATAAGGATAACCGCTTCCGTTTAGACGTTCATGATGATAGGCTGTAATGTTGTGCAGCATTTCAGTGTGATCAAAATCGCCTAAATCAAAGCTGGAAAGGAGTATGTCGATAATTTCTACACCTTTGACTACATGCGTTTGCATTATCGAATATTCATCCGGATTAAGTTTTCCGGGTTTGAGTAATATATAATCGGGTATTCCCACTTTACCGATATCGTGAAGCGGTGCATAGAGTAAAATATAGTTAATAAATTCGTCGCTAAGAGTATGACTTTGAGCCAATGTTTCGGCAATCATACGGGAGTAATGGGCAACTCTTGCAATATGATTGGAAGTTTCTTCATCTTTGAATCGGGTCATCTTTTGAGTCATAGCAACAGCAGATTGAAGTATTTTTAGAGGCAAAATGTTGGTCATGATCATCGAACTTATCAATCGGGAATAAACAGCAAGATGATCACGTATCGGTTTTGTGAAAAATTCTCTTTCACTTGCATCAAAAAAAATAAATCCTAATAATCGACCGTTTTGATGATACATTGGGACTATAAAACTGGAGTTGAAATAGGCATTTATAACGTGAGCTGACGGATCATCAAAATCACTAAATAGTGATAGGTCATCTATGATTTCTGGAGTTTTATTTTTTGCGATTGCTTCGAGCATAGGGAAAAGGGAAAGGGGCTGTTTATACTGAACTAGAGATGAATCTATTCCTGTCGGATTAGTAAACAGATACAACTCATTTGTTTCGTCTTCATAAAATCCGATACTGATATGTTTAAGATGAGGCCATTCGAGTCTTAACTGCTCGTGAACATTAACAACTTGCTGACTAATATTTTTATAATCCATAATGATCTTGTCCTCATGAAATTTGTGAATAATATATCGGGGAACTTATTATTTGTCAAGCCAGGATTTATGGTGATGTTTCTAATACAAAACTAAAAGAGGACGAGGCTACTTTTTTCATTGAAGGGGCGAATGGGTAGACGCCCCCACCAAAACTTCAAATCCTCTCTTTTTGCTATAAAAAACTATAAATAATTAAATAGAATTAATTAAAAATCAGTAAGTGGATTTTGATCACTGATTTTAAATGTAATGATGCAAAAATCATTGTTACTTTGAGATGGAGGTAAACACATGTCAACAACTTCAGTACAATCCAACACAATCCGACTTCATCGTGTGATTCGTGCAGTGCCTGAACGTGTCTATCGGGCTTTTCTTGATGCAGATGCGATAGCAAAATGGTTTCCGCCAAACGGATTTACTTGTAGGGTGCACCATATGGATGTAAAGGTCGGCGGTACCTATACGATGTCATTTACGAATTTCACTAGCGGCAAGAGTGATTCTTTTAGCGGTGAGTACCTTGAATTGGTGCCCAATGAACGTATTCGCTATGCAGACCGGTTTGACGATCCGAATTTACCCGGCAAAATGGATACGACCATCACCTTGAAGCAGGTATCCGTTGGAACAGAATTAAATATAGTGCAAGAGGGGGTACCTGCCATCATCCCAGAGGAGGCTTGTTATTTGGGCTGGCAAGATTCGCTTGCTCTTCTAATAAAATTAGTCGAAGCGGAGATTTTGGAGTAAATATAAGATAGAAAACTTTTTATAGTAAGACAACTCCATTTCTCTTCGTAATCCCAAAGTAATTATTTTCACCTATCATTACTAATGACCCTTTTATGACCGATTAATAACTTTTTTAAATATATTGACACGTCAGTTTAAAGGTGATAGAATGTTACAAGTCTACCGTAAAAGGTTCTAAAATGTTAAACAATAACAATGAATGGATAGAAGAAGAGGGTGTTCTTAAACGACTAAGACAGCTTACGTCTCAGCATATGGTAGTTGCGTATCGTGCTAGAATGAGCAATTATGAAATATTGATATGCCAAGAGATCAGTGCTTTGGGGAAAGTTCCTCTGATGGATGTCCTTGAGAAGATGGCCGCTTTCAAACAAACAAGCGAACATATACTGTATAAAAAAGATTTTATGTTTGTTTGATTCTTTTAACATTCTTTTCTTCTCCTCTTTCTCCCCTATTAAATAAACTAGGACATACCTTTTTAAATATAGTTTTTTACTGTAATAAACTTGACTTTATCTATTTTATACAGGTAAAATACTGTAATTAACAGTTAAATATAGTAAGGAAATTAATGAATATTACCGTTGTCAATTTTAAAGGCGGGGTGGGCAAATCGATGATCGCCCATCAGCTCATATCGGGATTCGGATTTTACGGGTGTGAGGTTGATCCCTACGGTTCCCTTTCCGATCGATTGCCTGAACGTGTGGAGCGTATCGATATTCAGCAAAAACATCTTGAAAAGCCGAAGCATGAAACGATATTTGATTTCGGCGGGTTTGATGATATTAAACTCGATCAGGCCATCAGTTATTCGGATTTGATTATTATCCCGTTTATTCCGACACTCGAGACGATACAGGGGACGGTTGATACATTGGTGCGTGTCGCATCGGCGAACAAACCGATTTTAATGATCCCCAATATGAGTCAAAAAGAGAACGATATCAACGATGCAAAGTTTGTTTTTGAAGAGACGCTGGGGTTTGAGATTGAGATGTTTCCGATTCCGATGAGTGTCGCACTTCAAACGGCGATCAACGAAAATCGCTCCATCACGGAACTCTCACAGCAGGGGGGGATAAAAGCGTATGCCTACAAGAAGAGTTCTAAATTAATGGTTGATTTGCATGATAAGATCCGAGAATATGAGAGTTAATAAACAGTTAATTACTGTATAAAAGGTAGTCATAATGGAAGAAGTCAAAGAGAATAAGTTCGCCAAGCGNNCGGCCTAAAAAAACGGATGAGATAAAGCAAAGCGAGAAAGTGTTTTTAACCCTCACCAAAAGCGAAAAAGTAAAACTCGATGAACATACGGCACGCACGGGTGAATCGATAGCGGGGGCGATACGTCGAGCGCTCAAAGAGATGGGGATGATATGAAACGGGCGAAAATCAAACACGCACTGCTTTTGGGGGCACTTGCAGCAATCTTGGGAGGATGCGGATCGCAGCCTACCCCCAACGTGCCAAAACCGTGCATCAGTGCAGAACAGCTTAACAGCTATGGATATGATCACCTTGAAAAGGTGGCAAAACTGTTGCGTGAAGACAAAAAGAATATTGAATCGTTTGAACTCTTTATCACTACCATGAAAGGGACGGTTGACGGATATGCCCAAATGCTTAAATCAAGTGTCTATATCAGCAATGTCGTCCGTTTTTTACCGATACCGTATGCGGGAGAAGTCTCCAATACGACCAAGCTGATCTCTAAAACACTTTTAAATCTCGGAGGAGCCGCAAGTGCTTTGAACCGCTATAAAAACAGTTCGGATACTTTTTTAGCAGGGTTTGATAAGCTCAATCGCGCAGATGCAAAAGGATCAGATATTTCGAAACTGGCTCTGTATGCCGATACCAAATTACTGAGTGACGCTAAAAACCTTGAAAATTCGTTAAAAGATATATCCGAATCGACGGCAATGATGGCCGCGACAACCCAAAGTATTTCGGATGCACTGGATGCTACCGGTAGCTATACGAATCAAGTAACAAGTTTTGTAGGGCTTTCACAGCCAAGTGTGGAGGAGAAATCAAAAGTAGTCCAAAATCGTAATTCGATTGCTGCCCGTATGGGACAGCTCAATCAAAAAATCGGTTCATTGGAAAAGAGCGAACAACTCCATCGCTATAATATTGCGAAAGCACGTATTTATTCGGAATTGGTATTGGAAATCGATACTCAATCAAAAAAGTAGGATTATTCTACCTGTTTCGTAAAAACTTTTAAGGAGTCGGTTGTTCGACGTATTTGCGGAAAACACGTTCGACCTCTTTTTGCTCCGTCACTTTGACATTAATACAAAAATCGTCAAATACATTGATTTGGGTAGCGGCAGAATATTTGGTGTCAATATGACGTAAAACAATTTTATTCTCTTCCAACAACACTTCCCCTTCAGCGTTGCCTCCGAGTGGAGGAATGGTGCATTTATCGGCCTGATAGCCATCTTTACTCCATTTTCCGCCGAGGTTCTGCCCGGATATTTCCAACTGAAATATTTCGTTCATATAATTGCTCACGGGTACTTTCCCGACAAGACTGTAGGTGGATATGACGTCGTTATCGTCAGGTGTTCTTCGCGAACTGAGAGTAATGCGGTTTCCTGACATTTCAAGTTTGAAGTATCGATTATAATTGTCGACCCATGTTCCCGCTAGGGCGGCAACTTTATCGGCTTGTTCCATGCGATATTCGAGTTTGATGATCTCGTCGCGTATTTTCGGAGCGTCTTCCGCTTTTGGATTCAGTGCAAGATAGTGCTGATAGCTATTCATAGCCTCTTTGTAACGTCCCAATTTGGCCTGTACCGATCCGAGATTGTACCAAGCTGCAGAGAGTTCAGGTGCGATTTGAGTCGCCTTTGTGAATTGCTCTGCGGCTCCGGAGAGCTCTTTTTCCGACTTGGCCATTTCTATTGCGGCGATTCCGCGTATTAGGTATCGGCGTCCTTCTTCCGTTCGATCGTCGGCGATACAAGTAGATGCTAGCAACCCCGCTAGACAAACGGCTTTTAAGAGAGTATTCATTCTGTTTTCCTTATACGTATTTTACTGCTTGTTGAGCTATTATACAAAGATAGAGTATAAATATTCTCAAGGGTGAAATGATGAAATGGGTGTTGATTATATTTTTGTGTTTTGGATACGTGCAAGCGGCATTTGCACTCAATCCGGGGGAACAGGCTATTCATTGGGCTATGGCGGAACGCAATGGCGCCCTTGGGGCGGTAGCGGCTGCCGAAAAACGGGTTGAAGCGGCGGAATCCGACCTAAGAATTTCACGTAGTGTGGAGCAAGATATCCGTACATCAAAAGACCCCGATGCAATGATCGTAGCGCGCGAAGCGGTAGCGGTCAGTGAGCTGGGGGTGAGGGAAGCTAACGCTCTGCTCAAACGTGCCAGAGAATTGTTCTCCAAACAAGAAAGTATCCTTGCATCCATACGAACAGCGGTTTCGGAATACGGCGGGCATGGAGCAATGGTGATTCCGATAAGCGGAGAGGTACGCCGTTCTTTGATGGGTAGCGTTACTGCTTCGGATGTCGTATTGCCGCTCCGCGTCGGCGAAAGGGTCGATGTGGGAGCCAACAGTTCCGCCAAGTTGTTTGTTGCAGGCGGAGACGCGGAGGTGGAACTCTCCGAAAACAGCAGTTTTACGGTTACCCAAGACGATACGGGAAAGAGTTTTGAAGCAATGCTGACACAAGGGTTTGCACATGTGCAGGCAAAGTTGAAACACTATTTCGGAAAGAAGTTTGAAGTCCGAACGCCTGCTGCGATTTGTGCCGTTCGCGGAACCGATTTTTCGATTCGAAATTTTGAGGGAGGGAGCCGTATCGAAGTCTTTGAGGGGACGGTTTCGGTTCGCTTGCCCAAAAGTGAGGTCAGTGTGGACGTGCATGCCGGCGAAGGATGTGATATCTACAAAGAAGGTGGGATTCAACCCGTAAAAATACTCAAAAGTCCATGGAGTAAAAATGTCCCGTCTAATTAGTTTTCCGATAGCGGTTTTGATAGGGATATTGAGCAGTTCCGAAGTATATGGCGAATATTGTATCGACTGGAAATCATGGCTTAAAAGTTACACCGGACAGTCCGGTCATTGTTGGCCTACCGAATCCGAATGTAACTCGTATTATTTTTCACGCTGTATGAATTCAAACTACAAAAATGACTGTGCGGGAGCATGTTATTTTAAACCCGGCCTTTATCCCAAAACGGGTGCGGCAAAAGCCAAACAAAAAGAGAATACTATAAATACGGCACTTCAGAAAGCCGCTGAAGAAAATAAGAAGAAACAGGACGCTTTGAAAAAAGCTGTGGAGCAAAAACAGTTTGATGCAGAAAAAGAAAAATTGCTCAGTGGAATGAAGGGGGGGGTGAGTGCTTCATCCACCTCCAATCAGATCGTACTCAAGCCGATTCCTCCGGCGCAATCGCAGCTCAATTGCATTGCCAACAACGAAGCCAATCGAAGCTGGGAACAACACGCCCCTAATTGTAATCCGGTGAGTTCGAATGTTCCCGAACCAGGGAAACCTGTCGAAGTATTTGGAACCACTGTTGTCGATCCTCAGATGCTATCCAACGTCATAGAATCGCTGCATCAGCGTGTTTCGACCATCCGTGAGTCACTGGCTAAACAAGATGCTACTATCAAGGGATTGGAAAAAGAAATTTCTCAAAAAGAGATGAAAGCTCCCGACACAAAAAACTCGAAGGGAGAGAGTGATGCGATGAAGCGGGCGAGAGAAGCGCTCGCCAAAGCCAAAGCCGACCGCGAACGGACGGCTCAGGAACTCTCCCGCCTCGAGCAGCAAGAAAAAGAGGCGCAGAACAAATCAAAAGGAAGCGCACAATAGAATATTGTGACTTTTGCATTACTGTGTTATTTGCTTTTTTTATGCTTTTTTCATAAATGCGGCGACAAGTACGATTGTACTGCCGTTGATTTTTCCCTCAATGTATCGAGCATCGTCGGTAAGGCGGATATTTTTCACGATAGTTCCCCGTTTTGCGGTAAAACCTGCCCCTTTTACTTCGAGATCTTTGATCAACGTAACGGTATCACCCTCAGCAAGGATGGTTCCATTGCTGTCACGTTGAATAACCGCTCCGCCATCATCGTTGGCGGCAGTATTGAGCATCCCCGCTTGCGCCCATGTTTTGACATCGTCTTCGAGGTACATCATATCGAGTTGATCTTGATCGCCGAGTGCTGATAGGAGACGGTACGCCATAACTTGGACGGCAGGTACTTGGCTCCACATACTATCTGAGAGACAACGCCAGTGATCTGAATCAAGGTTTTGAGGGTTTGAAATTTGGCTTTTGCAGGTTTCGCAGATATAGAGTGATTGATCCGCAGAGGCATCGCTCGGGGCGACTGCATAGACGCTTAAACCTTCCGTAGCACCGCATAATTCACAGATATTTCCGCTTCGTTCTTGTAATGTTTGTTCAATACTCATAATAACACCTTACTAAATTAATAACGGCATTATAGCGCATTAGTGCGGAGAATAATTGATACGATCCCCGTCAACAAGGACTTTCCCCCCATTTCTAAGCAATTGAAGGGAATTTAATTCTTCAAGAATTGCGGGGATAAAGAGGACTTTGAGGTGCATAGCATAGATGCTAAAGTCCTCTCTATGACATTTTTTCAACTCATCAACCAAAAGAGCGGGGGTGAGATGTTTGCTATCATAAGCCAATTTCTCAAATTGTGAAGGAAAGGAGAGTTCTACGACGAGGGTATGAATGTTAGGACGTTCATCAAGCAATTCCCAAATTCGGTCACATCGATAGGTATCGGCCGTAAATAAAATTCCCGAACCGTTTTTTTCAATGATATAGCCGCAGCTCCCCTCCGTATGATCGGTTTTAAACGGGGTTAAGGTGATATCGTCAACATGATAAGGGGTTTCGAGTTCAAGTTCAACAAATTCAATGGTTTTATCCGTATGACCGATCAGAATGATTTCTTCAAAATTAGGCCAAATGCGTTCATTGAAAATAAAATGACGCAAATTATCAAGTGTTGCCTTCAATCCATAGATTTTAAGGGAAACACTTTTTTGGGTCACAAAGAGATCAGCGAGGAAGGGGATATCAATAATATGATCGAGATGCGAATGGGTGAGAAATATATGCTCAATGGAAAAGACATTATCCCCAAAACGACTGATAAGATTTCCGGCATCAATGACACAATGCTCTGAGACACGTAAGCATGTAGTCCCCTGTGTCGGTGTTCGAGTACCGCCGGTTCCTAAGAATTCGATAGAGTCCATTTTATTCCGCCTTTTAGCCGATCGAATTAAATTATAGTATAAAAAGTCGAATTTAGATTCGTAAAAAGGGATTTTGCTTACTTTTTAATCACGATTGTAGTGATATTGTAATTTCTTTGATTTATGATTGCGGTATGATTTACACAATTAAACCTATATCATCTTTTTTGCTAGTGCTATTGTCTTTATGGTGTTTTATTGCCATTAAGGCTGAGGGGAAAGATTTATCGACCAAAAAAATGGTGGCACTCCTTGAACCGATTGAGCAGCATGCAATACAATACGGTGAAGGCGACATTAAAGTGTATGTTTTTATTGATCCGAAATGTCCCCATTCCCGAGATTTTATCTCAATGATTTTTGAAAACCAGAAAATGAGGACGATTTACCGCTATCACATCTATTTTTATGAGCTTAAACGATTTAATTCGCATTTTTTGATAGGAGCCATTTATTCGGCACCTTCTCCCTTGCAGCGAATGTTGGAAGTGATGGTCGGAAAAAAAGAGATCACTAGTGCACAAAACAGTGATGTGAAAATCGAAGAGAAAATCGATGATATAAAACGTGTTGCCGAACAAATAGGCGTTTCTAAACGCCCCTACCTTATTGTTGCGAAAGAGTGGGATTAATTATGTATTACCATACACCAAATACGTCACAGTTTGTTATGTTTATTCGACGGTTCAGGGCAGCAGTTATCGCCCTTTTTATCCTTTTCTCTATAGGAATATTTGCATTTATAAAGCCGGAACTGATCTCATCCGATACATTTTTTTGGTTGAGTGAGTCCAAACAGTTCGAAAAAACAACACAGCAAGAGTATACCGCAACGTATGTCGGGCGCTTAAGTATCAAAACAGCTGTTTTCGATGAAACGACCAAACTTCAGTTGCAGTCGCTTCAGACCGAGCTTGAGCATCAAGTAGGCGTGGAACAGGTTGAATCGCTTTTTGCAACCCATATGGTTTTTAACGATCAAACCTCTGAAGAGTCGGCGATCGTCAAAGCGTTGCCGATCGGCAGCTTGTCAGCACCAAAGATGGTGACGTTCGTCAGAGCATTTCCGGAACCGTATACACAGTTTGTGAATGATGATTTTAGTGAGTTCCATTTTTTCTTGCACTCTCAAAATCCTATACAAATAGATAAAATGAATATCCCGTTTGAACACCGATATTCCGAACCGGTTGTTGAAGCGCAGTTGGGGCATTATCTTTGGTATGTCGGTGTCATTGTTCTGGTCATAGTGGTGATGTCACGGATTTTATTTCGAAACTATATCGCTGCATTTGGGGCTATCAGTGTCACCATCTTAACCTTGATATGGACCTTCTCTATTATGTATCTGTTGAGTGGAAGCAACCAGATTCATATCGCAATGAGTTTAATGGTTGTCAGTATCTCGATCGGTCACTATCTCTATTTTTACTACCGATGGCATGTCTCTCAATTTAAAAGTGATTCGAATCGGGCTTTGGAGAAAAGTATCAATCGAAACCTTCATCCTGCCGTTTGGACTTTACCCGTTTTAATACTGAGCTTGGGGTCACTCCTTTTTGCCGATTCCAAGATTGTGACTATGTTGAGTTTAAGTTTGATGGTTTCATCGGCAGTGGCGTATATTATCAATATTGTATTTTTACCTGCATTGCTAAGTTTTTTTTCGGTGAAATATCCCAGAATAGGGTTCGCACGGATATGTTATTGGTTCGCTAATCGTGAAATTCATTACAATCCTAAAATCTTAAAAGGGTTTATGATTTTAACAGCGGTTATTTTACTGAGTATTGTGACCCGCCTCGCCATAAGTCCGGACGGTTTTTTTGATAAGCATGTCAGCCAAAATACCATTACTCTAAAAGTTCCGTTTGAAGAGATCGATTTGGAGACCTTGCAAAAAATTGAAACGTTTGAACATGAACTTCGAAAATATAATAAAGGTATAGAGAAAGTCGATTCGGTAGTCACTATTTTAAAACG
>DLUI01000051.1 GCA_002742695.1 Sulfuricurvum kujiense | reverse complement strand
GATTTATTATAAATGTCCCGCATGTGAAAGTTTGGACGTCAAAGTGATAGACGGTGAAGATATGTTTTTGATGTCGTTAGAGATGGAGTAGGGTATGCAAGAGTATTGGGAATTATATATGAAAACCATCGACGGCGCACTCGCCTCGGTATTGGTTAATGCGGGAATGTCAGCAGAATTACCGAGTGAAGACAAGTTCTATGTCGGATTTATCAAGCTGTTGATGAAAGCACCGAATGATCGCGGGCTGATTGGCGAGGATGAAGAGGCACAGCTCTCGTTTATCGAAGATAAAATTGAGATGGAGGCACTGCGCTACCGCATCGGAAGCTACGTCGGTAAGATCGTCTCCAAGGGTGAGATGACCTTTATCTACTACCTCAAACATGAGTTTGAATGGCCCGATGTCGTGAAAGCGGCGATGGGTGAATTTCCTGAGTATGAATATTCCAGCGGGTCTAAAATGGACAGTGATTGGGAGGTGTATCATAAGCTCCTTTTCCCCACCCCTATCGAGTGGCAGATCATCCAAAATCATAAAGTGTGTGATCATTTGAAAACGCAAGGGGATTCGCTCCATTTACCTAGGGCGATTGAGCACAAAGCCTATTTTGAAACAGCGGAAAAACGCTTCGAATTTATTAGTGCCATCGAATCGGAAGGGTTTAAGATCAAAGAGTTGATAGAACCGAATGAAAATACTCCGATGGTTGGGGTCAGTTTTTATCGTCAGGATAAACCTTTTTACTACGATATCGATACCTTGACGCTCCATCTGATCGAACTATCGGTTCAAAACGGAGGATCGTATGACGGCTGGGAAACGAGTGTTGTAAAAATATAACTGAAAGATTATTCACTTTTAAGTAATTTTAATCTATAGACGGGGATAATAAGTGTAACAACGTCTAAAGAGAATACTAAAAAGGTGAAACAATGAGTCCAGAAGAAATCATCAAAAAGATCGAAGAGAATAAAGGGTTATCCCGTCGTGACGCATTAAGAATGATGGCACTCTCACCGGTAGCGGCAACGGTGCTTGCAGGCTCTGCCGCTCCGACAGCCGCACACGCATCCGCTTCCAACGCAGTGGGCAAAATAGTGATCGTCGGAGGGGGATCGGGTGCGTTGATGGTACTTGCGAGGCTCCGTCGAGCTCTTGCTAATCCTGACATTACGATTATCGCTCCGAACGAAAAGCATATCTATCAGCCGGGTCAGATTTTTGTCGCGGCGGGTGAATACGCACCTGAGGATATTATCTTCGACAATACGGGATACATCGGTGATGATGTGACGTGGATCAAAGATGAAGCAGAGATGTTTGATCCTGATAACAATAAGCTAACGACGAAAAAAGGGACGGTCGTAGAGTATGATTATCTCGTCGTGGCAACGGGAATGCAATCGCATTACGAAAAGATCGCGGGATTAACACCTGAAATGCTCGGACACCATGGGATCTCATGTGTCTATCATAATGACTTGGCTGCAGGGACTGCGGAGGGGGGAACCCTAACGTATGAGTGGTTCAAAGCCGTCAAAGAAGCCTCTAAAACATCAAAACCGCGTGTATTGTGTACTCAGCCATCTACCCCAGTCAAATGCGGCGGAGCACCGCAAAAAATTCTCTATCTGTGTGATGATTATCTCAAACGCGACAATCTTACCGCCGATTTTATTTTTGCGAGTCCGGGAGAGAAACTGTTTGCCATTCCTGAGATTGAGGCGTCACTTGCAAACGCTCAAAAACGATACGGAAATATTACCAATAAATTCGGACATGATTTGATTGCGATCGATGCAGAGAAAAAAATAGCGACATTTTTGCATAAATATGAAGTTCAAGGGGAATACGACAAAGATCTCGAAGAATACGATGTGATTGAAAAAGAAGATGAGGTCAAAATAGAGTACGACTTTATCCATCTTGTCCCTCCGATGGCGGCAGTCGATGCGGTGGCAAACTCTCCTCTGGGATGGCAAAAAGGGACAGCACAAGGGTGGCTTGAGGTTGACCGTGAGACCCTTCAGCATCGTCGCTACAAAAATGTCTTCGGAATCGGAGACGTGTGCGGTATCCCTATCGGAAAAACGGGGGGAAGTGCCCGTCATCACGGACCGATTGTGGTGGGGAATCTGATTTCGGTAATGGAGAAAAAAGAGCCGACTCTCAAATTTGACGGCTATACGGTGTGTCCTCTGAAAACAGCGTACGGCGAAATTATTATGGCAGAGTTCAATTATGACGGTTTAGCCCCCTCATTCCCGCTAGATCCGGCGAAACCAAGATGGATTTGGTGGGCATTTGATTTGTATATGCTGCAGCCGATGTATCGCTATCTGATGTTAAACGGTTTAATGTAGAGAATTATTGTTACATATATACGCACTTGAAAGAAATTGACGATTAATAGTTAATTAATTTCGTTATTTTTAGCCTAATGGTACATTATTTGCATTAGTATCACAAAGATAACAAATTTTGTTGAGAAGGTGCAGTCTATGGGTAGTGAATATGTACTTAAAGATACCGATTTTTTGGTATCGCAGACAGATGAAAAGGGGATTATCCTTTTTGCTAATGAAGATTTTTGCAAAATTGCCGGTTATACGATAGATGAGCTTGTCGGGAAGCCTCACAGTATCGTCCGTCATCCCGATATGCCTAAGGCGGCATTCAAAGATCTGTGGGATACGGTCAAAAGCGGCAAGATTTGGACCGGATATGTCAAAAACGGGACAAAAAACGGAGGATATTATTGGGTATATGCTACTGTCTATCCCAATATCGGGTGTGACAGTAATGGAAAATGCGGTTATTTATCGTGTCGTCGAAAACCCTCTTCAGATGAGATTGCTGAAGCAGAACGTCTCTATAAGACTATGAGTTAAGGACGTGAATATGAATAATTCAGCAAAAATAGCAATACTGATCGTTTTGGCAATACTCGGAGTTTTAGCCGGAGCTATCACCCAAAGTGTGGGTACTCTAATCGCCGTTATCCTTGTGATAGCCTTAGTGTCGGTGGGACTTATTGCGAGTCCGAATAGTGGTCATGATAATGTGCAAAAACATTTGGATAATTTCCTTCAGCTGATGCAGTTTAAACGCAACCGCCTTCCAAAGCTCGATGCAGAAGCCGGAAGCGTCGAAGATAAAATCAATATTTTGGCAAAAGCTCATGAAGATATGCTTCTTGCCGATACATTGGTAGCGGGCGAAATGGTACTTTTAGCGGATAAAGTAGGACAAGGACATTATATGTGCCGTGTTATGAGCGATACAAAGACTCCGCATGTCCATTTACTCCGAAAAACGATGAACAGCATGTTGGATGCGACGGAAAAAAATATTGATAGTGCGATAAAAGTCCTTGAAGCACTGAGCGAGGGGAGATTTTCTACCCGTGCCGAGGTAAATGTTGAGGGTAAAATGGGGCAGATGTTGAGTAAAATCAACGAGCTCGGAGTCGCATTGGAATCAATGGAACATCAAAACAACGAAGCCAAAGAGGTTTTGGACAATAATACCAAACATCTTAAATCAACGATCGAAGAGTTGCGCTCAACAAAATTCGTCGAACTTAACGGGATGATCAACTCTACCGTTGAACGGATTCAAAGTGTTGCCGGAAAAGAGCATGAACTCTCCGGTAATCTGCAAGCCCTTGTCGGTAATGCCCAAGAGACCAAAGCGATTTTGGTCACCATCGGCGATATCGCCGATCAAACGAATCTCCTTGCCCTCAATGCAGCGATCGAAGCGGCACGCGCAGGAGAACACGGACGCGGATTTGCCGTTGTTGCCGATGAGGTACGCAAACTCGCTGAACGAACCCAAAAAAGTCTTGCCGAAATCTCGGCAACGATCAATGTACTGATCCAAGCAATCAACGACAACAGTGAATCATTGCACCAAAACATGGACGAAATGATGGATCTAACCCACTATGTGGGAACCGTGGATCAGAAAATGGATGAATTGCTCATCTCTATGGATGCCATGAGCTAATTTGATCGGGGGTAACCCCGTAAGATTTCAGCAGTATCGCCGCTCCGTTGACATCGCCGCACTCCAGCTTGAGGGATGCGGCATATATTCTCCCCAATACCCCCGTATGTCCTAAGAGTGCGTCTTCTATGACTACAGAGGGATGAAGTGTTTGCAGTAATGACTCCATTGGAATATTCATAAACCCTTCCAGAAGTGAAAGCATTGCTATTAAATGGATTTGCTCCACTTGGGTTTCGGTGAAATCGGGGGTGATTTTTTGGAGTAACGCAATCATACGGTCGATTCTATTTTGGGCAAAAACGGCATGGGAGTTTTTTTCGTCTATAGCTTTGGTTCCCGATTTGGAGTAGATGAGAAGCAGCATCCATTGCATAAGAGCATTTTTCCCGAACCGTTCAATCATCTCTCGTATAGACGTTACCCCCTCAATATGTTCAGGATGGACGGAACGGAGAAATTGAAAAAGTTGAAGAGAGAGGATGCTTTGATGTTTAAATGCATCGCATATCTCATCCATCGTCGCGTCGTTTTGAAGAAGTGAAAAAATATTCATCATTTGCACGTATTGCGGATCGATGCGACGCTGCGTGATAAGGTGCGCACGTGCAAAATAGAACCCTTGAAAGTACTCAAATCCTAGCATTTCATACGCTTCCGCAATTTCATAGAATTCCACTTTTTGGGCGATGAGTTTCATTTTCCCATACGGGTTCGGGAGGTAGGAAAATTGTTCAACATCGGTTTGAGTGACATCGAATTTTGCAAATTCAATATAGGGAAAAATAGTAGAAAAAGTTTCAAAATAGGAGGGATGAAATGATGCATTATCAAGTGCAAAGCGATATCCGAGAGAGTGATAGTATCGGATCGCTTCATGAACGCGGGAGTTCATTTTGATCGATGCGGAGAGCTCAAAGACAAATTTTTCTTTCGGAAGGGTGCGGAGTATATCGGTAAGGAGTAGCGGGCCATCGGTATTGATAAATGCAGGAAGCTCTCCGAATGCCGTAGATGAGCCGATTTGATTAAGTAAATTGACCAGTACCGATGCCGTCGCATGTCTGGGATCATCGATGACACATTCACCATACGTGTTGCGATAAAAAAATTCGTAACCTATGATATTTTCCGCACGGTCTAAAATCGGTTGCCGCGCAAGATAAAGATTATTATTCATAATTGTTGCTTTATATTGTAATGTCTTAAGTGTAGCGTAATTTGAGTATTATTTCAAAAACAATAAAATGGAACTCCTATGCAAGAGCACAAAACAATTTATTTTAAAGAGTATACCCCAAGCCCCTATACGATAGTGAGCTGTTCTCTGGAATTCATTATCGAGGAATCTTCCACCCGTGTCGAAAACATTATGGAGGTACAGCGCCGTGATAGTGAAGCGCGTGAGCTGAAACTCGATGGTGAGATGCTCGATTTGGAACTGTTGTGGGTCGATGATATCCTCTACAGCGACGATATGTATATCAAAGAGGAGAGTGCAATCCGTATTCCTCTTGATCGCGACACCGCACGTATCCGTATCATCAATCGGATTTATCCTGACCAAAATACGGAGCTGGAGGGACTCTACCGCTCCGGCGGTATCTGGTGTACCCAGAATGAACCGGAAGGGTTCCGACGGATCACCTATTTTATCGATCGACCCGATGTAATGAGCACGTTTACAACGAAAATCATCGCTTCTAAAGAGAGATGTCCCATCCTTCTTAGCAATGGAAATCTTCGCGGTACGGCGACACTGGATAACGGCAAGCATTTGGCGGTATGGGAAGATCCGATCCCAAAACCGTGTTATCTCTTTGCCCTCGTTGCAGGGGATTTAGGTTCTATTCACGATAGCTACACGACGGCTAGCGGTAAAAAAGTCGATTTGGCGATTTATTGCGACCGTGGGAACGAGGATAAATGTCACCACGCGATGCGGAGTTTAAAAAAATCGATGGAGTGGGATGAGATCACGTATGGCCGCGAATACGATCTGGAAATCTACAACATCGTTGCGGTGGACAGTTTTAATATGGGGGCGATGGAGAATAAAGGGCTGAATATTTTTAATTCTCATTATGTTCTCGCCGATGAAGACAGTGCTACCGACAGTGATTTTATGGGGATTGAGAGCGTTATCGCTCATGAATATTTTCATAACTGGACGGGGAATCGGATTACATGCCGTAACTGGTTTGAATTGACCCTCAAAGAGGGGTTGACCGTCTTTAGAGATCAATCGTTCAGTGCCGATATGAACTCTCCTCTGACGCAGCGTCTGGATGATCTCAGAGCCTTACGTGAGCGACAGTTTGTCGAGGATGCAGGCCCCACTGCCCATCCGATTAAGCCCGATCACTATATGGAGATCAACAACTTTTATACGGCAACCGTCTATGAGAAGGGTGCCGAGGTGATTCGGATGATGCATACCGTGTTGGGGGGCGAAAAGTTTCGAGCCGCAATGGATTATTATTTCGAAAAGTTTGACGGAAAAGCGGTGGGGACGGAAGAGTTCCTAGAATCAATGCAATCGCAAAGTCCCGTCGATTTGACACAATTTAAACGATGGTATTCACAAGAACGGACTCCGATATTGCGTGTATCGAGCGAGTATTTTCCCAAGTCTGCTGAGCTGGTTTTGAAAATCATCCAAATTATCCCTAAAAACACCAAGAACCAAGAACAATTACCGTATGCGATGCCGTTACGTATCGCCCTTTTAGCCTCAGATGGCAGTGAATATGAGCTCAAAACCGACGATGTAACGCTGTTGCATCAGGATGTGCTATGGTTAGAGAAAGAGATCAGCGAGATTGTTTTTAAAGAGATTGCTACACCTCCGCGTCTCTCTTTGAATCGCGGATTCAGCGCCCCTGTGATTATTGAATGTGAGACGCTCAATTATCCGTTTTTGATGACGTATGAGAATGAGGGATTTGTCCGCTATGAAGCGGCTCACCGTTTCGGTATCGAAACACTTGAGGCCATGATGAGCGGTGAAGAAGCGAATGAACGTTATATCGAGAGTTACGGCGCACTGCTGTGTGATGAGTCGATTGAGGCGATGTTTAAATCTCAAATTTTGGAACTGCCGAGTATTACGACACTGATGCAGCGACAGGAGCGTATTGATGTCGCTGCGATCGTTACGGCACAAGAGAAACTCAAACAGATATTAGCGCAACGCTATTTCGGCGAATTACACAAAAATATTGAACTACTGTATGATCCTTCAAATGCTCATATTGATGGGGTTAGTATGGGAAAACGCGCCCTTAAAAACCGTCTGTTGGGGATAGTGATGAGCTTAAGAGATGAGACGACAAGTGCCGTTTGTTTAGAACATTACCGTCAGTCTCACTCAATGAGTGAGCGGTTGGCGGCACTTGATCTACTTGAAAATTATGCTCCCGAATTAGCAAAAAGTGCATTAGAAGATTTTTACAATCGCTATAGTGATCAGACGCTGGTGATGAACAAATATTTTAGCGTCTTAGCCTCTTCACGACGCGTCGCGACACTGGAACGCGTTATCGCATTACAAGAGGACAGTGCCTACGATGTAAAAGTGCCAAATCTCGTTCGTGCTTTAATCGGAAGTTTTGCCCGCAATCCGATCGCATTTTATGATCAGAGTGGAGATGGATTTGCTTTTGTCGCTGATAAAGTGATCGAAATTGATGCCCTCAATCCACAGATTGCTTCGGGATTGGCGGGGGCGTTTAAAAATTACGGACGTTTAAATAGTGATCAAAAAATATTGATGGGGCGTGAGTTGGAGCGGATAAAAAATCATCCGAACCTCTCCAACAACGTTTATGAGATTGTGACGAAGATTTTAGAAGCGTGTTAATTACATCCAAGGGATACGGGGAATATACTCCATTTTAGAGAGTTTGTAGTACCATCCCCAGCCGATTTTGAGCCAATGTCCTATGATCGGAAGTGGGAGTAGAAGGGTTTTTTTGTCATCACGATAAACAAATCCGGCGCCGTTGCCCATATCCATAACGCAGAGGATTGTGAGATGCTCTTGGTAGGTTTTTTTATTCTCAAATTTCATCCCATGCGCTATCGCACTATTATGAGCGGCATTGCGTGCCATTACCTCGGCGATATGCCCTTGTTTGGCTTTCCAATCCGGTCCCTCTAATGCCGCAGCGTCACCGATGGCATACCAATTTTCGACGTTTTCGATTTCGCAGTAATTAGTGATCCGAATAAATCCGGCACTGTTTTGGGGAAGGTCGGAGGATCGAATGAGCTCAGAGCCGTTTCCTGCCGGAATAAACATCGTCAGATCGCTCTCTAAGCGGCTCTCATCTTCAAAAATAACGCCTTGGTTATCAAAACGCTTTATTTTTTTGCCGTAACGGGTTTTGAAGTTGTTTCGTTGAAACATCATCTCCAGTGATGAGAGTGCTTTTTGTCCCATTCGAGCACCCGGTTCTGCCATAGGGGCAAAAAAAGTCATTTCAAATTTATCTCTTATACCGAGTTTTTTGAGACGGTGATGGAGATTGAAAAAGAGCTCAAAAGCGGGACCTCCGCGTACACCGCTGGGATCATTCGGATTGCCGCCGAATCCGAAAGCGATTTTTCCGCTCCCTTTGGCGATGAGGAGATCGATTTTTTCTTTGAGGAGTAGTGACTGCTCGGGATCACCGCAGATAGAGAGGGTGTTTTCCAACCCTTCATGTTTCATTTTTGCCGCTCCCGTAGCAATCACAAGATGATCGATTTCACGCTCTCCACCATTTTCAAGGGTTATGGTTTTTTGAGCACCGCTGATGGTTACAACACGATCAACCGTGAGTTTGAAACCATGCCGCATAGCAATTTTGTCGAGCGAAAAGGCTACATTTTCAAATCGTATTGCTTTTACGGGGATCCATATAGCGATAGGGTAGATAAAAACATAACTCCGATCACTGATAAGCTCAACCTCAAATCCCTCTTTACGATAATAGATTGCCGCTTCGACACCGGCAATTCCACCACCGATAATAACAACACTTTTCATTATAAAATCCCCACTTGCAACTATAAAACATATTATGAAAGTATATGATTAACATATAAAGTTATTATAATAGTATTGACGCTTAAAGTCAATACTACTGTTTACTTATATCGTCAAATAAAAATAATACAAAATAAACTAGAATATTATATGAAATTATAATTGTAGATTGCTTTGCCAAATAATATTTATTTATATTCTATATATAATGTTAAAGTGAATCAAAAAAGTGATTTTTAGTGTATTAAATAGATTGAGAAAAAAAGTAACACTTGTTGCTTTTCTGGAAAATTTAGTTTA
>DLUI01000103.1 GCA_002742695.1 Sulfuricurvum kujiense | reverse complement strand
AGTGCAGCCGTGATACCTGCGGCAAATCCGGCGATGATGTCATCTCCCATCACACCCAATCCCCCTTTAGCTTCACGATCAATCCGACCGATAATTGAGGGTTTTTTGATGTCATAAATGCGAAAAAAGATAAAGCTAAGGGCTATCTGGAGAGCGATTCCGTTCTCCCACTGTATCAGTGTCGCCAAATCAAATCCGATCCCCGGAGCGATGGAGAGGGCAAACCACAATCCTACGAGTTCATCGATAACGATTCGTTGATCATCATGATTGTGAGATACCGCTTCATAGCGGTTGATGCTTTTAATCGCGATTAGGGTTATGAGCAATGCCGCCAAAAATAGGGTTTGCGGGCCGAGATAGAGGAGGATTGCCACTCCTAATGGGAGTGATGCTAGGGTACCCATCGTTCCGGGAGCTTTTGGAGAGAGGCCGCTGTAACCGACGGTCAGAAAAAACCAATTCAATTTTTATTCCTTATGTTAATGACGTCGTCTGATAAAGGCGCATGAGGGCAATATAGAAATCTTTTTCACTGTGCTCTTCTAGCAGACCGTTGACCGGCATAATGTCGTAATAGAGTTTGGCCAGATTTTTGAACCGGTTTGGATACAACGATGCAACAATCATGGACGATATCTCTTTGCGTACTAAAACGGCAGGGGGGAGAAGCCCTTGTCGCATCAACTCTAAAATCGATTCGGAGTGGTATGAGATATGGTGATGATGACCGTGTGGACATGTTTGGACACTGACCAGTGTTTTGCACTGATTGCAGTAGACGTATTCGCTTGCAATACCCACTTCGATATCGATACCGACAAGGCGATCAATAATCGACTTATTGGCATTATGATCATAATACATACCGATTCCGGCATGATTTTGACCGATCATAAGGCGGTCACATCCGTAGTTTTTTGCTACGATCGCATCGAGGATAACCTCATTGCTTCCGGCAAAAATATAGCTGCTCTCCAAGGGAACAATGATGACACGGTTTCGAGGGAGATAGTTGTCGACAAAAAACTTCAAGGTCTCTAAACGAAGATCGTATTTCAAATCAGCATTGTTGTACGGTTTAAGAAGAAAAATAATGATTAAATCGGAGTGATCCAAGCTTTGGCGGATAAGGCGCTCATGGGCACGATGAAGCGGATTAGCGGCCATAAACAAGGCGGTAGTGCGCTGTGCACCGATTTGCTCTTTGGCTTGAGTAATCATAGCTTGAATCTCTTGAACGGAGGAGAGATCGATAGAGTAATCCCCGCAGATAGCGTATTTTCCTAATCGTTTATGGGTCGCGCTGACGCCGGGATGGGATAAATCTTCCGTTCCGTAGATTTGATGGAGCCGTTCGCGCGGATCAATAGGATAGACTTCATCAACACAAAGCTCTCCGATGACGACGTTCTCGCAAACGAGATCGAGTATTTCACCTTGATGGGCGCTCGTGAGAATGGTTTCATTGACTTTTCCGCTGGGGGAGAGGATGAGGGGGAAAGGGAAGGTTTTCCCGAGAAACATCCCGCTACTGAGGACCTCTTTGCTTTGTTTCTCGTTCATGAGTGCCGTTACGGGGCTGAGCATGCCTGATTTGAGGAGGGTGAGGGCAGAGACGGCCTCTTGGTCGATATAGAGGGCTCTATTTTTTCTTGACGATGCCATATTTCTTTCTCTTTTCCCATAAGCTTTTGCGTGAAATACCGAGTTTTTTAGAGAGTTCCGTATCCGGAAATCGGTTTTGGAAATGGATCATGATATATTTAACATACTCTTCGATCGGCAAAATCTCGCCTTGATCAAAAAGATGATTTTCACTTTCGATTTCGATCAGTTTGAAAGGGGAATTATCGATAGGTTCCGTGCTGGCAACTATACATTTTTTTCCGGTGATCAACTCGTAAAAGGATTTGTGTTCACTTTTTTTGAGGTTTTGAAAATCGGTGATAAAAAGAATCGAGTCGTCGTTGAGTGCCGCGATATCGCTAAACGCTTTAGCCGAAGAGAGGGAGATAAACTGAAGCGTTTTATCGTGATGCGCCGCATAGCGGAATGCAAATGCGTCAGCATACTTTTGATATCCGCTGCAAATAAAGAGGGGAAGTTCGACTTTGTCCAAATCCTCATCCACATTGATGGAGTTAAACGTATGGGTTAGATAACGCTCATACGTTTGGTTTTGGCGACGGAGCCGTTCATGGTTTTGGAAGTGTTGAATTTTACGGATCAGCTCTTCGATCATAAACGGTTTGAGGATGTAATCTTTGGCTCCGGCTGCGAGAGGCTTTGAGACGGTATCATTGCTCACATAGCTTACCATCAAGATGACAACCGCATTTTTATACGCTTCAATGACGGGATAGATATCTTGACCGCTGATATTGGTTGAGAGGAGGACAACATCATACGCTATTCCGCGAAGCCCCTCTTTAGTAGAGCTTGAGATATCGCAGTTGTGACTTAAATCACTGAGTTTAGAGGCGATACTTTGAGCAAGATAGATCTCGTTTTCGATAATGAGTATATTCATCCGTTTTTCCAATCAAAATAGTGTACTGATGCGGTTGCCATCACCCCTAGCCCCTCTTTACGGCCTATAAACCCAAGATGCTCGGTTGTTGTCGCTTTGACATTGACACGGGCAGAGGGGATATGGAGCAAAGAGGCAAGGGTAGAGCGCATACGATCTTTATAGGGGGCGATTTTTGGTGCTTGGGCGATAATCGTGATGTCGGCATGGAGTATGACAAATCCGAAAGCGTGGAGTTTTTCGACACACTGTGCCAACAGTTCTTTGGAATCGATATTTTTATAAGCGGCATCGGTATCGGGAAATAACATCCCGATATCTCCCAAACAGGCAGCGCCAAGGAGTGCATCGATGAGGGCATGGATGGCAACGTCTCCGTCACTGTGAGCCTTAAACCCATAGGGGCTGTCGATCTCTACCCCGCCGAGCATCATCACTTTCCCCTCTTCAAAAGGGTGAACGTCAAATCCGTTGCCTGTAAAAACAACGTTTGAAGGGGGCGCGAGGCATTCCAGTGCCGCAGTATCACCGGCATGGGTGATTTTGGCGGCACGCTCATCCCCCGCTACAAAATAGCGAGATCCTCCCAAGGCGACGACGGCACTGCTTTCATCGGTATATTCGACATCGCTCTCGAGTGCACGGCGTAATACATCGGTGCGGGAAAGTTGCGGGGTTTGAATCCGTTTAACATGTTCACGCGCTATGGTTTCATCTCCGTAAACAACGGTATCATGAATATCGAGGGCAGGGACAATGGTATCGGCAGACTCTTTATGCTCTATCAGTCGAGCAATCAGATCGGGATCGATGCAGGCACGGGCAACATCGGTGACCATTACATAGGGGGTTTTGACCTCTTTGAGGGCATTTTTAAGGGATTGTTGACGGGTAGCTCCTCCGGCAACAATCGTAAAATCGCACATAGATCTCATAAAAGGGATTTCATCCGCATGGGCGGAGAGAATGACGGGTACATTGGGGAGAGTTTTTTTGATACGGTTAGTAACATAAACCCACAATGGATCATGCCCTATACGGAGCCATTGTTTTTTTACAGGTACTTTAAAACGGGTTGAGTTACCTGCTGCAAGCAAAACAAGGGTAAAATCAGACAAAATGTATCCTATTTTGAAAACTGTTACGAAATTATACACTCAAAAAGCTTTTTTTTATCTTGTTTGCGATAAATTATAGAATATATCAAGAGCAGAGGAGGGGATCTTTTCCTAAATCCTCTTGAAATTTTTAACTTACATTAAAAGAGAGTCTACCCTTTTAGGGGCTCTTATTTATAAGTCCAATTAAGCTTTTGAAAGATCAAGGAGAAAGTATGAGAACTGAATGGGTCGACAAAAGACAAAACGACACCGTCCGTACTCAGATGTACTATGCCAAGCAAGGCATTATTACCGAAGAGATGGCGTATGTTGCCAAAGTTGAGGAGCTTGATCCTGAATTGGTTCGTTCCGAAGTAGCGCGGGGACGTCTTATCATCCCTGCGAATATCAATCACAAAAACTTAGAGCCGATGGCAATTGGGATTGCCGCGCGCTGTAAAATCAATGCTAATATCGGATCATCCGCGATTGCCAGTGATGTTCAAGGGGAGATTGAGAAGATTCAGGTCTCTCAACACTACAAAGCCGATACGGCAATGGACCTCTCGACAGGGGGAGATTTGGATGAGATTCGCCGAGCGGTAATCGAAAATTCTAAAATTCCTATCGGAACGGTACCCATCTATCAAATTTTGCACGACGTCAACAACAAAATCGAAGATTTAAGTATCGAAGTGATGCTCGAAGTACTAGAGCGTCAAGCACAGCAGGGGGTGAGCTATTTCACTATCCATGCAGGCTTTTTGCTGGAGACGATGCCGAAAGTGGCGAAACGTAAAATGGGGATCGTTAGCCGTGGCGGATCGTTGATGGCGGCGTGGATGATGCATTATCATCGTGAAAACCCTTTTTATACGGCGTATGATGAGATCCTTGATATTTGTGCCCGTTACGATGTCTCCCTCTCTCTTGGGGATTCACTTCGTCCGGGATGTTTGGCCGATGCGTCTGATGAAGCGCAGCTGGGTGAGCTTAAAGTACTCGGCGAATTGACGCTGCGTGCATGGGAGAAAAATGTTCAGGTTATGATCGAAGGGCCGGGACACGTCCCTCTCAATCAAATCGAGCGTAATATGAAAATTCAACGCGAATATTGTCATGAAGCGCCGTTTTATATCCTAGGCCCTCTCGTCACCGACATCGCGGCGGGGTATGATCATATCAGTTCTGCTATCGGTGCGGCTGTCGGCGGATGGCATGGTGCGTCGATGCTCTGTTACGTTACCCCGAAAGAGCATTTGGGCTTACCGAACGCCGAAGATGTTCGTGCAGGAATCATCGCGTATAAAATCGCGGCACATGCCGCCGATATCGCTCGCGGACGCAAAGGTGCTCGTGACATCGATGATGCGATGAGCGATGCCCGTTATGCATTTGATTGGAACCGTCAGTTTGAACTTGCCCTCGATCCGGAACGGGCACGTGAGTATCACGACGAGACATTGCCGCAGGATGTTTTTAAAGAGGCGGAGTTTTGTTCGATGTGCGGGCCGAAATTTTGTTCGTATAAAATCACTCAGCAGATCATGGATAACCCCGAAGCAATCGCTCAGATTGCTGCCGAAGTTAAAGCAAGAAGTGCAAGCTAAAATTTAAGGAGATATAAAATATGAATGAAGAAATAGTTAAATCAGCGTTATCCAAAGTTACTTATCCGGGATTCACGAAAGATATCGTGACCTTCGGATTCGTTAAAGAGATTAAAATTGAGGGTTCAAACGTGAGTGTTACGGTTGATATCACTTCAAGTGCTCCTGAAGTGGCGCATCAAATCACGATTGAAGCAACGGATGAGTTAAAACGTGCCGGTGCATCCGAAGTGATAGTGAATATTACCGCTCCGAAAATGCCGAGAGAGAGTTCATCAAAGGGGAAAAACATTGCCCCTCAGGTGAAAAACTTCATTATGGTCAGCTCAGGTAAAGGGGGAGTCGGAAAATCGACCACTTCGGTTAATCTTGCGGTAGCTCTTGCGATGCAAGGGAAAAAAGTGGGTCTTTTGGATGCCGATATCTACGGACCGAATATCCCGCGTATGATGGGGCTTGAGGGTCAAAAACCTGAAGTGGTCGGAAACAAAGTTCTCCCATTAAAAGCGTACGGTGTCGAAGTGATGTCTATGGGCTCACTTATGGAAGAGGGGCAATCGCTTATCTGGCGCGGTGCGATGATCATGAAAGCGATCGAGCAGTTCTTGCGCGATATTCTATGGTCGGATTTGGATTGTCTTGTTATCGATATGCCTCCGGGTACCGGTGATGCACAACTCACGTTGGCACAAAGTGTTCCGGTAACCGTCGGTGTGACCGTTACGACACCACAAATGGTTTCCCTCGATGATTCTCGCCGTAGTTTGGATATGTTTAAAAAACTTCATATCCCGATCGCGGGTGTTATCGAAAATATGTCTGGGTTTATCGCTCCCGATACCGGAGTTGAGTATGATATTTTCGGAAAAGGGACATCCAAAGCGATGGCGGATCAGTTTGATACGTGTATCTTAGCCGAAATCCCTATCGAACCCGCTATCCGAACGGGCGGGGATGAAGGGAAACCGGTAACTTATTATGCACCGACCTCTGAAACAGCGAAACGTTATATGAAGGCGGCGGAAGATTTGTGGGCAACCATCGAGAAAATTAACGAAGAGGGGGGAGTGGACAATCAAGCGATCCAGCCGAATACCCCTCCGGGTGTTTCAGCGTGTTCCACTGCCGCTGCACCAAAACAAGAAACACCTGCTTCTAGCGGAAGTTGCGGCACAGGCTGCGGCTGTCACTAAAACAACCTCCCATTCCCCCGATTCATGGGGGAAATGATCCCTTTTTAACAATTCTAATCTTTTTTTCAGTATAATCGATCTATTTACGTAATATAAGTCAGGAATAATGAAAAAAGAGAAAACATTTTTTACACTCGTTCTCAGTATAGTAGGAATAACGGCTCTGTTTATTGTCGTACTGGCAGTGACATTCCGATATATGGGACTTCAATCGGCGGAGAGTAAGGCAAATTTGGCGGCACATATCGTCCAAGAGTCCTTAACGTCACATATGATTACCGGCAGCAGCGATTATCAAAACGAACTACTAAAACAAATCGATGCCTTAGAGGGGATGAAGCGTACGTGGGTTATCCGCTCTGAAGCGCTAAACAGACAATACGGAAGAGGGATATATCCACAAGATCCTGTTGATGATATAGACCGCGCCGTATTGCGTGATGGGAAGGCCATCGAAAATGTTTCAGGCTCATTGTTCTCCGATACCCTTTATCGCCTCACAATACCCTACATTGCAACGGAAAAGGGAAAAATTGATTGCCTCAGCTGTCATGATAGTAAAGCAGGGGTTGTTTTAGGGGCGGTATCCATTGAGATGGAGATAAATGATCTCAAAGTAACCGGACTGGTTGCGGTTGCGGTAGCGATTATCGTTTTGATGACGTTAACCTATACTCTTCTTAAAAATGTTCGTCGTTTTATTGCTTCCTATAAAGAGACCCTTGATGCGGTGGCGTTAACTATGGAGAAAGCCGAAGGGGGCGATTACAGCCATCGTATCGAGCCATCAGATACGAGAGACGGCTACAACGCTGCGATGTGGACCAATGCCGTCATGGAAAAACTCGATTCTACCCTTACCGAAAGCGGTAAAAAGATGGGTTCCCTTATCCGACTCGATCAACATAACAGTGATCCTCTGTACACTCTGCAGATGGGGGTTCATCAACTGTACGAGGTGGAGCGTTTTAGAACAGAAATAGAAAAGGATCAAAATCTCGATGAGGTTTACGCACGGATCATCGCACTGCTTCGAACCCGTTGGAATTTGAGTAATTTCAATATTTTAGAGCTTAATCCTCTTGATAAAACCACCCACATAGTCCATACCGAAAAAACACTTTTATGTGATGCGATAAGCGGCTGTCGCGCTGATAGAACAAGCGGAATGGTCGATTCGACCCAATGTGAAGTGGCGTGTCCGAAAATGATTGACCCTGATGCCCATTATGTATGCCAAAGCTATCCGATCGTTGATGATCTCGATATTGTTGTCTCTTTGGTGACGTATGAAGCACGAGAAGTTAGTACGATACGGTTGGCTCTGGAGCAACTTGGTAACTACATCAATGCCTCAAAACTTCAGATTATCAATAAAAAACTGCAGCAGACCGTTCGGATTGACCCCCTGACGCAGTTGTATAACCGTGCTTATCTCGAAGAGCTGACGAAGCTCATTGTGGCACAATCAACGCGAACAATGATCCCTTACGGTATTTTAATGATCGACATGGACCAGTTTCATCAAATCAACCAGTCTTATGGAAGCGTCATCGGTGACGAAGTGATCAAAGCGATGGCACATAATATCCATGAAAACCTGCGACAAGGGGATATCCTTATCCGCTACGGCGGTGATACGTTTGCCGTTATTTTATACGATTACGAAGCGGATGAGGTTAATGAGGTTGCGGATACGATTCGCAATACATTCAAGAAAAAGATTAGAATCAATACTTATGCTATCTTAAAAACAGTGAGCATCGGAATCTCTCTTTTCCCTGTGCAAACTCCTGATATGCTTGAGGGGATCGAATACGCTAAACGAGCATTGCTAGAAGCGAAACACCAAGGGGGAAATGCCTCTTTAGTCTACGATACAAAGTCAATGCCTCAGTAAGAAGAGATTTGGTTCAGAATGGGAGTTTATTCGTCTCCACAGGAGGCGAATAGGAGAAGGAAGAGAGGCGTTATTAAAATTGGTCTCCACCGCTAAACATACGCTCTTCGAATTCAATGACACGGTTACGTCCGGTATGTTTCCCCTCGTAGAGGGCAATATCAGCAAATTTAATTACTTTCCAAATAGAGTCAGCCTGAGATGGGAAGTGGGCAATTCCGATACTTAACGTTTTTTGGACGGTATCGTTCCCGAATTGAAATTTCTTCTCATTGAACACAGTCCGTATTTTCTCAGCTACGGACAATGCTCCCTCAGGTGTTGTATTATGAAGCAGCACTAAAAACTCTTCTCCGCCGTAACGAACCGGAAGGTCTGCTTTTCGGATTGCGTGGACTAAAATTTCGGATAATGATTTAATCACGACATCTCCGGCATCGTGCCCATAGGTATCATTGATCATTTTAAAGTAATCGATATCAATCATAAGTACGGCGTAAGACATATTAGAACGAGCAGCCTGTTCTGAACTTTTATCGATAAACTCCTCTAAAAAGCGGCGGTTATAAAGGCCGGTTGCTCCATCTCTAAGGGAAGAATCTCGAAGTTTATCCATCAATGTACGGCTCTCAATGACCGCTTTAGCCGCTTCAAAATAGTTTTTGATACTCGGTAAGGCGAGATTCATCTCTTCAATCGTCTCAATGTCTTTGGCAGAATAGGAGAGGATTAAGGCCAAATCATCATTGATGTTAAACGGAATACACGAGTACTCTTTATCTTCGGCACAATTAGCACAGATATTTGGAAAATCGGTTGAATAGACATCACTTGCCGTACGGAAAGCACGACACTCTTGGGTATCTTTATCTGCACTTGGGAGACAAAAACTTTTATGATCGGTGATATGGATCAGCTTTCGCTCTTTGGTTGTTTTGTCCACTTCATAAAGGGCAAAATGGTCAAAATGGAATTTCTCTTTTAATACATAAATAAATCGATCGTACACCGCGTCTTTATTGGCATCATGTTCAATAGTCTTTTTAAATTTATAGACATCGGAGAGCTCTTGAATAATGACCCCTGCCGTACTAAGGGGATCATTGCTAGAAATATTTGAGCGTGATGCAAAGGTATTAAGATTATGTTTAATCCCACCGAAGGTATCTTCCATTTTCTGGAAGAGGGTATTCATTTGATCGGCTACCTCACTTCCTGCATCTTTTAGGGTTGTGGTGAATCGGAAACTAAAATCTCCGGTTCGTGCTCTTTTGATACCGTTTTGAAGATTTTCAAACAGTTTCATGTAGGGTTTGAAGTAGTGATTCGTTACCCATAGTGCTATGATGATAAATACGACATTGATGGCAAAAATTTTGGCAATCGTCACAGCACCGGTTTGGCGGATTTCATTAATATTGAACTCCATACTAATGGCACCCAAAACTTCCCCCTCTTTAACGTTATGACAGGTGAGACAGTTGGGGTTCCCATATGCTGTTGCCGTGTAGGGAATGGTTACCCGCAAAACCGCATTACTGGCATCTTCTCGGATTTCTCGTACGGTGACTCCCTCTTTAAGAACTCTGCGGTCCATGGCATCTCGAGGTTTTTCATTTTGCATCCCCTCACCGTATTGTTTGATAACGCTATCAGCGCGGACAATCCAAAGAGATTGAACGTCTTTGATATTGGCGATATTACCGAGGAAAAATTCCCGTTTATCCATGATACCGTTGACCATGTGTGCCGTTAATCCGTCACGCACGATTTCAGCGGTCATCTTCGATTTCTCAATGGCATTGTTGTATCCGTAATCGCGGAAGTTGAGGGCAACGTTGGTAATGGTAGCGACAGCAAGTCCGATGAGCATCAAAGCAACGATGAATAAAATTTTTCGATTAGCGTTCATATTTTAATACCTTATATACGAGAGATAAAAATGAAGAAATTATTAATGTAATGACAATATCTAAATTACTTTTAAAGTTAGATGAAATGTAGAAGAAAGTGGAACGGCTATTCGACCGTAACACTTTTTGCGAGGTTGCGGGGCATATCGACATCGTTCCCCAATCGAATTGCGATTTCCATAGAGAGGAGTTGTAAAACAACCATCATCTCAAAAAATTCGAGCATATAATCTTCCCTATATGCAGTGCGAATATGATCGTCCGCTTTATCAAAATCAAGGGGACTGATGGAACAGATAGTGGAGTCCCGTGCGCTGAGTTCTTCGATATTGCTTTTGGTTTTGTCGTACAGTTTGTGCTGTGGAAGGAGAGCAATCGTAAATAGCTCAGGATCGGCGAGGGCGATAGGGCCGTGTTTCATCTCTCCGCTAGGATACCCTTCAGCGTGTAAATAGGTGATCTCTTTGAGTTTCAATGCCCCCTCAAGTGCAAGCGGGAAAAAGACATCCCGTCCGATGAAAAAGAAGCCGTGACCGTGCAGGTAGCGTTTACTTAAGCGGCGCAGCTGCTCGTGTAAAGCATTTTCGACATTAACGGTCACTGGCAGAGTACGTAAAAGTTTAATCTGGCGTTTGATCTCTTCGGTAGGTAGGGTTTTACGCACATCTCCCAGATAGAGGCTAAGCATCCATAACACACATACTTGGGTTGCAAACGCTTTGGTGGAAGCGACCCCTTTTTCGATCCCAGCACGGGTAAGTATGGAAGCATCAGCGAGCCGAACCATAGAAGAGTTGTCAACGTTACAAATAACCATAGTTTTGAGATTATTGCGTTTCGCCATTTTTAGGCTCTCTAACGTATCTGCCGTTTCACCGCTTTGGCTGATGACGACGAAGAGGGTATCAGGGGTGAGAAACGGTTCACGGTAACGGAACTCACTGGCTATTTCAACCGAGGTTTTAATTTTAGCGTGGCGTTCAAACAAATAGCTGGCCACGAGCGCGGCATGGTAGCTGGTACCGCATGCGCAAAATTTGATTTCGTTAATCCCCTCAAAAAGGTTGCTTTCAAGCTCTTCAAAATAGACGCTCTCATCGCGTAAACGCCCGAGGAGGGTATCGGCCAAAACGCGGCTTTGTTCATAAATCTCTTTTTCCATGAAAAATCGGAATCCCTCTTTTTGAGCGGAGAGTTTGTTCTCAGAGAGGGGGGTGAAACGGAGTGTTACCGGATGGTTATGCTCATCAAAAAGGGCAATTCCCTCTGCCGATGCATAGCCGTAATGGCCGTCTTCGAGGTAGATCACTTCATGGCATTTTCCGATGAGTGCGGCATCGGAAGAACCAAAGAGGGTTTCGTTGTCACGGTTACGCCCGATAATCATCGGAGAGCCGTGTTTGGCAAAGAATATTGTCCCCTCAGCGTCGGCGTTGACGAGTAGTATTGCATACGCTCCTTGGAGCTGTGAGAGGGTTTGCTGAAATGCTTCAAACGGTGTGGAAGCACTTTTAAGCTGGTATTCGAAAAGATGGACGATCACTTCCGTATCGGTTTGGCTTAAAAACTGTACCCCATGTGCCGTAAGCATCGTTTTAAGCTCTTGATAGTTTTCGATGATACCGTTATGAACGACATACGAGTTTTGTCCCAGATGGGGATGGGCATTGAGCTCGGTTGGTTTGCCGTGGGTTGCCCAGCGGGTGTGACCGATACCGACGGAGAAACCGGTACTCTCATAATTTTGGGCTTTCTCTTCGAGGTTGATCAGTTTTCCCACCGCTTTGAACAAGGAGAAATTGCCGTCTTGCAAAACGGCGATGCCGGCGGAATCGTATCCACGGTATTCAAGCTCACGAAGTCCATCGATCAAGATTTTTTTAACCGGTTTGACTCCGATGTACCCTACAATACCGCACATAAGCTATTCTCCTACCAATTTATCAATTATTTTGCGCGCATTATCGCACATCCTGTTTTGTTTTTCGATTAAGAAATGATCTCTGGCCATATTTTTATTGGTATGGATTTTTGCGGTAGCGATATTAATCTCTGCTTCATCGAAACATTGGACTGCATAGGCCAATAATCCCCGTTGATTTGTTGTATTGAGATTGAGCTGGGCGTAATGGATAGAGTGATCACAATCAAGGGTGATTTCGTTTGCTTTGATGATCGGTTTGGGAAGGGCGAGTTTTTTAGACATGTCGAATGCCTCTTCGACGATAATCTGAATCTGCTCCATTGTCCCCTCTAGCGGACGCTGTAAAAATTCGATTTTAAAGTATTTAATGCCGTCAAAAAGGGTAAAAATATCCATAGAAGCGACATCCAAATAACTGAGTTTTCCGAGCAAATACCCGAGATTGAGCGGTATGCGACGAAAAATATGGATAACCAGTCCTCTCTCGATTTCAAGCTGATAGGTGAAGCTCTGGCATTTAAACGCCTCTTTGGAAAGGGTGACGATATCAGCGGGGGTGTGTTTGAAGAAGAAAAGATTCGATTCGATGGAGAGGATCTTTTTTTGCTCAATTTTAGAGAGTTGCAAGAACTCAGGATCGTGATTGAGCCGTTTTTCTTTATTGACGCGTTTAATGGCATCGGTGATCCGATCGTTTTGGGAAGCGATTTCAAGAGATGCCTCATAGAGTTCATGAAGTAAGTTGGCACCGAAACTCGTATAGGTTCCCTCTCCTACTCCGTTGATATCTGCATACGTCAGGATATACAGAAGGGTGAGATTTTCCGGTGTTTTGATTTTGGACATAAATTGATAGAGTGTTTTTTCATTATAGAGATTTTCGCGATAGGCGACATTGCTCATCAATACATGGTGGCGCACGAGAAGTGAGCCTCTCTCTAACTGCTGCGTAGGGAGTTTGAAGTTTTTCAAGAAAGGGACGATGAGTTTTGCCCCCACTTCCGAGTGATCTTGTTTGCGCCCTTTTCCGGTATCGTGGAGGAGAATGACCGATTTTAGGAGGAGCTTGTCTGAAAGAGAGAGCGGCTGATAAAGTGCTTCAACATAAGGATCTTTAATCGACTCAAGAGCTTCTATACACTTAATAGAGTGCAAATCGACAGGGAAATGGTGATAGCCGTCAAACTGCGGCAGATGCAGTACTTTTTTAAATGCTCCGATAAGGTGATGCAAGATTCCCGCATCGTAAAAAAGTTTTACAATGACATAGAAATGTTGCCGTTCAAAGAGCTTGCGTAATAAGGTGTAGGTTTTTACTTTCAATGGATGCTTAATAGAGACATAGGTGAAATGGAAGAGGACACTCGAATCAAATACCCATTCTCGATCTTCCAATCCTGCCAATAGTTCCAACAGCGTGTCGATCGGAGGTGTCGGTGTGTTATAGGAAGCGTAGAGGGTCCCCTCAACACGGTAAAATCCTTTATGAATCCTTCCTGAGCGGAGGGCTGAGAGTTGCGTAGGATCAACCAGATAGAGCCGTGCCATTTTTTTCACATAAATCTGGGTGAAGTTGTTGATGCGCCATTGTGCTTCCAACAGACGGCTCACAAGTCGCTTCTCATCGCTGAATCCCAACATCTGTGCAATACGGGGCATATAATCAAGGACAAGTTGATCTTGCTGTTTTCCACTAAGGAGGTGCAGGGCACTGCGGACGCGGAAGAGCAGTTCTAAAGCAATCCGATATTCACGATAGTGATCATCACTGAAGAGTTCGCCGCTGAGTTCTTTGAGGCTGTTGACGCCGTAAATCGTTTTCGCGATCCAATAGAGCAGCTGTGAATCACGTAATCCGCCCACTCCCTCTTTGATATGAGGTTGCATCGAAAAAGGGAATTTTAGTCGACGGATATTGGCTTCTTCAATTTTGGCCAGTATAAATGATTTCGGATCATCGTTGCGGATAGCCGTGAGACGGTTTTGTGTCACACTCCACGTAAAAGGGGAACCGATGATAAGACGCGACTCCATCATGGCCGTTTTGATGGTGATATCTTCGCGTGATGCACTGAGCAAATCATTCACATCATGGACGCGATGACCGAGTTTAAGCCCTGCATCCCACGCTAAATAGAGAAATTTCTCAATAATGGCGGAAGTATTGTATCCGTCGTTTTTTTCATATACGATCATGAGATCAATATCGCTGTGGACACAGAGTTGTTCCCGTCCGTAGCTCCCAAGGGCAATAAACGCGATCGGGATAGAGCTGCGCATCGGAAGGTAGTTTCCGAACATTCGCCGAAGCACGGTTTTGTACATAAGCGAGATAATCGAATCGAGAGTTTTGGTATGGATGACGAGGAAATCTTTCCCCTGATTACGCTCGAAAAGTTCCAAAAGTGAATTTTTATAATCGGATATATGGGTTTTAAAAAGTTTGGATATCTCAAAATCACTGGCATTGTGGTCGATGAGGTCTTCAATTCGTTCGGTTATACTCATAAGGGCTACTTTTTATTTTATTGTAGCGCATTATAATTTTTTTGGAGAAAAGAGAACGGTTAAAAAAGAGGCAAAAATAAAAGATTGTTGACACAAAAATGATACAATCTTCCCAAAGCGAGGAGAATATAGAAAATGGATAATCCTACTGTTTATCAGAAAATTTTAGATATTCACGATCATGTGATGGGGCTTTTGCGCTCAATGAAGGTTCCAGCGTATCCTTCGCAGTACAAAAAGTTTTTTGATCAGCTTTTTGCAGAAACCGCCGATGAAGAGCTTCGTAAAGATCAAGAAAGCGTAGATCACAAAGTCCTCAGTGACTCCAAAGAGGATGTGACCAAATATCTCGATATGGTGGAACACTCTGTCGTCTCTTTTATCGAGTCCCATTCGGGTATCGCATCGGTTGCCGAGTTGCAACGCCACTATATCGATAATGCCCCCTCCGATTCGGTGGAAAAGTTTGTCACTTTTATCGAAGGGTTAGGGGCTCTTAATCAAACGATGTCTGAAGAGCTGGAGAAAGCACAATCCAAAATTTATACCCTCAACCAAGAACTTCAGGTAGCCCGTTCGGAACTTACAACCGATCCGTTGACCAAAGTTGGAAACCGCCAAGGATTTAGTGAAGATATCGAGCCCTCAATCGAAGCGGGTGTCAACAAAAAACTCTCTTTGGTCTTAATGATGATCGATATAGACAACTTCAAATTTCTCAATGACGAATTCGGGTATGTAGCAGGGGATAAAGTACTTTATTTCATTGCGCAAACAATCAAAGGGATGATCCGAACGGCAGATAAAGTGTACCGCTACGGAGGAGAAGAGTTTGCCGTCGTCCTTAACCGCTGTGATGTGACACAGGCACAAATGATTGCCGATAAAATTCGCGAAAAAATAGAGAAAAGCAATCTCCTTTATGCGGGGAAGAGTGTTCACGTCACCATCAGTGCCGGAGTTACGATCCATCAAGAGGGAGACACATTGGAGGATCTTATCAGTCGTGCCGATAAAGCACTCTATTGTGCGAAAAAATCGAATAAAAACTGTACGGTATTATTTGATTGGTAGTCTATTTCTTTTGCTATAATGCGCGTCAAAATAAGCAGTTAAAGATTTTAGTATGAATTTGATTGAAAAAGTAAAACAGAATATCCGACTTACGTTTGATGAAGCGGTCGCTTTGTACGATTTAGACCTCTTTACTCTCGGGGAACTGGCTGATGAACGACGTAAAGCGTTGCACGGAAAACGCACCTATTTTAATATTAACCGTCATATCAATCCGACCAATGTATGCAAAGACATTTGTAAATTTTGTGCGTACAGTGCAAGCCGTAAAAATCCCAATCCTTATACGATGAGTCATGAGGAGATTTTAGCGATCACCGATGATATTGTTGCTCGCGGTATTTCGGAAGTGCATATCGTTTCTGCTCACAACCCTGAAACGGGGTTAGAGTGGTATTTGGAAGTGTTTAGCAAGATCAAAGCACGTCATCCCAACCTCCATATCAAAGCCCTCACGGCGGCGGAAGTTCATTTTCTCGCCGAAGAGTACGGCAAAAGCTACGATGAGATTATCGATCTCATGATAACCAATGGGGTTGATTCGATGCCGGGAGGCGGTGCGGAGATTTTTGACGAAAAAGTTCGCGATTACATCTGTAAAGGAAAAGTAACTTCCGCTCAATGGCTCGAAATTCACCGCAAATGGCACGAGAGAGGGATGAAATCCAATGTCACGATGCTGTTCGGTCACGTCGAAGAGCGTGCTCACCGCATCGATCATATGTTCCGAATACGGGATTTGCAAGATGCAACAGGGGGCTTTAACTGCTTTATCCCGCTGGTGTATCAAAGTGAGAATAACTTTTTGAACGTCAAAGAGTCGATAACAGCACATGAAATTCTCAAAACTATGGCGATCAGCCGTATCGTTCTCGATAATGTCCCGAATCTCAAAGCCTATTGGGTTACCTCTACGGTCAATCTCGCCCTTGTCGCCCAAGAATTTGGAGCAAACGATTTGGACGGTACGATTGAAAAAGAGTCGATCAACTCTGCTGCCGGAGCCAAAAGTGCGAACGGTGTCAATCTTGAAGAATTCGTTGCCCTAATAAAGAACAGCGGTTTTGAGCCGATCGAACGTGATAGCTTGTATAATACAATTAAAGCGTGGTAAGGAAAAGCAATGATTTTAATGATTGATAACTATGACAGTTTTACCTACAACATTGTTCA
>DLUI01000131.1 GCA_002742695.1 Sulfuricurvum kujiense | reverse complement strand
GTCGTGACGTTCCGTAAACACGTTCATACCTACTCCAAAGGGTACGAGGGGGCATCGGCGCTGCGTGATCTCGTCAACCGCATCGATGATCCTCTCCACTTTCGCGCGGTAGTTGATGAGTTTTTTCTCACCCATCGACAGATCAGTGAGGGATTCAAAGCCTCCGATATGAAATGTGAGTGCTAATGTTTTTTCTCACCACTTAAAGACGTTACGGGGATAGAACATCCTCACGAGTACAACCGCACCCAATAATACACCTATATGACTCCAGTCAAAAGTGCTTCCGACTATCAAAATGGCTAAACAATAGAGTGCCGTTAGCGCTAAAAACCATCCGCTTACTAAAAGAATAAATAAACCTAGGACACGAAATATCGTTCCGAGAGTGTTGCTCATCGTCTCTCCTTTAGTGCTTTTAGTATTGATTCGATCTGTCGGCGATGGATAAAGGTGTGCATATACATAAAGGCGTTCCAGTCGAAATTATTAAACGATCGAAACCAAGGATGGGGTTTAGTCATTGTGGATTGGTGCTTCGGTAATGCGGTAAAAAATATTTTGTACTCATTGATAAAGAGTTTAAAATCTTCCAGTGTGCCTGAACGGTTTTCGAACGGTTTTACCCCCTCTATCGTGACGGCTTCATTAAACTCTCTCTCCTCAGTGAGTGCCGTGATGATCCCCATTACTTTACGCCCCGTGATGCAGAGGTGTTCGATTACCATATTGAGGGAAAATTGGCGTGAGTGATCTTCTATGGCGAAAGTTTTGTCGATAACGACCTGTCGTAAGCGCTCCCCTTCCTCTAACTCCTCCAAGAGGGAGATGATGATACGGGCTTCGCGTTTAAAAAGCCAAAAAGCGACGTGCCATGTAAAAAATGTCCGTACCATCGGAATCAGCAAGAGCCGAATCAGTAAAAACTCTCCTCGCGGTAATCCATCTCCCGGTTTTCCCTGTACCATACGCTAACACCTCATTCAATCAGATAGGTGCATAGTAGTCTCAATTTTCTAAATTAAATCTTAAAATTAGTTTAAATACTCTAATATATAAAATATTATTCGTATATGTACTCTAAATATGGTAGAATTTTCCCATGACAAAGCCAAAAAAGATAACGACTAAAGAGCGGATCAAAAATACCGCAATAGAGCTGTTCAATGCCCAAGATTCCCTCTCTATCACGACCAACCATATCGCTAAAGCGGCGGGAATTTCTGCGGGAAACCTCTATTATCACTACCGCAACAAAGAGGAGATTATCCGAGAAATCTATGCCGAAATGTCGGAGCGCATCGAATCGTTAAAGAGTTTTGAAAAAATGATCACTTCCGACAATCCTCTAAATATATTGGATGAGTCGTTCGATTATTACGGCGATCTGTTTTGGGAATATCGATTTTTAATGCGGGATGCTCCGGTGTTGATGGCACTCGATAGTGAGCTAAAAAGGGCGTTTGTCGCCAATCAGGAGAAGCGTATCAACCAGATAGCAGGGGTCATTAAATTCCTGATCAGTGAAGAGATTCTGCAAAATATTGCCAAAGATGAGATACCTCTGCGCGCTAAGCTCTATTGGTTTGTAACGGCGTATTGGCAAGTGTTTGTTTCGATGGATGGTGACGTGAGTCGTGAGTCGATATGGGAGACGAAAGAGGCGATGTTTAAAATCCATATCGCCCCGTTTTTATCCGAGAAAGGGCGGGGGATGATGGGGATTAATGCTGGTGGTGAAATTCCTGTACCTCTTTGATCTCTTCGGGTGTCGCTTCATGAATATCTAAAACGGTTCCCTCGAAAATGAGATCCATCCCCGCAAGTGGGTGATTTCCATCGAGAGTTGCGTGATCGCCCTCTATTTCACTGACGGTGTAGATGATGACATCCTCAGAATCCTCTTCGAAATATCCGTCCAGTTCCATCCCGACAGTTACTTCTACCGGCAGTTCGCTAAGGGCTTCAGTAACAACCAATGAAGGGTCATAAATTCCGAATGCTTTATCGGCCGATAGCGTCACTTTGAACGACTCTCCGATACTTTTTCCCTCTAGTGCTTCTTCAACCGTTGGGAAGATATGACCGTAGTTACCGTGGAGGTAAACAAGAGATTCCTCTTCTTCGTGGAGGAGGTTTCCTTCGGTGTCGTTGATGTGGTAGTCGATAGTGACGATGCAGTCTTTTTTGATGGTCATAGTTATTCCTTAGGGTAGCGGTATGAGAATAGGGTTAAACGCTTTGGTTGAAATTATAGCGCGTCCTCCCACACATAGCTCTGAAGCTTCGGCAGAGCTGAGGACGGTGCGAACGACGGAGGAGCCTACGAGCAGTGTTACGATGATGGCAGGGAAGTCCTCTTCGATTTTGAGCACCTCTCCGATCAACTGAAGTTTACCGCTGAGGGTTTGGGGTGAGAAAAACTCCATCGGTGGGCAGAGTCGCTCTATCCGTCCCGAAACCACCGACGCGAGACGGTCGGAGAGTTTGACGGTTTCGGCGATATCGTGGCTTACGAGCAGGGTCGTCACCCCTAAGCGGGAGTGGATCAGGGAGAGTTCATCTTGGAGCTTTGTCCGCATAGCGGGATCGAGTGCCGAGAGGGGCTCATCGAGGAGCAGTATTTTCGGATGACGCACCAGCGCACGGGCGAGGGCAACACGCTGTTTTTGTCCCCCTGAGAGGGTTGCGGGGAGACGGTCGGAGAGCTGTGAGAGTTCGACGAGATCAATCAGCTTATCCACGGTTCGACGCTGCGCTGGATTCTCGGCGGCGAAGAGAAGGTTTTCACGGACACTCATCGTCGGAAAAAGGGCGTAGTCTTGGAAGACAAAACCGATACTCCGTTTTTGGGGCGGGAGATTGATACGGCGTTCCGAATCAAACCATACTTCACCGTCCACGTCGATCACTCCGCTGTTGGGTTTTTCGAGACCCGCGATCATGCGTAGCAGAGTTGTCTTTCCTGCTCCCGAAGAACCAAACAGGGTAAGAAACTCGCCGTCGGTGATACTTAGCTCATAATGGGCTTCTAACACCCCCTCGGCGGTATCGAGATGCTTTTTGATATTGACCGTTATCATCGAATCTCCCCGAGTGATTTTTTATTGAGGGTGTAGACGAGGAGCAAGATGGCAAAGGTGACGACAAAGAGGGTGAGGGCATACTGATGCGCTAAGGCATAGTTGAGCGATTCGACTTCGTCATAGATGGCGATGGAGGCGACACGGGTTTCATCGGGGATATTTCCCCCGATCATCAATATCACCCCGAACTCTCCGACGGTGTGGGCGAAGGCGAGGACGATCCCTGAGATCACTCCGTGACGGATACTCGGAAGAATCACCCGCATCATTGTCTGTAGTTTCGATTTTCCGAGGGTATACGAGGCTTCGAAGATCGTCTTTGGAACCCCTGAGAGCGCCGATTGGATCGGATGAACCATAAACGGGAGGCTAAAGAGGACGGAGCCGATCACCAACCCCTCGAAACTAAACGCTAAGCGGATTCCGTGTTCGGTCAAAAAACTCCCGATGGCGGAAGCGGGGCTGAACGCGAGGAGGAGATAAAAGCCTAGTACGGAGGGAGGCAATACGAGGGGCATGCTCACGATCGTTTCGATAATGCTTTTGAACCGCATTTTGGAGAAGACCAAAAACGATGCGAGGGGAATCCCGATGATAAGGAGGATCACGGTGGTAACGGCGGCGAGTTTAAAGGTGAGCACCATCGTACTGATGAATTCAGATTCCATTAGTGCCTCTCAATAGAGATATTTCAGAGGGTTGTACCATCCAGCATATTTCATCATCTTCACGTATCGTGAGGGTATTAAACATTAATGTAGGGACTAACGCAATGAGGTTCATCTCATGATAGGTGAGGGTGATTTGGGAGAGGACGCTCCCTTGCTCGATTTTGCTGACTACGGCGCGCTGAATATTGGCAGTCGTAGCAGTGGGGGTTGAGGCGAGGATCACTTCGGTCTCTTTGAATGCCAACATCAGAGGCTCTCCTATCGCATCATGACACTGTTCAGCGAGTAGGAGGTAAAAGTTATCCTCCCCCACGGCAACGGTGAGGATACTGAGGTGCTTGGAGGCGGTGATGGCGGTTAGGGTTGCGGGGAGGGTGTTCATTCTAAATAATCTTCTTTTTCTTCAATAAGTTTTTGTAGTTCTTCTTTACTTGGTAAAACGGTTAAATATCGACTAGCAAAAATTTGTTGGTTTTCTTCCGGTAAAGTTAATTCAACGAGTGTGTCGCTTTTTTGTTTGCATAAAATAATCCCGATTGTTTTATTTTCATCTTCTGATTTCTCAAATCTGTCAAAATAATTGACATACATCATCATCTGTCCGATGTCTTGATGTTTTAATTCTCCGATTTTCAAATCAATGATGACGAAACACTTTAAAATCCGATTGTAGAAGACGAGATCAACGTAAAAATGTTTTTCTTCGAGAGTAATCCGCTTTTGACGTGCAACAAAAGTAAAACCTTTTCCAAGCTCAAGTAAAAAGTGCTCCAGTTTTTCGATTAATCTTTTTTCTAATTCAGATTCGCTGTAGTGTTGGAGGATTGGTAACCCGATGAACTCTAAGATGTAGGGATCTTTGATTGTATCTTCGGGTTGTTCAATGATATGTCCATGCGTTGAGAGCTTATGAATTGCATTTTGATTTAGACTGAGGCGTAGTCGTTCATATAAACCACTGTCGTATTGTCGTTTGAATTCTCTAAGACTCCATCGGTTTTCACTTGCCTCGATTTCATAAAAGGCTCTCTCTTCAATATTCGTTATTTTCATCAAAAAGAGATAGTGTGACCAGCTGAGGTTGAATTTACGAGACAGTGTCTCATATTTTGAATAGGTAAGATAAAACAGTCTCATATTTTGGAGATTATCGACTGAAAATCCCCGTCCAAATTTTTCACTTAGCTGTTTTGATAGCTCTTTTAGCAGGTGCTTACCGTATTGTGCACGCTCGCTTCCCTCTTGCTCTTCTTCAATAATTTTTCGTCCGATTTCAAAATAGGTCACTACCATCGTGGTATTAATATGACCTAAAACTTCTCGGCGAGCATTCTCTAAAAGAGAGATAACGGAATCAAAAAATGGAATATTAGATGTCGGTTTCATTATTTAGATTTCATCTTTTCAATAATAGATGTTATTTTTTCAAGTTGATCGAGACCTATGTTCTTATCTCCGCTTTTGTCGCCGTAGATACTGTGGACGGGGTTATCGAAGATTTTATCTAGTGATGATTTAAGCGATTCATGTAAATCTTCTTTTGTTAAATGAAGTTCATTGATTAGTTGAGAATAGTTGTTGAAGAGGGTAATCGCAGATATTCTTCTAAATTCATATTCTTCATGAAGCTTATTAAGTTTTGTATATTCGTTTACATTGAATCCGAACATAGCAAACCAAGGAATATTAAGAGAAAAAGCAACTAAAAAATGTTGCCAAAATTCAATATTTTGGATGTTGAGTTTTTCTTGAATCAAAGGTATCCAAAGTAAAATATTTGTCAAAAATATTGCAACAATAAATAGATTCATATTCCGAAAAGGAAGATCTTTGTCTTTTTTTAGAATTTTGCATTTTTCTTCAAGCTGAATTGCTAATTCAACTGAGATTTCTTTATCGCGTAATTTTTCAAGAGTTGAAATAAGTTCGAGTGCTTTTTGCTCTGATTTAGTTGCAATTTTTTGAATATTTTCATAAATTTCAGTAGATTTCTCTTCCCTTCCTTTTGTTATTGATTCTAACCTTTCAATCTCATTGAATCTATTTTGTGCTTCTTCAATAAGTATGTCAGGTTTTTTTTCTAAGGTTTCAATTCTTTGATATATTTCTTGTAGTTCATTAGTTTTAGTTTTTGAATCAATAGGAGTAAATTCTTTTTTCATTGCATTAATTATATCTCCCATATATGCATATACTTTAGTATTATGAATAACAAAGTTATTCAATCTTTGTTGGGTCGCATTATCAAGAAATGTTTCAATCGAAATTTTGTACGAAGAAAAAAGATTTTCAAAATTTAATAATCCTTCTTGATTATTTAGGGTTGAGATAAATGTAAAATCAGCAGTTCTGAAATAATTTAATACAGATCGAATTTCTTTGAATTGATTTTCATCTAATTTGAAATCGACTAATTTTTTTTGAAAAACTTCGGCTTTGTCTTTTATATATTGGATGTCATTTAATATTTTTTGAGCTAATTCGTCATTCGTCATCCATTTTCCTTTTTCAAGACAGTATTCATATTATAGCGGTTCTATTTTCACTTTGATATCGGCAGGTTGTGCGCTGTAGGGCGAGGAGGTGACGATCATATCGACTCCGCTGCCGGCATACTCGGCGATGTTTTTGGCACTGATTCCCCCCGTGGCGATCAACGTGATATGGGGGTAGTCGGCACGCAAGATTTGGACGGCATCGGCGAGTTTGGTGAGGGGAAGTTTCTCTAACTGGAGGATGTCCGCTCCAAGACGGGCAAATTTGAGTGCTTCGGCAATGTCAGAGGCTTCGATGACGATTTTTTTCTCAGGGTTCGCTTTTTTAGCTTTGCACATGGCTTCGCTAAATGCCTCTTCTGCAGGGAAGAAAACACGGTGATAATCGAAGATTAGGATGCTCTCGGATAGTCCAAGACGATGGGCTACCCCACCTCCCGATTCGACCGCTTTGATGGCGATTTTTTTCGTAAACGGGGTCGTTTTGCGGGTGGTGGCGACCACTATATCAGGATTGATACTACGAGCCAAGAGTACCGCTTCGCGGGTGTAGGTGGAAATTCCGCTCGCGTAATCGAGGAGGTTTTGGACGCTTTTCCAGATGCGGTGGATAGTGCCTGCTTCGCCGTGGGCTTCGAGAAAAACACTTTTTGGCGGAACCAAAGTTCCCGATTTTACAAAGCCGTCGATTTCCAAACCATAGAGTCCGCACAATCGTACCGATTCTTCGGTGCACGAGACGACGAGAGGGCGTTCGCGGGTCGAGAAGGTGATGCGGGCGCGTTGGTCACTGATCCCTAACGATGCGGTCGTGAGATCGCCGTAAGGGACGTCTTCGCTTAGCAGTGTTTCCAGTTCAGAATCGTTAAGGGTAATCATAGGGATGTTTCCCAACCGATAAATGCCCAGTTAACGGCACGGGGAGGGCGGTTTTGTCCCACGATGATGTCACGGTAATACTCTCGTGCTTTACTCCGTTGTTCCTCTTCGAGGCTTCCGATGCTCCAAATCAGCGATTCGACGAACTCCTCTTCACTCCCGCTACGGACACTGCCCCGTCCTGTTTCGATGTAATCGACACGGGGAAGGAACCCTTGGGCGTAGAGGATGATCGGGATATACCAGTAATCAGGTTTCGTTTTGACCTTTTTGCCGATGAAATCGAGGATATTCATATCGACGAAACTTCCCCCGACCTTGTAGGTGAGATAGCACGCTTTTGATGCATGAGCCGACATTTTAGCCAGCGCCGCTTCGACATCAGATACCTCCATTGAGCGTGATGCGACGGCGATGTCAATTTGCGGCAAGTGGCTCCAGTCATCGTCCCAACCGATATGATATGTTTTAATATTAGTAACCCCTTCGCGCGCGGCGTAGGCACGAAGCTCTTCGAGCATTTGGGCGGAGAAGTCGATGGCGATCACCTCTTTGACTCTTTTCGCCAACGGGATTGTGAGTGCCCCAGGCCCGCATCCGATATCGAGGATTACTTCATCTCCGGTGATGTTCATACGGGAGATAAAATCCTCCACGTAGGGGCTGTTGATAGTAGAAAGTGCCATATCGGCAGACTTCTCATCCCAGTCGCTGCTCGTTTTTGCTTTGAAATCGGTGGTCGCTTTATGTTCTTTGTACATCGCGGGAAAGTTTATCGGTTCAAGAAACATTAATAGTCCTTTTTGATCCTTTATTATATCTAAAACGATCCATTACCTGAATACTTAGTATGGGCATTTTTTACTCGGTTTGGCGTATTTTGGATTATTGACGAAGGTCATATCGCTGAGGGTATCGATGAAAGCAACAAGCTCAGTCATCTCTTGATGACTCAATGTTTGATTGGTTTTCAAATCATGTTTTTGGATCGATTCGGCAAGTGTTTTAGCACTCCCGTCATGCCAGTACGGAGAGGTCAATGCGGCATTTCTCAAACTCGGTGTACGGAAGATGTTTTTATCTTTGGGGTTTCCGGTGACATCGGATAGGCCGTAATCTGTGGTTTTCTGCTCTGTATTTTGCTCTCGTGGCTGAACCTGATGAAAAGCATCATCGCTGAAAAGAGGTGCTGTGTGGCACGTGTTGCATTTTGCCGCTCCAAAAAACAGGTTTTTTCCTCTTTGAGCATTTTTGGTCGGTAAAGAAGTCCCTTTTTCCATCATTTGATCATAGAGAGATTGATTTGAAATGAATGTTTTTTGAAAGCTCTCCAAGGCTCTGGAAACAGTACCGAAATGGATTGAGCCTTTTTCTTTTGGGAATGCGAGTAAAAAGAGTTTTTGATAACAGCCGTTTTGACCTAAGCGTTTTCTTATTTGATCCTCGTGGCCGTTCATCCCCATCTCGACAGGGTTGGTTCCGCGAATCGGCATTAGGGATTGTTCTGCCAAACCACTGAGATGATTATGCGCCCATGTGAGGTTTTTAAACTGACCTATGTTTGCCAGCCCGGGGACATTTCGTTTTCCGGGATCGTCCAATGCACCGGGATGGGCTTGGTTGCCATCGGCAAAGGAGCGTCTTTGTTCATGACAGGTTGCGCACGACATCGTGCCATTGATCGAGAGGTCGGCATCATAAAATAAACGGCGACCTAGTTCGATTTGGGCTTTGTGCTCTGCGGTATCTTGTGCTGATTGCGCCTGTAGCGCAGGTTGCGCTACGAGTAAGTAGATCCCGATGGTAAGAATATATTTTATCATGGCAATAGCACTCATTTGAGTTTAGTGACCAAGAGGGCACTCTTCGTATCGGCTCCTGCGGAGAGCTGGAGGGTATAGGTACCCTCATCAAGGTTGTAATCCACCATTTTTCGTATACCGGAATTTTCAGAACCTTGTGCGTGTGCTACAGAGGGTGCAGGTTTTCCGTCCTTGATCAAATCAATCCAAGATGCGTTAGCGAGTACAACGCGATAAAGTCCCTTCTCTTTGAGGGTGATTTGAAAGAGACCGCCGTAACTCACTGTCCCGCCTTCATTGGTTGGTCGGGCGACGTATTGGATTTTCGGAGTCGGGACTAAACCGACAAGCGATGCGGTATTGAGTGTGAGAGTTGCGTTTGGGAGCTCTTGGGGATTTTTGGCTGAACCCATATAGGAGAGAGCTTTCCACGCTGAGAGTTCACTTGGCAGAACCGCCTCTTTGGCGAATAAGGTTGTTGCCAACAATAGAATGAGTAATCCGTTTTTCATGGTAATTCCTTGGTTTGTATTTGGGTGGTTTGTGAGCTGTGAGATTGCGTGTTCGGAAAAAAGAGCGGTATATCTTCAAACCCCTCAATCCGAAAATCTTTCACCAGCTTCTGTGTTGATTCCGACGTCAAAAAGTTGAGCAGCTTCAAACTTTTTTCATATCGCTCCTGAGTGATTTTTGAGGGAGTTCCTACTGCCGCCAGATAGGGGCGTCTGAGTTTCGGATCATCGAAAATAAACCCTTTGATCCGTGGATGGTGCTGTTTTTGAATCACAAAGGGGATGACACCATAGAGGGTATAGCCGTTTTTCTCGACGACATCGTTCATGAACCCCCTTTTTTTAGCGGTAAAAATGAGGTTCGGCTCCTCCGGCTCAAAGGAGTAGGCATGTGCCAATTCCCCGTATACCTCAAACGTTCCGCCGCTGGCATGGATGAAAAAAGGGGCTTTTGAGCGCTCGATTTTTGACAATGCCGAGGATAGGGGTTCTTTTTCTGTTAGGTTTGCCGGATTGGTGTCGGCACCGATAATCATTTGGGCGTTGTGCGCCCACGGTGTGAGCTTTTCGACATACCCCTCCGAAGCGAGCTCCACCATCGTATCGCTGGAGTGCATGGTGATCAAATCGACCGGATGGGATCTGGTATACGCATCCAGTTCATGTTTGGTGCCGGTGATAACGACTTCGAGCGGAATATGGTGGGTCGATTCAAACGATTCGGCCACTTTTTGCCACAACCCGCTCATCGTCATCCCGCCGATGACGGCAACCCGAATAGGTTGCTCGGAAGCGGATAGGGTGATGGTCGCGATCAACCAAAACGTTACCGCTGTGAGGAGGTTACGCATTAGAACGTATACCCGATGTTGGCGAAAAACTCACGTCCCGCCATCGGGAAGCCCAGATCATAAGCATAGAGTTTGTCGGTGAGATTTTTGACCCCCACTTCGGCGGTGATCGCATCGGTCGCTTTGTAAATCGCTTTGAGATCGAACGTGGTAAATGTCGGGTTTATGACGTAGGTTTTATCGGCTTTTTGCTCATACGAGCCTTTGCGGAATTTCATGTTTCCATAGAGTGAAAAACCGCCTCCGAGTTCCCTCTGGGCGAAAGCAAAGAGTTGATGTTTGGGGACATCGACACGTTTGACGCTCTCATCGGTACGGTTTTTGACCGAGATGTAGGTGTAGTTACCGCCGGTCTCAAAGGTATCGGTTTTGTAATTTAGCTCCGTTTCGATACCGCGATGATCGAAACTTCCGACGTTCTGGTTTTGGAGATAGGCGGGATTGGGTGCGTATACGACGCTTTGGATCGCATCATCCACGCGGGTGAAAAAACCGTTGATACGGGCAGAGAGTTCGCCGCGCTGTTGCTGGTAGCTGAGTTCGTAGTGGGTGGCGACTTCGTTTTTGAGATCGACGTTCGGTACTGCACTATTCAACCTACGAGAATAGCGGTCTTTCATAGAGGGCATATAGGTTTTTTGCGATACGCTGGCACGGATTTTGGAATGTGCATCGGGAGCATAGATCAATGCCGCCTGAGGGTTGTAGGCGCTTTGGGTTTTAAGTGCCAACATATTCAAATAGGCGGTATTGGTGTCATAGATTTTGTCCCCTTCACGGCGATCGTAACTTACTCCGCCGAGGAGTTGCCATTGAGAATTGATGTTATAAGTGTCTTCAAGTCCTAACGAGATGGTATGATCTTCGTAGTTTTCGGTCATGGTTTCAACACCGGTCGTTTTGTGGATGTCGTACCCTTCGTGAACGTCTTTTTTGTAATTGGCCGCTGCGGTGAGGAAATGGCTATCCAACTCGACGCCGTATTCGAGACGTGCCCCCGCGCTGTAATCATCGTATCGGCTTTTGAACGCTTTAGCGGTATTCATCGTCGTGTAGTTGGCATTATCATACGAATAGAGAGAGTTTTCGATGGTATCGTAATAGGCGAGCGCTTTGAGATAGCCGTTGAGCAGATTTTTTTGTCCGGTGATGAAAATGGACTCTTTATCCCAGTACGGCCAATCCCAATATTTCGCTTGAGAGTATGCCGGATCGCTTACCGGAGGCTGTTGCTTTTGGTCGTTTTGGTTCGAATAGCCGATGGCGATTTCACTGCCATCATCCGCGATATAGCCCCCTTTTAAACTCACTTTGGTATCTTTGGTTTCAGAGCGTAGGCGTTCTCCCTCGCTCTGTACACTTCCGGCGACCTGTGTGTAGTCATCGCTTAGGCGAATATGGTTTTGATCGCTGTAGGTGGCACCCAGTTGCGCGTAGAGGTGATCTTGACGGGTTCCGAGGTTGATCGATCCGACGCGTCGGGAAAGCTCACCGTCGCTGTCGAGCACCATCCCCGCTTTTAGATTCCCCTCCAGTGCTTTTGTTGGGCGTTTAGAGATGACATTCACAACCCCTCCCATCGTGTTTGCACCGTAGGCAATAGAGGAATACCCTTTGGAAACGTCGAGCTGAGCAATGTCGGCAGTGAGGAAACGGTCGTAATCGAAGTTGCCATCATAGGGGACATACACAGGGATACCGTCGATAAAAACACCGATCCGTCGTGCATCAAACCCGCGAATGTAGAGGGTCGATTCACCGCGCCCCCCTTGGACGTCTTGGTTGACACCGCTCATATTGTCCAGTGCGTCAGAGATCGTTTCAGAGGCATGTTTTGAGAGCTGTTCTGAGGTGATGCTTTGCTCAAAAGGGCTTTCATTGATCGGTGTATCGAGGACATTAACTTGTCCCAACGTAAAAGTATCAGCCAATACCGCTGAAGCAGCCAGAGATAGGAGGAGTAAGTTTTTCTTCATTTTTTTTCCTTACGAGGTGTATTTTGCATTAACTCAAATTGAACGAAATAGGAATACTCAATTCAACGGTTTTCCCCAAGAGCGGGAAATTACCGCTGAGGCTGAGAATCGTCTGAATCGCTTTGGTATCGAGCACGGTGCTTCCGCTGGTGCTTTTAACCTGTGCGGACTCAACCGTACCGTCGGGTTTGAGGGTGAACGTGACCAATACCACCCCCTCCAGTCGCAATTTCCGAGCGATAGAGGGGTAGATGATGGCGTTTTCGATCATAGCTCTGATGTGTCCCAATGCCGCTCCGCCGATTTGATTTTCAGGAACAGGATTTCTTGGTAGTTCTTTTTCAGAAGAGGATGAGGTCAAATGAGGAGAATCATTTAGCGTATTGGATGAGCGAAGTGAAGATGCGGGATGGGACATTGCTAGGGGCGCGGACGCCTCAGAGGAGAGCATCGGTTGTTTCGTCGCTATCCTCTCAGGTGTCGTTGCAATAGGGCTAGGCTCTATTTTTTGGTCCGTTTTTGGTTGAACTTTAGAGATGGTGTGAATATCTCCCGATTCAGAGGTAAACTCAGCCAATGAAATCACGATTCTCTCTTCTGCTTTTACTAAAGGGATCGGATGGGCAGTCATAAAATAGGTCATTGAAGCCAAAAGGGTCGCATGAATCCCGAAGGAAGCGGCAAACGATTTAGTTTTTAATAACGAATTTTTATGTTGTATCTTTTCTGATATAACGATAGAATTTAAACTATGCATCTTTTATCCTTAGTAATTTTGATACATTATCAGGGGAGACGATACCGCAGACAAGGACGCCTGTCGCCTCGTCTTATATGGTTAGAAAATAAAGCTTATTTAAGCGCAAAGCCGTATTTTTTCATAATAGCATCCGCTTCAGGTGATTCAAAAACTGAAATAAAAGCACGCGCCGCTTTATTGTTTTCACCCCGCTTAAGCAGTGCATATCCTTGAATGATGTCGGGATGAGTTTTAGCATCAATCAGACCGAAATTCATCTCTTCGGCGATGATCGGGGCTTTTGCGATAGAGATTGCGATGATTCCGACATCCGCTGCACCTGTTTGGACGTATTGGGTCGCTTGTGAGATGTTTTCCCCCATAACAAATTTATGTTTGACTTTGTCGTATAGTCCCAGTGTTTTCAGTGCAGCGACGGCAGCTTGACCGTAGGGAGCATGGTCAGGATTGGCTATGGCTATTTTTTTAATTTTATCCGTTGCTAAAATTGAGAGATTATTGACAGGGATGTTGCTTGATTTTAGTGTCATAAGACCGACACGACCAAGTGCGTATGGTTTAACATTACCGACTGCAAATCCTTTTTCTTTTAGCTCTTTAGGATAATTCATATCGGCAGCAAAATAGGCATCATAGGGAGCACCGTTTTGAATTTGCGTCAATGCTTTACCGCTTGAACCGAATTGGAAATTAATGGTTTCATTCGGATATTTTTTTTCACAGAGGATTTTTATCTCTTTGAACGCATATTGAAGATCGGATGCGGCGGCGATGTTGGCAGTGTCAGCAAAAGCAACTGAAGCAGTTGCAACGAGTGAGAGGAGAAGGGCAGAGAACTTCATAATAATTCCTTTGTTTCTTTTTTGATATAACGACAATCACAAACGTAACATTGCAAAAATGGTTCGCGGAAAAACGCGACAATTTCGTTATATTTTGTAGGATATAACGAAATTATAAGGAAAAAGGCTTAAAGTTTGTAAGTAGGTAATGAAAATGTGTTGAAGATGAACGGCATGTTTGGAATAATATTACGAGAGGAATTCATAAAATGGATCATCCTTGTTTAATCCGATATTGGTAATACAAGTATTAAAAAGCACTTCGAAATAGCTGATTAGTGTATACGTTGTGTCCATACATTCCTGATAATCTAAAATGATGGTAGTTCCGATTTCATAGTTTCTTTCTATATCAATAAACTTCTTTTCATCAATTCGAAAGGCTCGCCATTTAACTGTTAAATTATTGTTGTTATTTGTATCTAGGTTGGATACTACACCTAGTCTATGTACGAAGCAATTCCTAGCTTTATTTAAACTGGTTACATGGTCTTCAAAATCTATTGTATTTGAATGATGAATTTTAAATTCTTTTATCTTGGTTGGAAAATCTTTTTTTCCAAATTTTATTTTTGCTTGTTCAAGAACACTTATAAAATGCTGCTCATCTTGATGGGAAATCCTATTTTTTATGGCATAGATTGTTGAATATAGTCTTTCCATATAGTGATGTAAAAGTCCTATAGACTCTTCAAGAAATTTTTTAGATGTATACCATTGAGCCTTTTCAACTTTTTCCGTGAATGATTTATTTTGTGCATATTGAAAACCAAATGTAACTGCATGTATTGAAGAATTATAGGTTTCTTCCGAGCTCATAATACCAATTGCATAAAATTTATGTGTATCTATTAAATATTGAAGTTCTTGACCAAACATATTTTTTAAATACGCAAGTGGAACGACTAAGTTGCCTGATTCTGTAATTGCTAGTGTAAATTTTTCATCTTCTCTCATTTTTAGAACCTAACTGAATTATTAATTAATTTTCGACCATACTTATTAAATGATTATATTATTAGAGAAGCTTGATTCCCACCTTCGCAGGAATGACGATTTACAACCCAATTATAATATGTTTCGGAGATATAAGGGCGTAAGCATTCATCCCCTCTGAGAGTTGCGCTGTATCTTTCGGATTCATCAGAGCAATCAGTTCGGTAAAGAGATCAAGGGCGAAAGCGATCTCGTCCGTTTCGTCTTGGGACTCGATACGACTGATCGTCCCTTTGAGAGTGTTCATCGCCTCTTCGCCTTTCGGAGGAGTCGTGACGATAGTAACATCACTTGATTTGATGATGGCGTAGAGATCGCATCCGACGGTCAGTCCCATATTTCGAACTGATTTGAGGGTGATGATTGATTGGATCGTATGGCTTCCCGTTAGTGAGAGGGTAAGTACACCGTTAAGACCGCGCTCTTCGATGCTTAGAAGCGTTGCGGGGAGTTGATTCCGCGCGCTGGTAGTGAGAAACGTGCGGCTGAGGATGCGGGCGAGGCGTTCGGGGTCGTTGCCCGCTTCGGCGAAACGGTCGATAAACTGACGGTGGAGTTCGTTGAAACGGTGA
>DLUI01000024.1 GCA_002742695.1 Sulfuricurvum kujiense | reverse complement strand
GTTGAACAATGAGTACGCTAACGCAACACCGTCTTCCATAGAGATCAACGCTCCGTATTGGCGGCTCTCAACGTTACCGGTGTAAGGGCGGAATTCAAGGAATGAGTGATTCATAACACCCTCACCTTTGGTATCAGTCAAAAACTGACCACGGAAACCGATCAAACCACGCGCAGGGATTTCGAACTCTACGCGAGTGAACCCCTCACCCATCGGTACCATTGCTTTCATTTCCGCTTTACGGCGACCGAGACGCTCGATGATCGTACCTGCATTGTCCGCAGGAAGGTCAACAACAAGGTGCTCAAACGGTTCACATTTGACCCCTTCGATCTCTTTTACGATAACTTCAGGACGTCCGATACCGAACTCGAAACCTTCACGACGCATATTTTCTGCAAGAATCGTAATTTGAAGCTCACCACGACCGGATACGATAAATTTACCTTCTCCAACCGTTTCGTAACGCATCGCTACGTTGGTGTTCATCTCTGCATCAAGACGCTCACGGATTTTGTTCGCGGTAACGTGTTTACCCTCTTGACCTGCAAGCGGAGAGTCATTTACCGAGAAAACAACGGTCAATGTAGGCTCTTCGATGTGCATCGGATCAAGCGGCATAGGATTTTGCGGGTCACAGATAGTATCCCCGACGTCTACCGTCTCAATTCCGGCAACCGCAACGATGTCACCCGCTTCCGCTTCTTGGATCTCCATACGGTTCAAGCCCATAAAGCCGATCAATTTAGAGATACGACCTTTGACCATTTCACCGTCTGCTTTTGCAAGGAGGATATTATCCCCTTTAGCGATTTTACCGTTGAAAATACGGGCGATACCGATTTTACCGACGTAGTTATCGTAGTCGAGGGTGAATACTTGCAACTGAGTCGGATTTTCCGGATCACCGGTAGGCTCAGGTACTTTGTCAAGAATAGTGTTGAACATACACGTGAAGTCACCGTCAGGATCGCTCATATCCATTTTTGCGATACCGTCACGCGCCGCAGCGTAGATGATCGGGAAGTCAAGTTGATCTTCGGTCGCGTCCATCGCAACGAAAAGGTCGAATACTTCGTCTACTACACGCTCAGGGTCAGCGGACGGTTTATCGATTTTGTTGATAACAACGATCGGTTTGATTCCAAGCCCGAGCATTTTTTTAACAACGAATTTCGTTTGAGGCATAACACCCTCATAGGCGTCAACAAGCAATAGTGCACCGTCAACCATTTTCAAAACACGCTCAACCTCACCGCCGAAGTCAGCATGGCCCGGAGTATCGATAATGTTAATCTTATGATCGCCGTAGCGGATCGCGGTATTTTTAGAAAGAATGGTGATCCCGCGCTCTTTTTCGAGTGCGTTAGAGTCCATCGCTCTTTCATTTACTTGTTCGTGGCTTCCGAACGTTCCAGATTGCTTGAGCAATCCGTCAACAAGAGTTGTTTTACCGTGGTCAACGTGCGCGATGACGGCGATATTACGAATTTTTTGCATTGCTGTCCTTTGATAGGGCAAAGATTTTCGCGGATTATATCGCAGGTAAGGTTAAGGAAATGTTAAGCAGTTTAAAGAGTGTTACCGTTTGATTACTTTTTTTATGTGGAATATTTTTTGCTTTGATTAACTACTTTAACAAAAGAGCGGATTATTGTACGCTCACACAAGGATCGCTTATGATCATTCAAAACAAAGAGGCTCAGACGAAAACGTCGCTCGCTGATTTATTAGGGGGGAATACCAAAAATTCTTCATCCTCAAAATCGAACGACATGTTTTCCAAGCTTTTAAGCTCATTCGGGATGCAGACCAAAGGAGAGGAGGGGAAAATCGTAAAATCGAATGATTTCAAAGCGATAATCGATCCTAAAAACAGCTCCGTCAAAAATAGTAATATAAAAGAACTCCAATCCCTATTAACAGGAAGTGATGAGAAAGAATCGGCACTTGTCTCTAATGAATTACTCAATAATTTATCCAACGATCAGGTTCGTACCCTCATCAATCGGGCAAAAGAGTACCTTAAAAATGAGATTACGGCCAAAAACCCTGAGTATCAGGTCGATCCGAAATCGTTGCCGAAAACATTGGCAGGACTCGTAAAATTGGCTGAAAAAATGGATCTTAACCCTCAATCGATCACCCTTTCTACCTTAGTGAATGATACTGAGGAGAAAGCTTCGTTTCCCACCGAATTACTCACAAAACCGCTGTTGGATACCAAAACACTTGCCGCACTCCCCGCAACGATTCATGAAGAGTCCCCTTTTGAAGTGATTACTCAGCTCATAAGTGAGATAAAAGGGAAAGAGCAAAAAAATGCTACAACAACCTCTGCAGAGCTTTCTACAAATGCGGTTTCTGAAAAATCAGAAGAGCAGCCCCTAAAAACCCTTCTGCAGAATCTCGATAAACGTGAAACGGGAGTAACCGCCACTATCACCGCTTCAGAAGCACACAGTTCAGATAAAACATCTACTTCGACAGCACCGACATCAGTGAAAACCGACGCGCTGATAGCCCTATTACACGGGACAAATGAAACAAAAGAGGGTGATAAAGAATCATCAACCTCTCTTAAAATCGAGGGAGAAGGGGCTAAAACGTCCCACACTCTTAAAGCCGATTCTCTGGAAGTAAAATCGAAAGAGGCCGCTCAAAGTATGCGCCTTTTTGCGAGTGATCTCAAAGAGGCTGTCCAGGAGTACAAGCCCCCGTTTACCCGTCTGACGATGAAACTCAATCCCGAAAAGCTCGGAGAAGTTGAAGTAACCCTCGTACAGCGAGGCAATAATGTCCACGTCAACATTCAATCGAACAACACGAACAGTGTCGCCTTTTTAGCACACAACGCCACTGAGCTCAAAGCACAGCTCGCCTCTCAGGGGATCACTAACGCCACAATGAACTTTATGTCAGGGGGCGAGGGGCAAAATCCCCAACAAGGATTTCAACAGCAACACGAGCAGCAGCAAAACCGTTTCCGTGCCTATGAGTCGTTCGAAGATCTCGAACTAAATGAAGAGCAGATCACGGCTCTTGAAATCATAATTCCGCATTACGCGTAAACTAAGGAGACTATTATGGCTATTAATGCTTATGGAGCGTACACAACAGATGCTGCTTACACAGGTGCAACTACGGCCGCGACGAACGTAGATAAAAGTGTTTTAGGAAAAGACGACTTCCTTAAATTGTTGCTCTTGGAACTTAAATACCAAGATCCGACCGCTCCGATGGACAGTGAGAAAATTTTGACACAAACCTCACAGCTTGCGACATTAGAGGCAAATGAAAATACCAATAAAGCACTTGAAACATTGGCAACATCACTCAACGCCTCCTTGCAATATACCGGAATCTCTGCCATCGGTAAAATTGCCGATACGGGAAGTAACGGAATTGTTCGAGAAAAGGGTGAAAATGTCGACTTTGAACTTTACTTTCCGGATGATGTAACCACAGGAAAAATCAATGTTTTGGATAAGGATGGAAAAACACTAAAAACGATGAATGTAGGTGCTACTCAATCGGGTGTATCAAAATATACGTGGGATGGAACGAATTCCGGAGGTGAGATTGTTGATCCGGGAATCTATTATATTGAAGCAACGTATACAAAAGCCGACAATACTACTGCAACCACACGAGTTGGACGTTACCCTATCGAATCGATTAAATTTGATGGCGGGGTAACTTATGCCAAACTCGGATCAAACTATGTTGATTTCAGTACGATCTCCGAAGTAACAAACAACTAAGGAAACTACCGTGAATCAAGCTTATTTTTCGGGAATATCGGGGGTTATGACCCATCAATACGGGATGGATGTCGTCGCTGATAACCTTGCCAATGTGAACACCGTCGGATTCAAAGGTTCAACCGCTGAATTTACCGATCTTTTTACCAATATGTTGGTAAGTGCGGGTGCTTCTACTCCGACAACCAACGATATCGGTATAGGATCACGATTGCAGTCAACGACGACACAAATGCAAAACGGAACGCTCCTCTCAACCGACCGCTTTAATGACCTTGCGATCAGCGGGAACGGTTGGTTCGGTGTCGTATCGGGAAATGATTCCTACTATACGCGTGCCGGGAACTTTGTCTTTGATGAGTACCAAAAAACAGCCGGTGATGTGAATTCATCCGTTGCACGACTTACCACTACCGATGGAAAATACGTCACAGGAACGATGCTGAGCAATTATTCCTACAATGGCTCATTTGATTACGGTAATGGTGAAATCGGTTCTTTTGTTGTCACCGATCCGGTTGACGATGTCCCTCTTGGATCGGTTTCATCCCAAGGGATACTGGAGTTTCCGACTCGTATTGCCTATCCGGTTGAGCCGACAACCCAAACTCAGTTCTTTGGCAATTTAGGGAGAGAGAATCAAACACGAACCATCAGTGCGAATGTTGTAAGTCCCAATAATGATATCAACCGACTTAAACTTGAATTTAATCAGCATTTTGTCGAAAACCCCGATGGAACGATGCAGCCGTGGGATGGGTACACATGGGATGTTGAAGCTACCGTAACGTCGAACGACGGAAGTATCCTCTATGATACAAAAAACGGTCAAGCAGTTTTTAACGGAGCAGGTGGACTAAGCAGTTTTAATATCGCTTCGATCGATAACGATGGCAGCCCCGTATCTATGGATTTGGGAACCGGTTTTACCGGAGTCATCTCTATCGATGCCGTTGCCACTGCCGGATCATCCCGATCTAACGGAGTATCCGGAGGAACCCTGACTAAATACGGCATTAACTCCAACGGTATTATCGTCGCCGATTTTTCCAATGGACGCCAAAGCGCTATCGGTCGGGTAGCGGTATATCACTTTCAAAATGAACAGGGACTAAACCGTACCGGAGATAGCACCTTTCAAACTTCAACCGACAGTGGTGAGCCGCTTTTCTGGAGCAATCCAAACGGTGAAACGGTCACAGGATCATTAGTTTACAGCGGAAAACTCGAAAATTCCAATGTTCGACTTGATGTAGGGCTTACCGATATGATCATTATGCAGCGTGCCTATCAGGCCAATGCCAAGAGTATCACTACCGGAGATGAGTTAATCCAAAAAGCGTTGCAAATGCATGGCAGATAGTCATTTTTGGAATAATTTTTGCTTTTAAATTTTACTTTGTCATAAAGGACATATTATGTTACGATCACTTTTCGCAGGAGTTACCGGTTTGCAATCGCATCAGGTTGCAATGGACGTTGAATCTAACAATATTGCTAACGTAAACACGATCGGATATAAATATTCGCGTGCAAACTTTTCTGATTTGTTAGCACAAACCAACCAGATTGCAACCGCTCCGCAAGGGCAGATCGGCGGTAAAAATGCCGTCCAAATCGGTTTGGGGACAACGGTCAGTTCCGTCACCCGTATCCACTCGCAAGGATCAATCCAAAATACCGATAAAAATACCGACGTCGCGATTCAGGGTGACGGTTTTTTCATCGTCAGTTCTGATGGCGGAAATACGTATAAATACAGCCGTTCGGGGGATTTTAAATTTGACGCGGCCGGAAACTTTGTCGATAACAACGGATTCATTGTCCAAGGATGGGTACGTGATGAAACGACAGGTCTTGTCGATGCCACCGCACCGATCGCTAATATCCAAATCCCGCCGGGGCTAACGACTCCGGCACAATCAACGACTGAAGTGGTGATCAAAGCAAACCTCAGTTCAGGGGATCAAGTAGAACAATTCAAACCTATTTATAATCTTGATACTAATAGTCTTAACACAACCGGTGTCGATGGTTTAGCCAACACTGCGGATGATGATCGCCCTGAATTTTTTAACGTTTTGTTTGATGCGAGCGGAAACGCATTAAATCTCCAAACCGGTCAAGGGATGTGGACGAGCTATCAGCCCGCAACCTACAGTGATACGATTGCCGCACCTGCTGCAGGTGCTTTAGCATTTGACGTGAACGGGGTTTCCATGTCATTGGTATTCGCCGGGACAGAAACAGCAGCTCAAGCGACCAGTATGATCGCCGCTAAAATCAATGCGAATACGGCAACAACGGGTGTGAGTGCCGCACCGGATCCCTCAAATCCGGCTATTTTGATTCTTACTAATGATAATACACGTGGGACAACCTCCGCCAGTAAAAATATTAGCTTGGTTGTAACTTCGGATGTCGCAGCGACCGGTTTTACCAGTGGAAGCGATATCACCGCATTTCAATATTCTTTTGTTAGTGCAGGAGCCACCCCTATAGGTGAAACCACTGCAACCGGCGCTATACGTCAATTCACATCAACAGAAGATTTACGGGCTCAAATGCAGCATGATGCCCGTCTCATAGGAGATGATCACGGAGATAATGATAACGTCTTAACAGAATCTGCTATTACTGTCGAGATTAATGCCAAAGGGCAATTTGAGATCAAAAATCCCGGTAGTGCCGGAGTCGATGAATACGATCTTCGTCTCGCCGTCACGGGATTAACTTCGGCTGGGGTCACTGAAAATACCCGATTTACCCAAAACTTCCAAACCTTATCAGGAACCTTAACCACCGGTTCAAGCATCTCACGATTGAGCCAATCGTTTAATGCCGCTACTCACTCGGCGAGTATCGATGTGTTCGACTCCCTTGGAACCAAACATACCCTTCGACTCGATTTCCGTAAAACGGCTCTCAACTCCAGCGGAGGGACAGAGTGGGTTTATGAAGTCAGTGTCCCCTCACCGGGAGATATCGGCGGAACAATCAATAAAAATGAACTTACAAATTTAGATGCAGGACGTATCAGTTTTACGAACACAGGAGCACTTGCCCTCGCAACGATTCCGAGTCTTACCTATACTGCCAATAACGGTTCGGCTCCGAATCAAACGATCGATTTGAATTTCGGTACGATCAACTCATTTGACGGTATGACCAGTTTTGATAATCCATCAGGAACCAGCGGTATCAGCCAAGACGGTTACCCTGGAGGGGATTTAGTCGGTATCCGAATTGACCAAAGCGGTACGTTAGTAGGATCTTTCTCTAACGGGCGTTCTTTCGGTTTGGCGCAAATCGGGATGGCAAAGTTTTCGAATAACGAGGGGTTAGTGAGTGATGGCGGAAACGTTTATCTCCAATCTGCCAACTCAGGGGATCCGATTATCGGTACGGCGGCTACGGCAGGACGTGGATTTATGCAATCCTCTGCGCTTGAAGCTTCCAACGTCGATTTATCTAAATCGCTGACACAATTGATCATTATCCAGCGCGGATATCAAGCCAACGGTAAAACAATTACCACTTCAGATACGCTGCTAGAAACTCTTATCGGATTGAAACGTTAATATAGTCAGGATTTTTAAAGGAGGATTCCGGCGAGAAGGATGAACGCCGGAACTTTGAACTTTGAAACTTAAGGAGTGAGTGATGAATGAAAAAACGTTACCCACTGACTTGCTGCTGTCATTTGGGATACCAGTATTATGAATCAACTTGGTAAACAAATAGTAATAACGTTATAATTTTGTTATGAGATGGCGAACCCTAAAAACAAAAAAACAATCTACCCGTGTAAAACCCAAAACACTTTTTGCCCCTTTTTGGCCTCGTGCCGCAGGATTTGTAACCGATATTTTCATGATAGGGCTCCCCATATCGCTCCTTATGATGATGATCTTCGGTTATGATCAAATGAATACGGCAGGCGGTCTGGATGTCTTAGTACACGACCCTAAAGCCCAAAGCAATCCCCCGAATCCGATAGCGTCGATTACCCAAATAGCGCTCTTTCTTATAACATACGTTTGGTTATGGCATAAAAGCGGGCAGACACCGGGGAAAAAGCTTGCCCGTACGCGTGTCGTAGATGTCAAAACACTTGAAAATGCCCCTTATTGGAAACTAACCCTCCGTTTTATCGGTTATTTTCTCTCTTTTATTACTGTGATCGGATTTTTTATCGGGCTGTTTCGAAAAGACAAACGGACGTTGCACGACCTCATCAGCGGCACCGCTGTCATCCGCGTCCCCTAACATGAGCGTGTTAATCGCCTTTTTCTATTTTTTCTATTTTGCCCTTATTGGGGTTCATGTTATTTTTGTCCCCAAGATACTCTCCATGGTAGGGTATGAGCCTGCGGCTATCGGTGTTATTTTTGCCTCCGCTCCGCTGGTACGGTTTGCGATACCGTTTCTTTTTCTCAGAGGGTTCAGGCTGAGCCAAAAAACATTTTTTTCCGCTCTTATTCTTATGGGATTAGGTGCGGCAGGATTTTATCCCGCACTGAAGCAGTTTTGGCCTCTGCTTTTCGTCAATATCCTCTTTGGAATAGGACTAGCCCTTATTCTCCCTTATATCGAGGTTATTTCTCTGGAGAGGATCGGCAAAGAGCGCTATGGAAGAATTCGCCTCTTCGGTTCACTCGGATTTATCGCTATTGCACTGGTTTTAGTGAAATTCCTCAGTTCACCCTATATCGGGATCATCTTTCTCATCCTCATGGCAGTCATAACACTGATGTTTGGAGCATTGATCGGTTACAAAGAACGCCATACCCCTTCTAATGAATGTGCTGCATCACACGAGGAGTGCCGTTTCTCTATCTTTAGCCATATCCCGCTGTGGATCGGATTTTTCCTGATGCAGGTGAGCTTCGGCCCTTTTTATAACTTTTTTACCATCTATACAACCGATCATGGCGTCTCACTGGATACCACCGTATGGCTATGGAGCTTTGGGGTTATTGCCGAAATTATCATGTTCTATTTTCAAGGGAATCTGCTGCGCCGAAATCTCTATACACTGTTATGGATTACTGCGCTCATCACGGCACTGCGATGGGTATTGGTTGCCTTATTCCCTAACTCCTTAGCCATTTTATTTGCCTCTCAGAGCCTTCACGCGTTCAGTTTTGCCCTCTTTCATACCGCGGCTATCAGTGTCCTCTTTTCTCTTTATAAAGCCCGCCGCTTAGCACAGCAATTTTTCTTCGGTATTTCATACGGTTTGGGGGGATTTGTGGGGGCATTGGGAGCTGGAATCGTCTATCAATACGCTCCCGAATATCTTTTTATTGCCGGTGCGATAGCCGCTCTGGG